>NZ_JBXWRJ010000012.1:0-146171 GCF_059612845.1 Ruegeria sp. YKSE079 | reverse complement strand
AACCCGGCGCTTGCTTCACCGCAAATCCGCCGCTTAATCTGACCAACCAGATGCGCCAGACCCTCTCTTAGATCACGCCGCCAACTGGCCCAAAACCTCTGACGACGGACAATTAGAGGACTTACTATTTCTGGATTTCTGGTAATAGTAACGCTCCTAGGCGGATTTGGGGGATGGGCGGTATTTAGCCGTCTGGCAGGCGCGGTGTTTGCCCCTGCTCAAATTGAAGTCGAGAGAAATCGCCAAATCGTTCAGCACCCAGATGGTGGAGTCGTTTCCAAAATCCATATCGAAGAAGGTCAATTGGTGAAGAAGGGGCAAATTCTTGTGTCCCTTGAATCTGGAGATCTCATAGCCGAATTACAGGTCAGGGAGCACGAATTATACGAACTTTTGGCGCAAAGTGGCAGACTCACCTCCGAGAAGAACGGGCTTCCAAGCGTCAGGTTTGACAAAGAACTTGTAGATTTGGCGCGAACGAATCCGGAAATCGCCGCAATGATGGTGGGTCAAGAAGCCATCTTCAACACTCGTACTCACACCATGTACCAGCAGTTTGACCAGCTGGAGGAGCGTGTCCAGCAACTGCAGGATCAAATTCTTGGCTACAACGCCCAAAATACGGGGTTGCACTCGCAACTTGTCTTAATTGAAGATGAGCTAAAACGTCAAAAAATTCTGGAGGATAAGGGGCTTAGCCAGGCCACTCAAAAACTCATCTTGCAGCGAGAGTATGCCAATCTTCAAGGTCAAATGGGACAAATCAAAGCCAGTATCGCGCAAACCAACGGGCGAGTTACAGAGTTACGCATTGAGGAACGTAGATTGGAGGCGGCGAGGAGGGAAAACGCCGTGGCCGAACTCCGAGAAATAAAGCAAAAAGAACTCGAACTGCGGGCGACGATAGGAGTATTGCGTGAAAAGATTTCGCGCTTGGATATCAAGGCACCGACGTCAGGCGTGGTTTATGGCCTGCAGGTCGTCACACCACAGTCAGTTTTGAAACCGGCTGACGCGGTATTATTTTTGATACCCCAAGATCGACCTCTGGTTATTGCGGCGCAAATAGAGCCCATACATATAGACCAGATTTCTATTGGGCAGAACGCTAATCTACGATTTTCGTCCTTTGATCAAAGTCTGACTCCGGAAGTCACTGGTCAAGTGAAGTATATCTCGGCGGATGTATTCAATATCCCTGAATCAGGTTACCAGTTTTATCGGGTACTTGTTGAATTGAACGAAGAGGAGCGAGAAAAAATTAGTCAGACGGTCAACCTGCTCCCAGGTATGCCGGTCGAAGTGTTCATCCGAACCGAAGATCAAACACCCCTATATTATCTTGTCAAACCTCTGGTCGAATACTTCAACAAGGCTTTTAGAGAGACTTGAAATGTTGCTCTGCCTCCTGAAAACTGGATCGCTTGAAGCTGGGGTTTTCCGCTAGATTTCCTTAGCTGGGCAAAGGGCGAATGCGGCCAGAAGAGTCTTCAGGCAACATCGTCATATGGCTCATACTTTTCCTCCCGTTCACCCAAAGGCTGAATCGGGCAACATCGAAAAGCAACGAAAAAGAAGAAAACCACGCCCGCGCGCCTACCTCAGGCTTACCCGAGGATACAACGCGCGGAGGATCTCTTGTAAGTTTTTGAAAACAGTGGCGATCCCGCGAGGACTCGAACCCCGAACCTGCTGATTAGAAGTCAGCTGCTCTATCCAGTTGAGCTACGGGACCGCTTGCGCCTTTCTTGCGGCTTTTAGCCAGCAGGTTCAAGAGCCAAGCGCATGAAAGCGCTATTGGGGTCGGCGTCATAGCCGTGGATCGGGCCGCAATAGCTGTATCCCAATGCCTCATACAGTCTGCGTGCGGCGTCATAACCCGAAAGATGCGCTGCTCCGGTTTCCAGCACAATCGCCGTTGCGCCGCCCGCCCGCGCCTCGTGTGCCAACCGCTCCATTAGCACCCGAGCCAGACCCCGGCCGCGGGCGGCGGCGGTGATATGCACCGATTTCACTTCGGCTGTGCCATCGGGCAGCGTCTTGAGCGCGCCGCAGCCGATCGGCGTGTGACCATCGAAAAGCGCCCAGAAACGCGTGCCAGTCTCGCGCAGAGTGTCGGCATCCAAGGTGTGATTGCTTTCATCAGGTCCGGCGTCGCGGCCATGGGCCATATGCGCCTCAATCAGCGGGCGCAGGTCAACCGCGCCCGGGTCGGCCTCGCGGATGTCGATCATTCAGTGGGTCCAGGGGCTGCGCCGGTCGGTGGCGAAGTTTTCGCCATAGCCACGCGGGCGCAGATTGGGCTTTCGCTTGTGCGGCTCGCTGACCTGCGCCTCGATCCCGTGGGCCTGAGCATATTCCAGCGCCTCTTCCTTGGTGTCAAAGCGCAGGCGCACCTGGGTTTGCGTATCATTCGAAGAGGTCCAGCCCATCAGAGGGTCCACCTCGCGCGCGGAGCCTTGGGCATACTCCAGAACCCATTTGCGGGTCTTTGCCATGCCCGATGTCATGGCGTTTCTGGCAGGCTGATAAATCCGTGCGCGCATTGCAAACTCCGTCCTTTTCGGCTTGTCCCTATATGCGCGCAAGCGTGCGCCCGGGCAAGACTGTTTTGTCAGGTTTCGACGCCATCCAGCCGCCCCTGTGGGCTGCGGATTGCCGCAGCCAACGCCTGAGCCAGCGATTGGTGCGATGGTGGCAGGACCGGACAGCGCGAACAGACGTTGGGATCGGGTTCCAGTCGCGATGCACGTTCGAAGGCCTTACGGGCCGCGTCCTGTTGTCCGCCCTCGCAGAGCGCCAGGGCGTGCATCAGATGCATCGCGCGTTCCTTTGGCCGGGTGTCCGCCGCCAGACGGGCGTCCTCGGCGGCCAGATCGAATTGCCCGGCGCAATAGTGGGCCACGGCCCTCAGGAACCGCCGATAGGGGATCATCGGGTTATGCACCTGCCGCTGCAGCAATAGCCCGAACTTTTCGGCCGCCTCGGCAAATGCGCCTTCGAACATGAGGATATGGCCCGCGAGTTCGTGGTTTTCGGCATAGGCGGGATTCAGGGTCCTGCTGCGTTCCAGATCGGATCGGGCGCCGGACGCGTCGCCCAGACAGTTGATCCGGAAATAGCCGCGGGTCCAGAACACGTAATCGCTTGCCGGGTTCTGTTCGACGGCCGTGTCCAGATCGCGCTCCAACTGTTCCAGCAGGCTGTCGGGCAAGGTCTCGTACCGGGCCGCGTTCAGCATGATCTCGGCCTCTGCCCGCATCGCCAGCGCCACCCCGTCCAGCGGGTTCATTTCGATGGCGCGTTTCATCAGGCGCGCCCATCGGCCCAGTCCTGATAGGTCAGCCGGTAGAAGGAATTCGCCGCGCGCGCGCGGAGTTCGGAAACGCTCAACTCCTCCTCGGGAATGTGTGCCAGCCGGTCGCCATCGAAGGCGTTGGTCTGGATGCGCAGGTCGGCTTCGGCCCGTTCCAGTACCACGTCGCAGAAATCAAAGATGTCCTTGGTGCTGCGGTCATAGCTTTCGGACCAGACGGGGCGTCCTTCTGCGCGCAGCACCAGCGTGAGGCTCAGCCGCCCCTTGCCGCCCGCCACCCGCAAGCGGCTTTTCAGATCATAGGTGGCCACATCAACTGGTTTGGCTGCCGCATCCAGAATGACGATACCCTGCCTTCGCGACATGCGGATCACCAACTGATCGTGCAGGTCGCCCGCCAACGCCGCAGTGTCAGAGTCAAGCGGCGCATACTCTATGGCCGCGACCGCAATCGACGTCACGCCGTCCGAACCGCTTTCGCGCCGCCTTGCGGGGCGCCATTGGTAAAGCCTGACCGGTTGCGCGATGTTTTTCAGGCGGAAGATGCCGGCATCCTTCAAATCCGCTGCCACAGCGCCTGACAATTGCCGAAACAGATCCTCGGACACCATCAGGCCGCCGGGTGGGGCTTCGGCCTCGATCCGTTGTGCGATGTTCAAACCCGAGCCATAGAAATCCTCGCCATCTTCGACCACTTCGCCGATATGGGCGCCGATGCGCAGCTTGATATCGGTCTCGGCCTGCAGCTTTTTCTGGATCGCCATGCCGCCTGCAACGCAGGTCGCGACTCCGGGAAACGACATGATCCAGCCGTCTCCCAGTCGTTTCAGGACCTTGCCGTCGTGCTGTCTTGCCAGTGGCTCGACCACGTTCTTGCGCAAGCTCCGCACGGCCTGGATCGTGCGGGCCTGATCCGCTTCCATCATCGCAGTATAACCGACGACATCGGCAAACATCAGAACCGCCAACTGGCTGTGCATGGACGTCCCCCTGGAAATATCCTGCCAGTCTAGGCAATCGGCACATTCTGTAAACCTCGCTAGCTTGTCCTTTCGATCTGCGTGCTCACCCGCGCCAGCGTTCCCAGATGCGAAGCGCGTGACCTGAGAAAGGCCATCAACCGGTCCGGATATCCTTCAGGTGGTGCATGGCGGACCGAGGTGCGCTTGCTGACAGCTTTACGCCATGTTGCGAGTTGCAGGTTTGGTGGCATCAGGCCGAATTCCGCGATGTCATCCAACGTATCGAAATAGCGAAAGATCGTGCCCCAGACACCGTCGACCATAAAAAACTGTTCTCCTCCAAAGAAAGGCCCCGATATCTCGGGCGCAATACGCTCCAGCCTTTGGCGCACGACCTGCCGCTTCGCTTCGAACGCATCGGCATCAGGAGCGTTGTAGAGTCCGGCAATCGCCGCCAGCGTGTCGGAGCCAAATTCGATCCACGCCCGGTGCCGCGCCCTATCCAGAGGATCATCCGGATGCAGTGACCCCGGTGTCACCTCATCAAGGTATTCCGCGATCACCTGGCTTTCGAACAGGACCCGGCCACTGGTTTGCAGCACCGGAACCCGGCCCAGCGGTGACAGTGCTCGAAACCAGCCGGGCTTGTCCGACAGGTCGATATAGGTGCGGCGATGCGGGATGCCTTTTTCGCTCAGTACGATCACCGCGCGTTGCACATAGGGGCACAAGTGGTGGCTGATCAGATGAAGGTCGGTCATGGGAGTCTCCATTTAGATGCAATTGCATGTAAATGGAAATGGGCCTCGCCTGTTGAAAGTCAATGCATATGCATCTAAATTCCGTACATGACCCTGTCTACCAAAGAAGCATTCGAGCTCTGGGTGCCGCTCGCGCGTGCCTACAAAGCCATTTTGAGTACGGTCGAACACGCCCTGAAACAGGCAGGACTGCCGGGTCTCGACTGGTACGACGTGTTGTGGGAACTGGAACAGGCCGACCCTGACGGGTTGCGGCCCTATGAGCTTCAGGATCGGCTGTTACTACCGCAATATGGGGTATCCCGACTGGTGCTTCGCCTTGAAAAAGCCGGCTACCTCAAGCGCATGTCCTGCGATGACGACGGGCGCGGGCAGATCCTTGTCCTGACGCCACAGGGCGCCGCCACGCGGTTGCGGATGTGGGAGGTCTATGCCCCCGCGCTGACCAAACAGATCAATAACCCGATGATGCAGGTCGAGAGGCACGGATTGACTGGCACGTTGAAGCAGCTTGAACTGGCCTCGAAATCGGGTGCCAGTGAATAATAATTCAGGCTGAAACGACGCGCCCCCTTGAACAAGAACAAAAACAGACCAAAATCGGGCGCGAAAGGAATCCCCCCTGATGCCTTACGCGCATTCCGACAAGACCCAACTGACCGCCGAAGACGTACGCGCGCGCCTGAAACTTGAGGGTGGCAGGCAATTCGTGATGCATACCGAATTCAATCCGGCGGGCGATCAGCCAACGGCGATCAAGGAACTGGCAGGCGGCGTGCTGGACGGTGAACGCGATCAGGTGCTGCTGGGCGCGACCGGCACGGGCAAGACCTTCACCATGGCCAAGGTGATCGAGGAAACCCAGCGCCCCGCCATCATCCTTGCCCCCAACAAGACGCTGGCGGCGCAGCTATACGGTGAATTCAAGGGCTTCTTCCCCGAAAACTCGGTGGAATATTTCGTGTCCTACTACGACTATTACCAGCCCGAAGCCTATGTGCCGCGCTCTGACACCTACATAGAAAAAGAATCGCAGATCAACGAACAGATCGACCGGATGCGCCACTCGGCCACGCGGGCGTTGCTGGAACGCGATGATGTGATCATCGTCGCCTCGGTCAGCTGCATCTATGGCATCGGCTCGGTCGAAACCTATGGCGCGATGACGCAGGATCTGAAGGTCGGGCACGAATACGACCAGCGACAGGTGATGGCCGATCTGGTGGCCCAGCAATACCGCCGCAACGATCAGGGGTTTCAGCGCGGCTCGTTCCGGGTGCGGGGCGACAGCCTGGAAATCTGGCCCGCCCACCTTGAGGACCGCGCCTGGAAGCTGTCGTTCTTCGGCGAGGAACTGGAACAGGTCACCGAATTCGACCCGCTGACCGGCGAAAAGACCGACACGATGGACCATATCCGGGTCTATGCGAATTCCCACTACGTGACCCCGAAACCGACGATGCAGCAGGCGATCATCGGGATCAAAAAAGAACTGCGGATGCGCCTCGACCAGCTGGTCGGCGAAGGCAAACTGCTCGAGGCGCAGCGGCTGGAACAACGCACCAATTTCGATCTGGAAATGCTGGAAGCGACAGGCGTCTGCAACGGGATCGAGAACTATTCGCGCTATTTGACCGGTCGTGCACCGGGCGAGCCGCCTCCGACCCTGTTCGAATTCATTCCCGACAACGCCATCGTCTTTGCCGATGAATCCCATGTCAGCGTACCGCAGATCGGCGGCATGTACCGGGGCGACTACCGGCGCAAGTTCACGCTGGCCGAACACGGGTTCCGCCTGCCGTCCTGCATGGACAACCGCCCCCTGAAGTTCGAGGAATGGGATGCCATGCGCCCGCAATCCGTGTTCGTCTCGGCCACCCCCGCCGCGTGGGAGCTCGACCAGACCGGCGGCGTCTTCACCGAACAGGTGATCCGCCCCACCGGCCTGCTGGACCCGCAGGTCGAAATCCGCCCCGTGTCGATGCAGGTCGACGACCTGCTGGACGAGGTGCGCAAGGTCGCCGCCGATGGCTATCGCACGCTGGTCACGACGCTGACCAAACGCATGGCCGAGGATCTGACCGAATACCTGCACGAACAGGGTATCAAGGTGCGCTACATGCATTCCGATATCGAAACGCTGGAACGGATCGAGATTCTGCGCGACCTGCGTCTGGGCGCCTTCGACGTGCTGGTCGGCATCAACCTGCTGCGTGAAGGGCTCGACATTCCCGAATGCGGGCTGGTCGCCATTCTGGATGCCGACAAGGAAGGCTTTCTGCGGTCCGAGACCTCGCTGGTTCAGACCATCGGCCGCGCCGCGCGCAACGCCGATGGCCGGGTGATCATGTATGCCGACAAGATCACCGGTTCGATGGAACGCGCGCTGGCCGAAACCGACCGCCGCCGCGCCAAGCAGATGGCCTATAACGAGGAACACGGTATCACGCCCGCGACCGTGAAAAAGAATGTCGAGGATGTTCTGGCCGGGCTGTATGAGGGCGACGTGGACATGAACCGCGTCACCGCCACCATCGACAAACCGATGCACGGCGCCAACCTCGAGGCGCACCTGAACGGGCTGCGCGACCAGATGCGCAAAGCCGCCGAGAACCTTGAATTCGAAGAGGCCGCCAATATCCGGGATGAAATCAAACGTCTGGAAGCGGTCGATCTGGCCATCGCCGACGACCCTATGGCACGGCAATGGGCGGTCGAGAAAGCCGCGGAAGACGCAGTGAAGTCACGCGGTCGGTCAACGGCTGGGAGGCCGGGGCAACGGGGCGGGAATGTGAAGCGGAGGAAAAGATAATTTACCGGATTCCCCTGTAGAGAATTCCGAGCTAGATAACCTACAGGAGGACACTGATGCCGCTTGACCACGCGATACTAGGACAAGGTGTTTATACACCAAGGGAAGCAGCACGATTGGTTGGAACCAATGTGCAGCAGGTCCTGCGTTGGACACGCGGCAGTGGACCACACCTACCGCTTTGGAATGCGCATTATCAGTTTTTGGATGATGACATTACCGAGATTAGTTTCTTGGACTTGATTGAAGTCCGCGTTGTTGCGGCGATGCGAAACGCAAATGTATCTCTACAATCCATCAGATTCGCGATTTCGTTTGCCCAAGACAAGTTTGGCATTGAGAGACCGCTGGCGTCTCAATCGTTTAAAACTGATGGCTCCGAGATACTTATGGAAGCGATTGAAAATGACGGGGACTACGTAAGCCTTTCGAAGAAAAGGCCCGGTCAAAAGGTCTTTAAGGACATCATTTCACAGTCCCTAAATGACCTCGAGTACGAGGGTGAAGTGGTAGCAAGGTGGCGGCCGCAAAATCACGCCGATGTAGTCTTGGACCCTACGCGCCATTTTGGTGATCCAATTTTAGATGAGTTCGGAATTTCGACGGGCACAATCTACAAGGAATTTGGTGAGTTTAACGACACGGGTTATCTTTCAAAGATTTATGAAGTGCCGGAGAAGCTTATTCGAAAGTGCATTAAGTTCGAGCGCAGTTTAGACGAGGCAAATGGTTAAGGTACTTTTTGACCATAACATGCCACCCTGCATTGCTCGGTCGCTTCATGAACTGATCAAAGTCGACAGTCATGAGGCCTTCGCACTGCGGGATGTTTTTTCGAAGGACATCTCCGACATTGACTATTTCAATCGACTTGGCAGCGATTGGATCGTTGTTTCAAAAGACCTTCAAAACAGTAAAAAGAAAGCCGAAAGAGCCGCTATTTTGAGGAACAATGTCGTGGCATTTTATCTCGCCCCATCGTTGCAAAAGAAAAAAGTCGGAGAGCAGGCCGCTGCAATTTTATGGCACTGGGATAAAATTCTACTGCAAAGATCCACGGTAAAAAGCGGGCTGTTTCAACTACCTGAGAACAGGTCGAAGTTTAAAACTTTGTAAAATCCGTCTTCACAGTGCACCAACACCCCACACTCCACCTTTGCACTCCGCTCCACACTCCGCCACGCTTAAAATCACAAATCGTGACTCCAAACGGTTGCCATGACGAACACCAAATCCCTGCCCAGACCGCATGAGGTCCAAAGCGCAGTTCTATCCAACTAATAGAAAGGGCGGGAAATTCCCGCCCGAACCGTTACCCCTTATCCCAATGGGCAACCACATCATACCCAACCGGCGTCGGTGGGCCTTCCATGAATTCGGCGAAATGGCCCCACAGCTCGGCCACTTTGGGCGCGTTTGCGTTCGAGATCGCCTCGCTTTCGACCACCGAGATCACATAGCCCGAACCATCCTCGTTCATCACATTGGTAAAGCTGTGTATGCCGGGCATACCCATGATGTCGGATTTCAATGCGTTCATCTTCGCCGTCGCCGCCTCGCGCGTACCGGGCTTCATTTTGTATTGGGTAATTCGTGCAAACATCACTTTCCTCCGTCGTCTGGCGAAATTGCCATGTAACACGGCCGGAACGGCCCCGCCGCGCGCACCCTAACACGGCAGCCCGAAATCTCGCATTGATACCAAAGATTTGCGCCGATTTTCAACCACACGCCTCACCGCATCCGGGCAGCTGTCCCTTCAGGGTTGCACTCCAGCGCCTGCTCCACGTTTGAAATCACAGATCGTGATTCCAAACGGTTGCGATGACGAACCCGAACACCCTGTTCCGCAGGCGCAGGATGGGTTTTCAACCCACCATTCCAAGCCCGCCAAAACGAAAGATGGGGAAAACCCCGCCCTAGACCCCCAACTCCGCCCGCATCTTCCGGGTCAATCCGGCGACGACCAGATCATAAGAGGTCACGATATGCTCGCGCAGCGAGGCGTCGCTCATGCCGCGGTCTTCATAGACCTGCAGCCATTTCATCCCCCGCGATGCCAGATAGGGGGCGGGGCGGATGCCGGGCTCATCCTGAAGTACTTCAAACGTCAGATCGGTGACCTTGAAAGTAAAGGCATCCTTTCCCTCGTTCCAGCCACAGATCGCAAAGACCTTGGCCCCCACTTTCCACACATCCGCATTGCCCCATTGCACGACGTGGGTGGTGGCCTTGAGGCCGGCGCAAAAGGTATTGAACTCATCTCGGGTCATGGCGTTGATCCTGAGGGCCTCGCTTGCAGTTATCAAGCTCAAGCGTCACGGATCTGCGGTTTATCGTTCCGCGCAGAAACAGGTCGGATTGCAGAACCTGTGGGTAACGCTCTGCCCAATCGCGAAACCTGTCGTTTGTTACTATCCGCGCGTTGCGATTCTGCGCATCCTCGATCAGCAGGGGATCGGCCGGGGTCCCCTTTGGCGCAACTGAAATCTGCCGAACCGGATAACGCAGCACCTTGGACAGCCTGGCAGGTCCCATGTATTGGTTTCGAACCAGATATCCGACATTCGCATCGAACCAGACAATCGGCTCAAGTCCGTTGGCGACCAGCTTTTCAATGACCAGCCGAACCGAGTGCAGGGATGGTGTCTCGTCCTCCCAATACAGGACATTTGATCCGTCAACGACCACCCAGGGAACGGGCCGTCTGAGCCGACGCCGGATAACGGACAGGATGGCGATGACAACGCCCAGAGCCCCGGCCAGCAGGGGCAGCGTGAGAATCCGGCCAAATACCAGGACGGACCAAATCGACAGGCCCAGTGAAGCGATCAAAACAATAAGCCAAACAACCATAGGAGGTAGATACCTGAGCGGCGCATGACTGCAAGAAATTTCAATGGCCCGTGCGCGGGTGTGAGTGAATGCGCCCGCCCAACTCCCGCCCAAAACCCTTGCTATACCCGGTGTCATGAAGATCGTGGAGCATACGCCCCAGCGGCTGGTTGTCGAGGATCGGCCCCGCATCATGGCCGGGCTCGTCTGGTTCATGGGCGGGCTGTGCCTGTGGGTGGCGCTGTCCGGTCAGACGGATGGCATGGCCGAATCCTTGCTGGTCGCCGCGCTGGGGCTGGGCGCTCTGGCCATGGCGCATCATTCCTTTCCGTTCCAGCGCCTGACCTTCGACCGCGCCAGCGGAACACTGACCCGGACCGAGGCGCGGCTGACCGGGCGCAAGTCCTCGACCCTGCCGCTGGCCGAGATCTCGCGCGCCGCCCTGCAGGCGCAGTGGAGCGAAAACGCCCGCCTTGAACGGCTGGTTCTGGTGGGCGATCAGGGCAAATTGCCGATGGAATACGGCTTTACCAGTGCCCCGCGCGCGCAGTTGGTGCAACGGATCAACGACTGGCTGGACGACGCGCATCGGCCCTAGCCGCGCCCGCGTCGCTTTCTGCAAGCATGTTTCGCAAACCTGCACGCGGTCCATGCGGGCGGGCGGCATGCTGTCTTTATGACGGAGGAGACAGACATGAACGATCTTGCGGCAAAACCCCGGTCCCGTTCAGGAGGACGCTCGGCGCGTCGCGCGGTCCGGACCGCCCCAAAGTTTGACATGCTGCCGGGGCTGACGCGGAACCTGCCCTTGTGCGAGGTGATGGACGGTGCTCAGATCGAGATGATCGATGCCGCCTCGATGAACATTCTGGAAAACGTGGGCGTTCAGTTCCGTGACCCGATCGCGCTGGAGGACTGGAAACGGGCCGGGGCCAAGGTTGTCGGAGAACTGGTCTATCTCGACCGCGGCCTGGTGCGGGAGTTGGTCAGGACAATCCCGTCGGATTTCACTTGTCACGCTCGCGACCCCAGAAAAAATGTGCGCCTTGGTGGGCGGCATTCGATCTTTGTTCCGATGACCGGCGCGCCCTTCCTGCGCGATCTCGACGACGTGCGCCGGAATCCGACGCTGGACGACCTGGCGATGTTCCACAAGCTCAGCCACATGATGCCCGCGCTGCACAGTTCGGCGCATCATATTGTCGAGCCTTACGACCACCCGATCAGCCAACGACACCTGCGCATCACCTATTCGTCGATGAAACATTCGGACAAGACATTCATGGGCATGACCACCAGCCCCCGGAATGCCGAGGACGTGATCGAGATGTGCGCGATCCTGTTCGGTGACGATTTCATCGACAGCCACCCGGTGGTGACAGGCAATTGCAACGGCAACTCGCCGCTGGTCTGGGACGAGACCATGCTGGGGGCGATGCGCGCCTTCTGCCGCCGCAACCAGCCGGTGCTCTGCTCGCCCTTCGTGCTGGGCGGGGCCAATACGCCTGCCAGCGTCCCGGCCACGGTGGCGCAGCTCAACGCCGAGGCGCTGAGCGCGCTGGCCTATACCCAGGTGATCCGCAAGGGTGCGCCCGCGATTTATGGCCACTACCTGTCGACCGTCAGCATGAAATCGGGCGCGCCGATGGCCGGCACACCAGAGATTTCCCTGATGAATTTCATGATCGGCCAGATGGCGCGGCATTACGACGTGCCGTGGCGCACCTCGAACACGCTTGGTGGCGCCAAGACCTTTGACGCACAGGCGGGGTATGAAAGCGCCACCACCCTGCAGGCGGTGATCCATGCCGGCGCCAACTACATCTGGCACTCGGCAGGCTGGAACGAGGCCGGAATGCATTGCTCTGTCGCCAAGTTCATCGTCGATTCCGAACAATGCGCAATGGCCTATCGCATGGCCGAAGGACCGAAATGGCACGATTTCGATCAGGCGATTGCGGCGGTGCCGGATGTCGGGCCGGGCGGTCACTATCTGGGCCATCCCCACACGCAGGACAACTTTCAGGAGGCCTTCTTCATGCCCGAGCTGTTTGACAACAACTCGATCGAACAATGGGTGGCCGAGGGCGAGGTGGAAATCACCGAACGTGCCCTGACCCGCGCCCGCAAACTGTTGGCCGAATACGAGGAGCCTCGGCTTGATGTGGCAAAGAACGAAGCGCTGCTCGATTACATCGCCCGGCGCGAAAGGGAAATTCCGGCAGCGGACGAGTTGAACCAGAGTTATTGAACCCTCCCCGACTGGCCCGTCTCAATTCGGGCGGGCCGTTTTTTTGAGATGTCGGTGAAAACTGGTGTACTGCGGAAACATAAGGCGCAAAGCCGGTCACGGGCAGCATCCCGCGAGACAAGATATCGGAGAGAAACTGATGGTGCGTGATCCGCTTTTGGAACCGTTCCGGTTGGGCAACCTGACGATCCGAAACCGCATCGTCAGCACCGCACATGCGCCGAATTACGTTCAGGACGGTCATCCCCGTGACCGCTATCGGCTGTATCACGAGGAAAAGGCCAAGGGCGGGGTCGGGATGACAATGATCGGCGGGTCCACAAACATTGCCCCCGACAGTCCATCGGTCTTCGGCCAGTTGTATGCCGGAGGCGACAGCATCGTTCCGTGGTTCCGCAAGCTGACCGACGGGGTAAAATCGCACGGTGCGGCGATCATGTGCCAGATCACCCATATGGGGCGCCGCACGGCCTGGGATGATGGGCACTGGTTGCCGGTGATCGGCCCGTCGGGTCGGCGGGAACGGGCGCATCGGGCCTTTCCCAAGGTGATGGAGCCCGAAGACATCGCGCGCGTTGTGCAGGATTTTGCACAGGCGGCGCGCCGGTGCCGCGCCGGCGGCTTTGACGGGATCGAGGTGTTGTCCCACTCGCACCTTCTGGGCCAGTTCCTGTCGCCGCTGGTCAATGACCGGGACGACGCATACGGCGGCGCGCTTGAAAATCGCCTCCGGCTGACGGTCGAGGTTCTGCAGGCTGTACGCGAGGTCGTGGGCGACGAGCTTCTGCTGGGCATCCGTTTGACCGGGGACGAACTGGTCAATGGCGGCATCGAGGCGCAGGATTGTGCGACCGCCGCGTGCATGCTGGCAGATGCGGGATTGGTGGATTTCTTCAACGTTATGGCGGGTGCGCCTTACGACGATCTGGGGCTTGCCGGATGGGTGCCGCCGATGGGCATGCCTTCGGCTCCTCATTTGCCCATCGCCGGACTGATCCGGCGCGAAACCGGATTGCCGGTGATCCATGCTGGCGGGATAGCCGACCTTGCAACCGCGCGCCACGCGCTAGAAGCCGGGCATGTCGATCTGGTCGGGATGACCCGCGCGCACATGGCCGACCCGCATCTGGTGTCCAAGCTTCAGCGCGGCGAAGAGGAATTCATCCGGCCCTGCGTCGGGCTTGGGTACTGCGTCGACCGGGTCAACCAGGGCAAACCCGCCGTCTGCGGTCACAACGTCGCCACCGGGCGCGAGGCGATGCTGCCACATGTGATCCATGTTGCAGACAGGCGTAAAACTGTTGTGATCGTGGGCGGCGGCCCCGGCGGGCTGGAAGCGGCGCGGGTCTGTGCCGCGCGCGGCCATAAGGTAGTGTTGTTCGAAGCGGCGCCGCAACTCGGCGGGCAACTATTGCTTGCGGCGCGGGGAACCGTCCGGCGACAGGTTCAGGGCATCACCGACTGGCTGGTGGCCGAGGCCGTGCGCCTGGGCGCAGAGCTGCGCACCAATGTCTATGCCGAAGCCGGGGATGTTCTGGCGGAAAAGCCGGATCTGGTGGTTGTTGCCACCGGCGGCTGGCCCGAACCACCAGACATACCCGGCGGGCATCTGACTGTCAGCAGTTGGGATGTTCTGAATGGCGGGCAGCGCCCCTCGGGCAACGTGCTTTTGTTTGACGAGACCGGCGATCAGCCCGCGGCGGTGACGGCAGATGCGCTGGCCGACATGGGCTGCAAACTTGAATTGGTGACGCCCGATCGCAGCCTGTTCCACGATCTTGGCCCCACAACCTCGGCCGTGATCCTGCGCCGGCTGGCCAATGCCGGAACGCAGTATACCTGTCTGCACGAACTGGCCTCGGTGGCCGACGCAGAGGGGAAGAAACACGCGAGCCTGCGCAACGTGCTGACCGGAGCGGCAGAGCAGCGCGTGGTGGATCATGTGGTGGTTGAATGCGGGCTGGTGCCTGCCGACGGGCTCTATCTCGATCTCAAAGCGGCCTCGCGCAACCTTGGGCAACTGGATCAGATCGCACTGGTCGGAGGCAGGGCCGTGTTTCCCGATCTCAACCCGGACGGCGGGTTTGTTCTGGCCCGCATCGGCGATGCGATAACGGGTCGAAACATGCATGCCGCCATTCTGGACGCGCTGCGGCTGTGTAAGGATTTCTGAGGTGATCTCTGAATCTTTGCGGCATGCTTCCCGCAGGCCGGACCGGAGCGTCCGATCACCCCAGGGCTGGCCTAGACCTCGACGGCGGGTAAATAGCCAAGTTGAGCTTGCCCTCAACTGAATTGATCCGGGACCCACAAGGCCCGGATCTTGCTTCTTTCTGGTCAAAATACCCCGGGGGAGCCGCCGCAGGCGGCGGGGGCAGCGCCCCCTCACACCTTATTCCTTGCCCGAGCGCCATTCCTTCCACACCAGATAGCTGTTGGCGCCGAGCGAGGCGAAGGGCTCGGGTGGCAGGCGGGGCATGTCGGCTTCGGCCAGGAAGTGATTGGCTATCTCGGACCCGTTCCCCAGCAACAGCTCCGCCACGCCCATGCCTTGCAACGTGCCACGGACGGTGCCCAGCCCGTTCTGGCAACAGGCGGAAAACACCCCCTGATCCAGTTCACCGAAAGCGGCGGAGCCATTGCGGCTGAGGCAAAGCATACCGGCCCAGCGATGCTCCATCTTGACGCCGGGCAGGTGCGGGAATCGCTCGCGATACTTGCGGTCATGCACCCAGCCTGCATTGCGCAGCCGCATGTTGCTGGTCTCGATGGTGGGATTGAAAGTGGCACAGGTGCGGATCAGGATGCGGTCGCCATAGCGGCCGGAAATCCGCCGCACAGAGGTACCCATCGGATCGGCGGGAGTCACACCCCATCGCGGTTGCCCGCCCAATGTCCTGACCTGTTCTGCCGTCAGCCGTTCTGTCATCGAGGCGTAAAGGCAGATATGCATCAGTTGCCGCCGGAAAAAGCCGAAACTTTCCAGATGGCCGTTATTGGCAAGAACGATCCGCCCGGTGGCGATGCGTGCCTTGGGTGTCGTCACCTGCCAGCCCGCGCCCTGTTTCTCAAAGCCGGTGACCGGCGTGTTCTCGTAAACCTGGATCTGGTCCGCCAATCGGTTCGCCAGCGCACGGATATAACCTGCGGGCTGGATCATCACCGTACCGGGGCAGAACACGCCCGAGGTATAATGCGGGCTGCCGGTGACTTCGCCAATCTGCGCCTGATCCAGCAAGGTGCAGGGCTCTCCCAGACGCTTCAGATGCGCGGCATAGTCCCGGTTGTGCCGGTCCCCGGCCCGCGTCGCGGCGGCGTTGTACTTACCGCAGGGATCAAAGATTTCCTCCGGCAGGTCACACTCGGCGGCCACCTCCTTTGCAAAAGCGATAGCCCGGCGGTTCAGCGCAATGGCGGCACGGTCGGCCTCCAGCGCGTCGCCCGCGTAATTGTCCGACACCAGATCATGCGGCAGGTCGATCATGAAGCCTGAATTGCGCCCGGCCGAGCTTTCGGCAAAGCGGCCCGCCTCGACAATCGCGATTTTCAGCGACGGGTCCAGCTGATACAGCCGACGCGCGGCCGACAAACCGGCGAAACCGCCGCCGATGACGGTGACATCGGCGGTCTGGTCCTGCTCCAGAACCGGCAGCGGGTCCTGAGGCGGCAGGATGGCGTTCCATCCCGCGGCGCCGGTCTGCCGGGGCAGGCGTTTGGCGGTGTACCTGATCAATCCAAGGCCTCGTCAGCATCGTCCGCCAGATCGATCCAGATGGTTTTCAACTGGGTATATTGGTCATGAGCATGAACCGAGTTGTCGCGACCGCCAAAGCCCGACTGCTTGTAGCCGCCAAAGGGTGTGGTGATGTCGCCCTCACCAAAGCTGTTGACCGTGACCGTGCCCGCCCGGATCGCCCGAGCCCCGCGAATTGCGCGTTTGACATTGGCGGTGAAGATCGAGGCGCAGAGGCCGTAATCGGTGTCATTTGCAATCCCGATGGCCTCGTCAAAGCCGGATACCTCGATCACGCTCAGCACCGGTCCAAAAATCTCCTCGCGGGCCAGTTTGACGTTGTTGCCCTGCACCTCGACCACCGTCGCCTCGACAAAGCCATTGTTCGCCTTGCCGCCCAGCACCACCTTGTCGGCCTGCTCAAGATAACCGCAGACCTTGTCGAAATGTGCCGCCGAGACCAGCGCGCCCATGCGGGTTTCCGGATTAAGCGGATCACCCACGTTCCATTGCCTGGCATGATGCGCGATCCGGTCAAGCAACTCGGCCTTGACATCCTTGTGCACGATCAGGCGCGACGATGCCGAGCAATTCTCGCCCATGTTCCAGAACGCGCCGTTCACCACATGCGCTGCCACGCGGTCGAGGTTTTCGGCGTCATCCATGACGATGGCAGGGTTCTTGCCGCCCATCTCCAGCACCACCTCCTTGGCGTTGGATTCCGCCGAATAGGTCAGAAACCTTTTGCCGGTCACGGTCGAGCCGGTGAACGAGACCATGTCGATGTCCATATGCCGCCCGATGGGTTCGCCCACTTCGGCGCCACCACCAGGCACGATGTTCAGCACGCCGCGGGGCAGGCCGGCCTCCATCGCGAGTTCCGCGACACGCAGCGCGGTCAGGGTCGTTTCCGCCGCCGGTTTCACGACCACCGAACATCCCGCCGCGAGTGCGGGGCCGATTTTCCACGCCAGCATCAAAAGAGGAAAGTTCCACGGCAGCACCAGCCCCACCACGCCAATCGGTTCGCGGACCACCATGGCGATGTGGTTGTCGCTGGCAGGCGAGACCTGATCGTAAATTTTGTCGATCGCCTCGGCATGCCATTTGATGCAGTGGATGGTTTCCGGCACATCCACCGTCTCACAGTCATAGATGGTCTTGCCGCTGTCGATGCTTTCCATCACCGCCAACTCACGCGCATTGCGGGTCATCAACTTGCACAGCTGGATCAGAACCTCCTTGCGTTCGGACGGGTGCAGTTTCGACCAGCGCCCGTCTTCGAACGCTTCGCGCGCCTTTTCGACAGCAAGGTCCACGTCCGCCGCGCCACAGGCAGCGATGCGGGTCAATTCCTCACCCGTGGCGGGGTTCGTTGTCACAAAAGTCTCGCCCGAGATTGCCGGGCAGAATTTGCCGTCGATGAACGCTCCGGCGGGCAGGTCCAGATTGGCGGCGATGGATTTGTATTCGTCCTGCGTCAGCAATGTCATAGCTCAGCCCTCTGCCACGATGTCGGAGATTTTCTGTTTCAGCACGCGCGTCACCTGTTCAAGCGCGCGCTTGTCGTCCTTGTTCAGCCCTTTGAGTGGGGGCCGAACGGGACCGGCCTGAATGCCGTTCATGGAGACGCCATGCTTGATGGTCTGGATGAACTTGCCGCCCTGTTCCAGCACCCGCATCAGCGGCATCATCGCCGACATGATCCGTCGGCCCTTGGCAAAATCGCCCCGCACGACACAGGCCTCGTACAACGCTACGTGTTCGCGCGGCAGAAAATTCGACCCGCCGCACACCCAGAACGGCGCACCCCAGGCAAAGAACTCCAGTGCCTGATCGTCCATTCCGCAGCCCAGCTGGATATGCGGATAATCCCGCGCCAGCAGGTGCACCCGGTTGATATCGCCCGAGCTTTCCTTGATGCCGCAGAAATTCCGACTGCGTCCCACGCGGTCCAGGAACTCTTCGCCCATCATGGTGCCGGTGCGGTGCGGATAGTTGTACAGCATCACCGGCAGGTCGGCGGCCTTGTCGATGGTCAGAGCGTTCAGCGCATTTTCCCGGTCGGTCGGCACAGAATAAGGAGGCGAGGCCAGCAGGATCGCATCCGCGCCGATCTCGCGGGCGCCCGAGGCCAAGGCAATCGAATCCGGCGTCAGCATCGCGCCGGTGCCCACCACCAGCGGCAGCCGCCCTTTCAGCCGGTCGTGCGTGAACCGCGCCAGATCCAGCCGCTCACTCACAGTCTGGGCATAGTTCTCGCCGGTCGATCCGCCCGAGATCAGGCCGTGAACGCCGTTGTCGATCAGATAGTCGATGACATTCGCCAGACCGTCCCAGTTGACGGAGCCGTTCTCGTGATAAGGTGTCACGACAGGCGTATAGATCCCGTGGAATTGAAAGATTGGGGTCATTCGAAGTCCTCTAGGCAGTGGTTTTGCGTGCAACCGTTCCCAGCGGCACATCCAGCCCGGCGGGCATGACGAACAGCTCGATCTGGTCGCGCGACAGGTTCCAGTGATCGATTGCCAGCTGGGCGGCGGCGGCATCGTCCCCGGTTTCGATCGCGGCGATGATGGCGTCGTGCTGGGTGCTGGCTTGGGCCACGTTTTCAGCCATCGCTGCGCTTTGCGGGCGATAGAAAGTCATGGAAATGCGGGCGTGGTCGATCAGCAACCGCCGAAACGATGGCAGCAGATAGATGTTGTCGGCCATCTCGCCGGTGATCTCGTGAAAACGGTTGTTGGCCATGGCCCGATCCGCGCTTGAACCGCTGCGCAGGGCGTCCTTGAAATCCTCCTGCGCCGCTTTCAGCTTGTCGATCTGCGCAGGCGTTGCGTTCTTGGCCGCCAGTTGCAGAACCGCGCCATAGATCATCGGTGCCGCCAAAAAGAAATCACGCAAGGTGGTGTGGGACATTTCGGAAACCCGCGCCCCGCGTCCCGCGCGCAGTTCGATATAACCCTCACCCGCCAGTTCGCGGAACACCTCGCGCAGCGGGGTGCGGGACAGGTCGAACCTGTTGCACAAGCTCACCTCGTCCAGATCCTCGCCGGGCGCCAGCACCAAAGTCAGGATGTTGGTCCTGAGGTAATCGTGCACCTCGGCTTTGCGGTGTTTTCCGGTATCTTTCATGTTCAAAGCCTTCGGTGGCTGGTCGAGCCCAAACAGGGTCGATTCTTTTGGGATACGATGTGTACTAATCATGAATACATCTTGCATACAATCTTAAATCGTGCGATTTGATACTCCGGTGGTCAAAAAGGAATAACGGTGATGGCGGACCCGCAGCATTTCGTCTTCGCTTTGGTCGAGGAATTCACCCATATGGCGTTTTCCTGCGCGGTGGACCCGTTGCGCATTGCCAACTTGGTCAGTGGCCGCACATTGTATCGTTGGTCCTATGCCTCGGCTGACGGCAAGACCGCGACGGCGTCGAACGATTCGGTCACGCTGGTGCATCACGCCTTCTCCGAATTGCCCGCCTGTGACCGGCTGTTCGTGCTGTCCGGGATTCACATGAATGAACAGGACAATCGCGGCCTTATCGCCGCGCTGCGCCGCGCGCGGTCCCGCGGCACCCCGATCGGGGCGCTGTGCTCGGGCGCTTATATTCTGGCTCGGGCCGGATTCCTGGACGGGCAGCAGGCAGCGATCCACTGGGAATACCACGACAGTTTCATGGAGGAATTTCCCGAGGTGAATCTGGTGCGGAACGTCTTTGTGGTCGATGAAAGGCACATCACCGCATCCGGCGGCACCGCGACGGCAGATCTGATGCTGCACCTGATTGAACGCGATCACGGCTATGACCTGTCACTCGCCGTGGCCGATCAGATGGTTTACAACGCCGTGCGCAACGCTACCGCAGCCCAAAGAGTGTCGTTGCAATCGCGCAGCGGCATACGAAACCGGCATCTCGCCAAGGCGATCCAGATCATGCATGACCATCTGGACAATCCGGTGTCGCCATCGGCCATCGCCGACGAGGTCGGGATTTCGACACGCCAGCTTGAGCGCTTGTTCGGCAAATATCTGAACACCTCTCCCAAGAAATACTTCATGGAGATGCGTCTGGAACGCGCCCGCCACCTGTTACTGCAGACCGAGGCGTCGATCACCGAGGTTGCCTTTGCCTGCGGTTTTGAAAGCCCCGGCCATTTCTCGCGGGTGTATCGCGCCGCATTTGGCGTCAACCCGTCGCTGCAGCGGGACCGCCTGTCATAACCGCTTCAAAAGGTGAAGCCCCCGGCGATGATCCGGGGGCTTCTGCAGCGTCGCACGGGGTGCGTGTTCAGTTGATCGACACGGGGGCCAAAGCGTTCGACAAGCTCGCCTCCCCCTGACCGTGAATCGCGGGATTGTAACCGAGGATAGTATCCGTGCGCGCTGTTGTTAAAAGCTGATTGGCGATGGCGGTGGGGGTTGCCCCCGAAAATTTGTTCGACAGAACCGCCGCATAGCTGGCGACCATTGGCGCGGCAAATGATGTTCCCGCCAGGCCGGTCGTGCCACTTTCGACGCCGACCACCAGGAACTGCCCCTGAACCGTAGCATTGGTCCCGGCATAGTTGGAATAGCTGGCAAGCGACGCCTTGTTCGCGGCCGTGCCATGCCCGTCAAGGGCGCCGACAAACACGGCTGACGGCGCGCCGATCAGGTTTGTCGCAAGGTAATCAATCTGGCCCGCATAGGTGCCCGAGGCGATGACATCCCCGATGGCGACGCTTTCGTTGCCGGCGGATTTCGATACAAAGGCCGATCCGTCAAAGGCATAGTCGACGATCGAGATTTCCTGTGCGTCCAGACCGCCGAAGGCAGCCGGAAATTCCACCCAGCCATAGCTGGCGTTGATCACGTTGAACCCGTCGCCCAACGCAAACCCGGCGCCAGAGGTGAATTCATGCGACACCATCGTTGCAGATGGGGTGAGCATCGAAATCTGCGCCGAGGTCCACTCACCATGCCGCTTGCGTTTCAGGCCCTCGCCCAGATTGCCGAACAGCTTTGTGCGACTGTTGAAATCGTCGACCACCGTGACAGTCACGTTCTGGCCCAGATATCCGTCGCTCCAGGCGCTCTGAATGTCTGCGTGCATCCAGGAGTAATATGTTGGGGTGCTTGGCGCGGGGTCTTCACCGCCGCCGTTGCCGGGTTTGTCTGGCTTGTTCCCGCCACGCGCGGCGATCAGCAAGGGGCTGTCTTCGGCAATAACCGGGGTTGGTGCAAAGGCCGCAAGCGCGACGGCAGAGGCAAGCACGGGTGTCAAATACTTTAATTTCATCTGGCCCTCCAATTGGCAGCTGGACTTGGGGCAATCCAATAAGAATGAAAGACTAAGGTGAAATTTGGGCAAAAATGCAGACATATGGGCGTTTTGGAGTGTATTTTTGGAGTTTATGTGCGTCACTCGGGTTAATCCCATAGGCTTTCACGGATTGTTGTCAAAACCGGAACAGGTAGCGTACGTGAAGCTGCAACCGCTCCATGGGTGACTCGTCGAGCATGTAATTCAGCGTCTCTTCGGGTGGCAGGGTAGATGCAGCAAGCCGGCAGTTCACCGTCTGGACGCCACCGATGGCGCCATAGTCTGCGGCACAGCTGTCCTCGCTCAGATTGCCACCGATCAGGCCAAGCACAGAAAGCGACAGCGTGCTGCTGGGGGTCGGCTGTGTCTGATACACGAACCCCAGCCTCAACGCCGGATCAATCGTGTATTTCTCTCCACGTTCACCGGTGCTGAAGCCCCAATAGACGCCAAAATTCGGGTGCAACTCGGTCATCCAGGTAAAATGGGTGTCCGCCCACCGGCTGCCGTACCATTGTCCGAATGACACGCGCTGCCCATTGGCCAGCTCATAGCCACCGCGCCCGATCTTGCGAACGCTGTTGGACAGGGATGATCCGTCATTCGCCGAGATGAAATAGGTCTTGGACCACAGGTTTTGCGCCTGCCCCAAAGCCGGCAGCATGCAGGTGAAAACCACCACAACCGCCAACAGGACACCGCGCGTGCCGTTCAGCGCTTGCGGGAGCGGTGCGCGCATGCCGGTCTTGTGTGCGGAACCAGGCCTCATTGTCCGGGTCGCTCGCGTCTACTCGCGGCGATGGCGCGTCGCGCGCTGCGCTTCGGCCCGTCGGGCGGTGTCAGGAAGCAGCAGTGGCAATAACACCGGCGCACACAGCAACAGGAACTCAACGAGACTCATTTTGTCGATACCCTCCAATTGGCAGCTGGATTTCGGGTCGTTCGATCAAAAATGACAATCGCGGCAATTGTGAGGTGATAATCGAGCAAAGATGGCGATCATGCGGCAAAACGTGTTTTTGCGTTTCCTCTTTCGTCCCAGTTCTTCGCAACCGGGTTGACTGAGTTCAGAATTGAAACAGATACCGGACCTTCAGTCGAACATTCTCGACAGCCGAGCCATCAAACAGCCGCGAAAGAGAATCGCGCATGGGCCGTGAGTCTCGGGGCCGGCAATGTCCCGTCCAGGTCACGGTTTTATTCGGGTCAAGCGATCCGCACGTGCGTTCACTGTCCGAGGAGGGCGCCAGATCGAACAGTGAAAAAGACAGTGTGCTGTTCCTGGTCGTTTCCGTTTGCAAGGTCAGGCCCCGATTGAGGGCAAGCGGGCTTGTCTCTTCCACCCGGCGTTTTTTGGGGCGTTCACTGACATAAGTTGATGGCGTGGCGTCATTCGACTTCCACTGAAAGTTGGGCCCGTTCCACCCGTTCGGAATAAGATTGCGAAAGCTCCATTTGCTGTCCGCCTCGAATGTCGTGTCTGCTTCGACCGTTGCCGGAACAGGCGTGTCCAATGGCGGGACAGGTGGAATCCCAAACCTCAACCCGGCATCGCCCCCCTGTTGGGCCGTTGCGGAGGTTGCCAGAAAATACAACATGGATGCGGCCAGCACCGTCAGCCACCGAACGGGGGCCGCCGAGCCTGATTGGAAAATGCGTCGCGTCACCATTGCGGTCACGTCCTTGCCCAATGCGGAATCCCCTCGAGTGGAGTTGCAGAATACCAAAACTCTCGGCGACGGGTCTGAAAATCGCGTAAACGCTTTGCCGGTGTGGCATTGACGCACCAAGGGTGTCGAAAATACGGAGCGGAAGCGGCTGGCGAAGCCGGATTCCCTTTCAAGCCACCGGCGCGGCGCGGCGGCCTCTTCCACCTGATCGTATTATCCGCTAAACGCGTTCCGACCCGAGATTACTGGCGGATTGCGACCGATGAAATTCACTCTTTCCTGGCTCAAGGATCACCTGGATACCGAAGCGTCGGTTGACGAGATTGTCGAGGCGCTGACCGACCTCGGCCTTGAGGTCGAAGAGGTCGTGAACCCGGCCGATGCACTCGGGGATTTCACGCTCGGATATGTCAAGCATGCCGAAAAACACCCCGACGCCGACAAGCTGCGTGTCTGCAAGGTGGATACCAGCGAAGGCGAGTTGCAGATCATCTGCGGTGCCCCCAACGCGCGCCAGGGGATCACCGTCGTCGTCGCCAAGCCGGGCGTCTATGTGCCGGGCATCGACACCACCATCGGTGTCGGCAAGATCAGGGGTATCGAAAGCTATGGCATGATGTGTTCCGAACGCGAGATGCAGCTTTCGGACGAACATGACGGCATCATCGAACTGCCCACGGGCGAGGTCGGTGATCGCTTTGTCGACTGGCTGGCCGAGAATGATCCGGCCAAGGTCGATCCGGTGATCGAGATCGCAATCACCCCCAACCGGCCCGACGCGCTGGGCGTGGCCGGGATTGCCCGCGATCTGGCGGCGCGCGGTCTGGGCACGCTCAAGATCCGTGACTATGTGCCGGTGCCGGGCGACTTCAAAAGTCCGATCAAGGTGATGATCGATGACGACACGCTGGACGGCGCGCCGCATTTCACCGGGCGCCTGATCCGCGGCGTGAAAAACGGCCCCAGCCCGCAATGGCTGCAGGATCAGTTGCGCGCCATCGGCCTGCGTCCGATCTCGGCGCTGGTCGACATCACCAATTACATGACCTTCGACCACAACCGCCCGCTGCATGTGTTCGACGCCGACAAGGTACAGGGCGACCTGCGGGTCCATCGTGCCAAGGGTGGCGAAAAGCTCGTGGCACTGGATGAAAAGGAATACACCCTGCAGCCCGGAATGATGGTGATCTCGGACGACAACGGCCCCGAGTCGATCGCCGGGATCATGGGCGGGATGGAAACCGGCTGTACCGAGGAAACGGTCAACGTGTTCCTCGAAAGCGCGTTCTGGGATTACGTACAGATCGCGCTGACAGGTCGGGCGCTCAAGATCAACTCGGACGCGCGTTACCGGTTCGAACGCGGGGTCGATCCGGAATACACCCGCGAGGGGCTGGAACACGCCACCCAGATGATCCTCGATATCTGCGGCGGCGAGGCGTCGGACGTGGTCGAGGCCGGCAAGGCGCCGAACCACGCGCGCGCCTTCCGTCTGGATGCCGAGCGGGTGCAATCGCTGGTCGGCATGGACATCCCCGAAAGCGAACAGCGCCAGACCCTGACGCGGCTGGGCTTCCGGCTCGAGGGCAGCATGGCCCATGTTCCCAGCTGGCGACCCGACATCATGGGCGAGGCCGATCTGGTCGAAGAGGTCGCGCGCATCGCCTCGCTGACCAGGCTGCAGGGCAGACCTTTGCCGCGCATTTCCGAAGGCATCCCGAAACCTGTGATGACCCCGGCACAGCGCCGCCAGTCGATGGCTCGCCGCACCTGTGCGGCACTTGGGTACAACGAATGCGTCAGCTATACCTTCATCGACAAGGCGTCGGCGGCTCTGTTCGGCGGCGGCGATGACGCCACGATGCTGGAAAACCCGATCTCGTCCGAGATGAGCCACATGCGCCCCGACCTGCTGCCGGGCCTGTTGCAGGCGGCGGCTCGCAATCAGGCGCGCGGCTTCATGGATCTGGCCCTGTTCGAGGTGGGGCCGGTGTTCCACGATGGCGAACCGGGCGATCAGCAAACCCAGATCACCGGCCTGCTGGTGGGCCGTTCCGGTCCCAAGGATGTTCAGGGATCGTCGCGCCCGGTCGATGTGTTCGACGCCAAGGCCGATGCCGAGGCTGTGCTGGCCGCCATCGGCGCTCCGGCCAAGGTGCAGATCCTGCGCGACGGGCCGGACTGGTGGCACCCGGGTCGGCACGGCAAGATCTGCCTGGGGCCGAAAAAGGTTCTGGGCGTCTTTGGCGAACTGCACCCGCGCGTGTTGCAGGCCATGGATATCAAGGGACCGGCGATGGCCTTTACCATCTGGCCCGACGAGGTGCCGTTGCCGCGCAAGACCGGCGCGACACGTCAGGCGCTGGAGCTGCGTGACCTGCAGGCGGTCGAACGCGACTTTGCCTTTGTCGTCGACGCGAATGTCGAGGCGCTGACGCTGGTCAACGCCGCCGCCGGGGCCGACAAGGCTCTGATCGAGGACGTGCGCGTCTTTGACGAGTTCATCGGCGGCAGTCTGGGCGAGGGCAAGAAATCACTGGCCATCACGGTGCGCCTGCAACCGACCGAATCAACCCTGAAGGAAAAGGATATCGAGGCGGTCGCCGAAAAGATCATCGCCAAGGTCACCAAGGCGACGGGCGGCACTCTGCGCGGCTGATCCCGCCCAGGCACACCCACCGACGCAAATGCAATTCAGCTCCCGAAAACCCATCGGGAGCTTTTCCCGCGAAAACAACTGACTGATGTCGGGTGTGCGGGACGAAGCGGGCTTTCGATCTTTTCAACCCAAGGTCAGCTTTGTGTAGTTCGCGACCTAAGTGAAAAGTAAGACGGGTGGGACACATTTGTTCGCTGTGTATGTGAACGACTGGGGCAAGCAGGATGCGAACATCAAATGTTCTCGATGTTCAAACCAACTCCCAAGTGACCGGTGCCCCACATTTAGTGGCAAGCGACGCACCAATGAAATGTCCCTCGCGCCTCTGTAGTCCTACGGATTTCAAAACGGGGCCAGGAGGATATGCTTGTCTCCACGTCACGATGCTTGAAGAGGCATCGCCCACACCGGAACCGGACACGTGTCAGAGAGAGCGCGACCAGCACGAGACATCCTGCGCCGACCCCTTGCCCGGGGGATCGCCTGGGTGGTTGTCTGCGTCCTGGCGCTTGGGCTTCTCGCCGGTTTCGAGCGCAGCGCGCGGCTGGCCGACCTGACGGCGGAGAGCGATCGCCTTCACGCGGTCGCCTCACAACGCGTCGATCAGCACGATGCGCATCTGACGGCCCTGTCTGCCATCGCGGTGGCCGGAGCGGAGCAGCGTCCGGACCTCGTTCGCGAGGTCGCGGGCGCGATCATGCGGTTCTACCCCCGGATCATCGGCATTTCCCTCGTGCCGCTGGACGGAGAAGACGGCGTGCTGGAAATCGGGGTCCGCGAGACTGATCTCCGGGAGCTCATCCGCGCAAACGCCGAACGCTCGACCGGCGCGCCGGTCCTGGTGCGGCATCCCTCTGACCGCCCGGCCTACCTGATCGTCAAACGAAGCCCCAACTCCGACGCGGCGCGCTATGGGCTCGCCCTTGTCATTGATGCCGCGGCCCTGCTGGATGGAGACTCCGCCTATTGGACGCGGGCCGAGGCGTCGCGCTGGCTGGCGCTGCCGGACGGCACTCCGCTGATTGGCGTCGTCGCAGACTCCCACGCGCCGCAGTTTACTCGCGCCCTGTCGAGTGGCACGCAGCCGCTTGAACTGCAGACGGCGATCCGCATGACAATATCGGACATTCTGCCGCTGGGCCGGGTGGTCCTCGTCCTGGCCGTGATCGCATTGTGTGCCCTAGCGCTGCGCGTGATCGGCCGACAACGCGCCAAGGTCCGCGCCGCGGAGGCGCGGGCTGAACTCAGCGGTCTCGAAACCCGTCTCAGCCATGCATCCCGGGTGAACGCGCTCGGCGAGATGGCAAGTGGCATGGCGCATGAACTGACCCAGCCCCTGACGGCGATCCTGGCGCAGGCGCAGGCGGCCCGACACCTTGCCGCACGCGGAGACACAGACCGCGTCGCGGAGATTCTCGAGGAGGTCGTTGGACAGACGCGGCGCGCCTCCGCTATTCTGGAGCGCCTGCGGACGTGGACGCGGCCGGGGGAGCGCCACGCGGAACCCATCGATCTCAGAGACTGCATCCGCGTGGCGGAAAGCCTGCTCGCGGGACAGGCACAAGAGCTTGGCGCCAGCCTCACCCTGACGCTGCCACCGACGCCTCTGACGGTGGAGGGCGATCGGGTGGAAATGGAGCAGGTCCTGTTCAACCTGATGCGGAACGCGCTCGACGCGGTCGCCGAGAGTACGGGGACGCGGGAGGTTGCCGTTGAGGCGTCGCTCGACGCCGAGATGGTGGTGATCGAGGTGAGCGACACCGGTCCCGGAATTCGTCCGGATGTGCGGGACCGGCTGTTCATCCCTTTTGTCACGACCCGGGAGAACGGAACAGGCCTCGGCCTTGCGCTTAGCCATCGCCTTGTCGAGCGAGCCGCCGGCGATCTGACATTGGTCGAGGCCCGCGAGGGTGCACGCTTCAGGATCAGCTTGCCTCTGGCCCGTGCCGCCCGGGAGGCGGCGGAATGACCGCGCCGGTCTATCTTGTCGACGACGATGCGGCGGTCCGGGACGCTCTCTCGCTGCTGCTCTCCACCGTGGGGATCGATGTCAGGACCTTCGCCGGTCCCGAAGACTTCCTGTCGGCTCTTCCGAAGCTGGGCCCGGGCTGCCTGATCCTCGATATCCGGATGCCGGCAATCTCGGGATTGAAGCTGCA
This sequence comes from Ruegeria sp. YKSE079, assembly GCF_059612845.1. Classification (NCBI taxonomy): domain Bacteria; kingdom Pseudomonadati; phylum Pseudomonadota; class Alphaproteobacteria; order Rhodobacterales; family Roseobacteraceae; genus Ruegeria; species Ruegeria sp. YKSE079. Next base: position 117,705 of record NZ_JBXWRJ010000012.1, on the reverse strand, counting down.
GGAACGCCTGACCGCAAGCGGTGTGGAATGGCCGACGGTGGTGATTTCCGGGCATGGCGATATCGAAGCCTGCCGAAAGGCGTTCCGTAATGGCGCCATCGACTTCCTGTCGAAACCGGTGGACGAGCAGGACCTCATTGACGCCATACAGAAGGGGCAGGCAGCACTGAGCAGGACCGCCGAAGCAGACGCCGAGCGCCGGGAAACACTGGCGCTCCTGTCCGGGCTGACGCCGCGCGAGCGGGAAGTCCTGTCATTCGTGGCGCGGGGCTTCGCGACCCGCGACATCGCCGCAGCGCTTAAAGTCTCCCCCCGGACGGTGGAAAGCCATCGCGCGGCGATCGGGGCCAAGCTCGGCACCACCTCGCCGGCCGAGATGACGCGTCTCTGGATCGAGGCCGAGCCCACTCGGTAGTTCTACGGAGGTGTTGGGCTGGCCTACGAATGGGTTAGAATCCCGTGGTGGCTTAGGTGTCTCCCTATCACCAGCAAAGGAGAACCGACATGCTCAGAACAATCACCCTTCTCGCCGCTTTCGCCGCTCCCGTGGCAGCGCACGCGCAGGACCTGCCCACCAGCCCCTATCTGCCGCTTGCCATGGCGAGCGACGCCGCGAATGTGGCCCTTCAAGCCTGTGCCGCTGACGGCTACAACGTGAGCGTTGCCATCGTCACCCGCGATGGTGCCACCAAGGTGCACCTGAAGGCCGACAACTCGGGGCCCCATACCGTCGGCAGCGCTCAGGGCAAGGCCTTCACCTCGGCCTCTATGGGGCGCGACACGGCAGGGCTTGCCGAGTTCATCGGCGAAAACCCGCAGCACGACGGTCTGCGCTACATGGATGCGCGCATGGTTATCCAGGGCGGTGGTCTGCCCATCAGGATCGGAGGCGCGCTGGTGGGCGGTATCGGCGTCGGAGGTGCCCCCGGCGGACACCTGGACGAGGCCTGCGCCCGTGCCGGACTGGACGCAATCGGCGCCGAGTGAATCCATTGGGGTCCGCGCCTGATGCGCGGACCCGTCCTCACGAACACCCCAAGAAAGGTAGACCCATGCGCCGTCTTTCCCTGACTGCCCTTCTCATTGGCCTCGCCGGTCCGGTCGCTGCGCAAACCGCCCCCTCTGCCAGCGAGGTCGCTGCTTACGACGGCCTCTTCCAGGCCGCCCATGAGGGCGATGTCGCTGGGATCGAGCGTCTGATCCGTGAAGGCGCCGACGTCGATGCCCGAGACTCCAGAGGCCGGACGCCGATCCATGTGGCAGCCTTCGCGTCCGAGGACGAGGCATTGCGCGCTCTGGCGGAGGCCGGTGCCGACATGAATGCCCTCGAACACCGGGCCTATGACGTCGTGACGATCGCAGCCGTCGCGGATGATCTCGAGCTGATGTCGCTCGCCATCGAACTGGGCAACGATCCGGGCCTCGTGACGAGTCCCTATCTTGGCACCGCGCTGATCGCCGCGGCGCATCTCGGTCATGCCGAGGTGGTGCGGCGTCTGATCGACGCGGGCGCGCCGCTCGATCACATCAACAACCTGCACTGGACGGCGGTGATGGAAGCTGTGGTTCTGGGCGATGGTGGCGCGGATCACCAGGCCGTGCTCGACGCGCTCCTCTCCGCCGGGGCCGACCGGTCCCTGGCCGACCGCGATGGCGTCACACCGCTGCAGCACGCCGAAGCGCGTGGGTTCAAGGAGATGGCTGAACGGTTGAAAAGGCCGAACTGACGGCCAGTGCCGAGGCGCCTTATCGGGCGGCGCATCCGGCTCTTTGATATGCCCGTCTGATCTGGCTCACCGTTGTGCTTAAGAGATGCAGAACAGAGATCGGCAATCAAGCGTCACAGGCCCAATAAGATGGTTCAGACGTCGCGGAGCGCGTATCTGCTTGACGATCCTGGCCGGGATGATCCGAATACCACAGGCGACCAACTCGTCGATCTGTAAGGGTTTTGCTCTGAGACCTGACAGGCGGCGAAGGCAAGGGCAGTGAAACCGCTTCGGTAAAGGACACTTACATCATGTATGTCGAAGACTTCTTGCTCCGCGCTATCGAGCTCTCGGCAACAGCGCTTATGACGGAGGGAACCGAACCCTTCGGCGCGGTGATCGTGCGAAACGGTCGGATCGTGGGTGAGGGGATCAACCGATCCTTGCTCAATCACGATCCCACGTCACATGGTGAGATCGAGGCCATTCGCGACGCGGCCCGGAACCTCGGGACCGTCGATCTCAGCGGTTGCGAACTTTATACGAACTGCGAGCCATGTCCGCTTTGCGTGGCCGCCATGGAGATCGCACAGATATCGCGCTTGTATTATGCCGCAAGTCTCGCGCAGTCGGATTCTGCCATGAATGGGCTGTCTCCTGCTTCCAGATTTTCAATCGATTCTGAGAAGCTGCGGGAGGCATGCATCCAGCCAGTTGATGCCCGGGACATCCCGGCTGAGCAACATTTGTCCGAGGTGGCAGTCGAGGTAATCGCTGCTTGGGCCGAGACACGCAAATGACGCGTGACGTTTTGGCGGGCCTGCGTGGCAAGGGCCACCAAATGTAGGCCGCCGCGGCAGAGCGCAGCGGCCAAACCAGTCTGGCTTATTCCTTGATTCCGGCCGACTCGATGAGCGGCGCCCAGACCTCAATCGAATTTGCGACGAAGGCCGTGTAGTCGTCGGTGGACATCGCCGTATGGGTGATGCCGAGTTCCTTTAGCCTTTCCTGGACATCGGGATTGGCAAAGACGGCCAGGACGGTGTCGTGGATCGTCTCGACGGTTGCCGGGTCCATGCCCGCTGGTCCGGAAAGACCGACCCAGTTTTCGATCACAATGTCGTAGCCCTGTTCCTTGAAGGTCGGGACGTCAGGGATTTCCTTGTTGCGTTCAGGCGAGGCGATCGCGATCGCCACGGCCTCTTTGTCCTCAATCATCTCGCTGTTCTGAACGACCATGTCGTAGAAGCTGTCGAGCACGCCGGCACGAAAATCCTGGATGGCCGGAGAGCTGCCCTGGTAGGGTACGTGGATCGACTCCACGTCGAGCGCCTGATCGACCGCGACCCCGAGAATATGGGAAATCGAACCGACCCCGCTCGAGCCGAAAGTCATCGGGGTTTCTTTGACAAACGCAATATACTCGTCGAGCGAGGTGATCCCGGAGGAGGGCTGAACGAAGAGGCCGGGCGCCGATGCGCCGATATAGGCGACATGCGTGAACCCATCGAGCGGTTCGTAGGGGATGGATTTGAAACGTGTCGGTGCAATCGTGAAGGGCGCGTTGTTTGACAGGATGAGCGTCGTGCCGTCAGCCGCCTGTTGTGCGACATAGTCGGCCGCAACCGTCCCGGCAGCCCCCGGACGGTTGTCGACCACGGCCTTCTGCCCGAAATCGGTGTCAAGGTGCTGTGCGAGCAGCCGCGCGACAAGGTCGCTTGTGCCGCCTGGCGGGAAGGTCACGACGATCCTGACCGGCTCATCGCTCCAGGCTCCGGGTTCTGCCAGCGCTGCCGGCGCGTGCAGAAGGAGGGCCGCTGCAGCACCGGTGCTCATAAGTAGTCTACGGTCAATTTTCATGTTGGTGTTTCTCCCTGATTGGCTTTCATGGCCGCGCGCCGGCGGCGTCGGTTCTGCTCCGTCTTGAACAGAGCAAATGCGAGAATGGCGACGGTGATCGCGATCAGCGTTGCGCTGATGGGTCTCTGAAGAAACACCATCGGGTCACCGCGAGACAGGAGCATCGAGCGCCGGAGCTGTTCTTCCATGAGCGGGCCGAGAACGAACCCCAGCAGAAGGGGCGCCGGTTCGAAACGGAAGAGGCGCATGACGTAGCCGACGGCACCGATCACCAGCGTCAGCCAGACGTCGAACACGTTGTTGTTCAAGCTGTAGACACCCATGCAGATCAGAACGATGATTGTCGGGTACATGTACTTATAGGGTATTTTCAGCAGACGCACCCACATGCCGATCAGGGGCACGTTGAGGATCAACAGCATGATGTTGCCCACGAGGAAGCTCGCGACCAGACCCCAGAACATGTCGGGCTGTTCGGTGAGGAGACGGGGTCCGGGCGTGATCCCGTAGATCATCAGCGCCCCGATGACGATCGCCATTGGCGGGCTGCCGGGCACCCCCAACGTGAGGGTCGGGATGAAGGCTGTTTGGGTCGCCGAGTTGTTCGCGGCCTCGGGAACCGCCACGCCGGGAACCACACCGGTGCCAAAATCCTTCCGCCGGCGGTTCACGCGTTTCTCGACCGCATAGGCAAGGGCCGCGGCAATGGTCTGGCCTGTGCCTGGCAGAGCACCGATGAAGGATCCAATCGCACCGCCACGCAGGATCGGTGCAGGCAGCGATTTCCATTCCTCCTTAGTGGGATAGAAATCGTCGTAGTCCACTGTCTGGGCAGCCTTTCCGCTGGTCGCCGTACGGATCGACGCTATGACCTCGGTCACGCCGAAGAGACCCATCGCCACGATGACGATGTGCACGCCATCGCGCAGTTCGGGAATGCCCATCGTGAACCGGAGGTCCCCGGTGGTCAGGTCGATGCCGATTGTACCGAGCATCAGGCCGGTCACCACCATCGCGATTCCTTTCAGCGCACCGCCGTTGCTCACGGCCGAGGCTGCGATCAGGCCCAAAAGAAGGACAGAGAAGTAGTCCGGTGGTCCGAAACTGAGCGCAAGTTGCGCCAGGGACGGCGACAGGATGGCGATCACGATCATACCGATAATCCCGCCCCCGAAAGAGGCGGTAGCCGTCGAAAAAAGCGCAACGCCTGCGCGGCCTTTCTTCGCGAGGGCGTGCCCCTCGATCGCGGTGATCGAGGCCGCCGGCGTTCCTGGGACGTTCATCAGGATCGAAGCGGTCGATCCGCCGTATTCCGCGCCGTAGAAAACACCGGCGATCATCACCAGGGCGGGAGTTGGATCGAGATAGAAAGTGAGCGGCAGGATCATTGCGATCGCCGCCATCGACCCGATGCCCGGTAGAACGCCGATGAAGGTTCCGAGAAAGACCCCAATGAAGCAATACATCAAGTTCTGTGGCTCGAGGACCACCAGAAGGCCTTGGTAAAAGAGCGTCAGGACATCCATGGTCAGCCTCCCGGAAACGGCCTGAGAGGCAGATTCAGCAGTTCGATGAAGACTGCCCAGCATCCAAGCGCCACGATCCCACCCAAGATGAGTTTTCCGATCCAGGGAAGCGTGTGGTCCGGCAGGCTGGCGACAATAACGGTCAGGAAGACTGCGGGAACTAGGCCGAGCCAGTCGGCCGTCGCCGCGAACACGGCGAGAGCCGCGCAGATCGCGAAAAGTTCAATCCAGTCCGGCGTCTCGGCGATGCCATCGCCGCGCCGCTCTTCCACGCAGATGACCAGAGCCAGAACAGCAAGGATGGCACCGGTGACGAACGGGAAGGCCCCGGTTCCAAGGCGGGTCGGGACCCCAAGGCCCAACTGCCAGCCACCGACCATGAAGATGATGCTCAGACCGAGGAGCACCAACCCGCCGATCTCGCCACCCCATCCGAGTGCTCCATGGGATCCTTCCGGCACCCGGTCCTCGACGTCCATATGTTCGGGATCAACTGGCATGCCGGGTCCCTCTTGTCATGACGTGCCCTTTTTCTAACATGTCGGGTTTCGAGGCCTGTCCGAAGAGCGCCCGCACGCGGGCCGCGCTTACGGCAGAAATTTGCTCGATTGCTGCACGGATTTCAGAAGCGCGGTCGGCTTTTAGACGATCGCTGAACTCTGCCATGACGCTGTCCATATCGGCATGGCGTACGAGCGCGGTAATGAAAGGGAAGCCAAAGCGTTGCCGGTATTCGGCATTCATGGCTGCCAGACGGTCTCGATATTCGCTTTTGGGAGAGGTAAGATCGAGCCGCCCCTGCTCGATCTGGGATTCCGACGTCATTGTCAGGGGATTGTCCGGAGCAAGTTCGGGGTGCGCGCAAAACAGGGCAATGCTGTCCGCTTCGTTCAGCGCAACGAGTTCTCGGTGAATGGCCGCTGTCAGCGCATCCAGGTCCCGAAAGGGACGGTGCGACACCACCCGTTTCGCGACCTCGGGCGCTCTTTCGATCAGGGGAGCAATGTAACCGAGCGCCGTCCGATCATCCGCATGGTTCAAATCTTCCAATGATGTCATGTGACGTCCCCCTCACGTCCCAGCGTAGGCAGCGGCACCGTTGTCGTCTATAGAATAATAGTTTACATCGCATTCGCATTTTTAGAATTCCATACCACTCTTTCGGGAGGCTCGCTGAGACTTACAAGTATGTCAGATCGGATGACCCGACGTACCGGAAAGGTCATCGAGACACCGGACCGATAGATCGAGAATCTTCTGACGCATCGCGGAAGCCGGCATTTGTGCGTTGGATATCAGAGAGATGCTCTGACGGAACGCATCCTTGTCGCTGATCGGGATAAAGGCGAAACGCCCGTCCTTGATTTCGGGTCCGGCATCGATCTCCGAGGTGACCGCGACATACCTGCCTGTCGCGACAAGCAGCTTCATGAGCTGAATGGAGTTGACGACCACAGAAGTTCGGGCTTGCTCGAAGAGCCATCCGTGGCGAACCTCGAGCAGTCTCCGAATTGACAGGGCGGAACTCTGGAATACGACGGGATTCGCAATAAATTCTGAAAAACTAATCGACTCCTTGGTCGCCACTGGATGATCTCTGGTGGCGATGCACCCCAATGGAAACTCTCGCCGCCAGTGGAAGTCGAGAGTATCGACCGGCGGTGCATTTGCGACCGCGGCGAGGTCAAAGTCACCTTCGAGAACGCCTTTGACAGCGGCGTCCGGACTCTTGATTTCGACATCGACGGTAACCATCGGCAAATCCGAGGCGATGGCCCGCACCACATCGAGCACGAAGCCGTTGACCATGCTGTCCATTGCGGCGAGCCGGAAATGCCCCTGTTCGATGCCTCGATTTTCTTGGACAACGGACCACAGGCGCGCGTTGTCGAGACGCCAGCCGCGAGCAAGGTCCAGCACAAGCTTGCCGGTGGGCGTCAAGGTCAGGCCCTTGGGACCTCTGTCAAACAGAGCCTCTCCGAGGTCCTCCTCGATCGCCACAATCTGCCGATGGACGGCGGACGCTGAAATTCCAAGCTCCCGGGACGCTGCCTGGATCGATCCACTCTGCGCGACCTGCTCCAGATACTGAAGTGCGCGCGGAACAAGATGAAGTGCCATTTCCTGCAATCCCTTTCCAAGGCATGGGATATCGTGAGGTCGCTTTGGACCAGCCCGGTCGGTTGGTCTGCGTTGGAATAACAGGGCATTCTGTATTTTGGAATGGCGATCTCGCCTCTGTGGCAGATAGTGAAATGGAAAGTCGTATCGAAGGGACTCGCAATCTGCTTGGAGTTCCGCAAAGAAGGAGAAGAGTGTCGTGACGCATCAGTCCCATCCAACCGATCCGGTTGCCGGAGGAATATCAATTCATGCAGTGGATGTTGCGGATGGCATACCCGCTGCCGGACTGGCGGTTCGGCTATGGCACCTGCGACCTGCGAGAACGGAAATCGCATCCGGCGCGTGCGGCGCGGACGGGCTACTGCACCATCCGGTGAGCGAGGGCCAAGGCGTACAGCCAGGGCTCTACGAGGTCGAATTCGAGGTCGGAGATTTTTACCGGCAAGCTGGTCGCACCTTACCAGAACCGTCGTTTCTTGAAACTGCGGTCTTTCGATTTGGCATCGAACGCATCGAAGAACATTTTCACCTGCCGTTCAAGTTCACACCGTGGGGGTTTTCTCTTTTCCGGGGCGGCGCCTAGCACCACCCTCTCGTCTTTCCACCTACGGCGCAAATCCAATGACCGTCCCACACGAAACACATCTCGCACTCTTCATCCGTAGGTCGAGGTGTCGGCACCGGCCCGGGCGGCGATGTTAATAAGTTCATGCGGCGTGATGCCGGAGGTCACGATAAGTGCACGGCTGCCCATGGGCCGTAAGCCGGAAGGTTGCGGCTAGACCTCGAAGTCCGTTAAGACGGTCGGTTTTTTGCGCAAACGTTATTGCCTTCTTCGTCCTGTTTTGGGTGAATTTGGCAATAATTTGACTTCGCACGTGCAGCTGATGCCAGAACTCGTGGGCCGCACCGCGGTATCAAGAGGCCTGAGCCATTGCCCGATTTGGTTCGACCTATCGGGGAACAATGTCGTCCTTGAGCGCTTCGCAGCCATTCCCGCAGAGTGCAGCATCTGCGAGGTATGGGCTCTGAGTTGACATTCGCTGAAATTTTCTTGTCCGCGGCGCGGACCATCTTTGACAATCTGCAACAACTGCAGCGAAGGGCTGGGTCTCCGCGCGTTTTTTCTCGGAGCTAGTCTTCCCCGCTGTCTCGTTCAAACCTCCGGGAAACCGCAAACGGCGGCAGCCAGGGCTCGCGCCGGATGGTCCACAGCTCATAGGTCGGCACGAACTGGTCGGGCGCGTCCAGCGTGCCAAGATGCACCTCGACCTCGCCCGGGCTGACGGAAAATAACGATGACCCGCATCGGGGGCAAAAATGCCGCCCCCGGTACTCATGGGTGTCGCCCGCCACTGTTACCGCATCCTGCGGAAATATGGCCGAGGCGTGAAACAGCGCGCCATGATGCTTGCGGCAATCCAGACAGTGACAGACCCCAACGCGCAACGGGCGTCCCGATGTCTCGATCCTAACGTCGCCGCACAGACATCCACCCGCATGTCGCTCCATGATCCGGTACTCCGCAGCCGTCAGAAAGTCAGAAAAAAGCCTCCCCGACGGATCGGAGAGGCTCTGTTCAGCGCCGTGCGCGCAGCTCAGGTGTACTTCTTGATCTCACCTGATTTCAGGCGCTCCAGATAGCTGTTCAGCTCGGCCTTCACGATCGGCATCAGGAAGTAGAGGCCGATGATGTTGACCACCGCCATGGCAAAGATCGCCGCATCCGAGAAATCGATGACCGGGCCAAGATTGGCCGCCGCACCGATCACCACGAAGATGCAGAAGATGACCTTGAACACCAGCTCCTTGGTGTGGCCTTCGCCGAACAGGAAGGTCCAGGCCTTGAGGCCATAATAGGACCAGCTGATCATGGTCGAGAAGGCGAACAGGATCACCGCAATGGCCAGAATGTACTGGAACCAGCCAAAGGCGGACGAGAACGCCGCCGAGGTCAGCGCCACGCCGGACACGCCGCCGACTGTCTGGATGGTGGTGCCATCCTCGTTCAGCAGGTAAAGCCCGGTATTCGGGTCGGATACCAGTTGCCCGGTGATGATGATCACCAGTGCGGTCATGGTACAGATCACGACGGTATCGATGAACGGCTCCAACAGCGACACGAACCCTTCGGTGATCGGCTCCTTGGTGCGCACCGCCGAGTGGGCGATGGCGGCAGAGCCCACGCCCGCCTCGTTCGAGAACGCCGCACGCTTGAAGCCCTGGATCAGCGCCCCGGCCAGACCGCCGGCAACGCCAAGCCCGGTGAACGCACCTTCAAAGATCTGGCCAAAGGCCCAACCGATCTTGTCCCCGTTCATTGCCAGAATGACCAGTGCGGTCGCGACATAGAGGATACCCATGAACGGAACCACCTTTTCGGTGACGCGCGCGATGGATTTCAAACCGCCCACGATCACCGCGAACACGATGGCCGCAAACAGAATGCCGGTGATCCAGCCCGGATACTCACCCACCACGTTCGAGATCTGCGCATGCGCCTGGTTGGCCTGGAACATATTGCCGCCACCCAGCGCGCCAAGGATACAGAAGATCGAAAACAGAACCGCAAGGATCTTGCCTGCCGGGATGCCGCGTTCCTCGAACCCCTTGGTCAGGTAATACATCGGTCCGCCCGAAACGGTGCCGTCCTCGTATTCGTTGCGGTACTTCACACCCAGCGTACACTCGGTGAATTTCGATGCCATGCCCATCAGACCCGCAAGGATCATCCAGAACGTGGCGCCCGGCCCGCCGATGCCGACGGCAACCGCCACACCGGCGATGTTGCCAAGGCCCACGGTGCCCGACAGCGCCGTTGCAAGCGCCTGAAAGTGGCTGACCTCGCCCGCGTCGTTGGGGTCGGAATAGTCACCCTTGACCAGCGCGATCGAATGCGGGAATGCCCGGAACTGGATCAGGCCGAAATATACAGTGAAGATCGTCGCGGCCACCACCAGCCACGCCACAATCCACGGAAAGTTTGTGCCCGGAAACGGGCTGAAGATCAGGTTGACGAACCAGCCGGTGGAACTGGCAAACACCTCGTTGACCTTTTCGTCGATGGTCTGCGCCTGCGCCGATGCGGCCATGGCCAACATCGCGGGCGCTGCAAAAGCAAAAGCTTTGAACACGTTTTTCATGACTGTCCCTTTTCTCGCGCTTACGGAACAATAGTGACCGGGACCGGCGCCGCCTGCGCCAGACTTCCCGCGACAGAGCCGAAAAGCCGGGATGACAGGGATGAATGCCCCGTTCGGCCAATCACAAGCTGTGTCGCACCGGTTTCGTTGATGATATCGCACAGCGTTTCCGCGACCTGACCGTATTTCAGGACGGTCGACACAACCACGCCGCTGTCCTGCAAGCTTTTGCGGACAGGTTCGAGCAGCGCATCTTCGGCCCGCTTGAGCTCCTGAGACCGGCGCTTGTGACGCTCTTCGATCTCTTCCGGTGTCAGAAACGAATAGGGTGACCATTCCAGCACATGGGCGACGACAAGCTCGCATCCACGCGCCTTGGAAAGGTCGACCGCGAAATCAAGAGCCGACTTGGCGCTTGCGCTGTCGTCGTATCCAAGGACGATTTTTTGTGACACTGTTCCCTCCTGTTTGCCACACTTCCACAGGGGAAGTCTTGGTATGATACTCGCAATTCCCCGAAAAACATAAGTTTTCTTGCTTCGGTAGAATTCTCCTGTGCGATACCCTTCACCTGTTGCGCGCCTTTTCCACAACCGCGCCCGGATGGGCAAGCCGCAAATTCGGAAAATCCGTGCACTGGTGAGTTGGCTTCTTACGTAAGGGGAGGGGCGTTCTTCGTCGCAAGAAAGTCCGCCAGCAGGTCGAAAACCAGCCGGATCCGGCGACTGGTGCGCAGCTCGCGGTGCGTGGTCAGCCAGACCGGAAAACGGATGGGGGCCATGTCGGGCAGAACCGGTTCCACCTCGGGGAACTTCGCTGCCACACTTTCCGACATCGCCATGACGCCAAACCCGTTGCGCACATATTCCCAGGCAACAATGCCGTTCTGCGTCTTCAGGCGAAAGTTTTGACCCTGCAGGTCGATGCCCAGCGGGGCCATGTACTCGATCATCCGGTCGGTATCGCCGAAACCGACGAATTCCATGCCGGACAGCTCGGCCTTGGTTGCGGGGCGGCCCACCTGATCCAGATAGGACGAGGCCGCATAAAGCCGCGCATTCGCCTCGCCAACAAGTCGTGCGATCAGGTCGGGCTGATCAGGCCGGATGTGGCGAATGGCGATATCCGCCTCGCGGCGCATCAGGTCGCGGATGTCGTTGGCGGCGATAACCTCGACTTCCAGCAATGGTGCCTGTTCGCGGATATCCCGCAACACTTCGGGCAGGTCATAGGCCGACAGGATATCGCTTGCGGTGATCCGGACCCGCCCTTCGACCGATTGCGCCTGCCCCGAGGCCGCCAGCGCGATCCGGTTGGCCGCCTCTCCCATCGCTCTTGTGTGATCCAGAAGCTCCAGTCCGGCCTGTGTCAGTTCCAGCGACCGGCCGACCCGTTCGAACAGCATCACCCCCAGATCGGCCTCCAGAGCGGATACCTGTCGGCTGAGAGTCGGCTGTGACTGCCCAAGCCGCCGCGCCGCCGCCGACAAGGACCCGGACTGCGCCGTTTCCAGAAAGGCGCGTATGTGGTTCCAGTCGAACTCGCCACGTTTATCCATGCATAAATGTATAAGCGCCCTGCAAATTTCGGCAATTTCTATTTCATATTCGCATGACTATTTTTGCCGCAAAGGAGATTGGTCATGATCGCAGCTGAAAAATTCTGGGATGGGATTGCCGAGAAATATGCCCGCACGCCGATCCGGGACATGGACTCTTATGAGCGTACCCTGACACGGACGGCATCCTATCTGAAACCGTCCGATCAGGTTCTCGAACTGGGATGCGGTACCGGCACCACCGCATTGCGGCTGGCCCCGCAGGTGGCCGGGATCACCGCAACTGATGTCTCGCCAGGCATGCTGGCCGTTGGCACCCGCAAGGCGGCAGAGCAACATCAGGCCAATGTGCGGTTTGTGCAGGCCGAGGCCGGACAACCGCCCGAGGGCCCTTTTGACGTGGTGATGGCGTTCAACCTGTTGCATCTGGTCGAAGATCTGGACGCCACCCTGCACGAGGCGCGCGAGGTGACGAAAACCGGCGGGCTGCTCATCTCCAAGACCTTTTGCGCCCCGTCAACGGGGAGCAGTCTGAAATACCGGGTGATGCGGCTGATTTTGCCGCTGATGCAGCTTGTGGGCCGCGCCCCCCTCGTTCGCTTCATGTCCGAGGCGCAGCTGGATTCGGCGATCGAACGTGCAGGGTTCGAAATCGTCGAGCGCGACAGCTTTCCCGCCAAGGACGCCCGGCGCTTCATTGTCGCCAGAAAGGTTTGACCCGGGTTTTCAGATTTTGCCGAAACCTGATACGATGGTCCCGTCACGCCGGAGGCGTCTGACCCTCTGGCCATGGGGGGATGCATCATGGACAAGGAACGTATCGGAACATTCGCCGCGCACGTCTATCGTGACATGGCCGGGACGATGGCAATCGGAATGGGCTATCTCGGCCTCAAGTCGGGCCTGTTCGAGGCAATGAAGGATGGCGAACCGGTCACAGCAGCAGAGCTGGCAGACCGGACCGGCCTGACCGCCCGCTATGTCAAGGAATGGCTGCACGGCATGACAGCTGCAGGATGGCTGGAGCATGATGAACAGGCCGGGACCTTTTCGATGCCGCCCGAACACGGTTTTCTGCTGGCCTCCGAAGGAACCGATCACTTCATGGGCGGGTTGTTTCTGGCAGGTCCATCGCTGTTGTCACAGGCCCCGGCGGTCGCGCGGGCCTTTCGCGACGGCGGCGGCGTGAATTTCGACGCCTATGATCAGGACTGGATCGATGCGCTCGACCTGATGAATGGCGGCGCCTATCAGCACCGGCTGGCCAGCTATTGGATGAAACAACTGCCCGAAATTGACGAACGCCTCGCGGCCGGTGGCCGCGCACTGGATATCGGCTGCGGTGTCGGCAAGGTCTCGCTGGCGCTGGCCGCAGCTTATCCCGAGGCGCGGATCACTGGGTTCGACCCCGACGGCCCCTCGATTTCGCAGGCTCAGGCGGCGGCGCTGCAAGCGGGCGCGGACAATGTGCAATTCGTGCAGGGCGTGATCGCTGATATCGCACCAGAGCCGGTCTTTGACTTCGCCGGCATGTTCGACTGCCTGCACGATCTGGCAGAACCAAAAGCGACGTTGCGCAATGTCCGCCAACGCATTGCGCCCGGCGGCGTGCTGATGGTGATGGAGCCTCGGGCCGCGGATCGGCTGGCCGACAACACAAACCCGCTTGGCGCCGTCTATTACGGGTTCAGCCTGTTTCACTGCATGACGCAATCTCTGGCACAGGGCGGGCCCGGTCTGGGCACCTGCATGGGGCCGGACAAGGCGATGGCGCTGCTGCGCGAGGCCGGTTTTGCCGAGGTGCATGAATTGCCGATCAAAAGCCAGACCAACATGTTCTTTGCCGCGCGCGCGTGACGGGTATTGCCAGCCCGGCGCTGCCGGTTTGTCCTGCGGCCCGTTCCCGTGATACACGCGCAACGAGCAAAGGAGATTGCAATGGGTTTGAACGTTTACCTTTCGGGCGAAATTCACACGGACTGGCGCGAACAGATCATCGACGGCGCGCAGGGGCTGGATGTCACTTTCAACAGCCCGGTGACCGATCACGATGCCAGCGACGATTGCGGCACCACCATTCTGGGGGCCGAGCCGAACAAGTACTGGCACGACCACAAGGGGGCGATGGTCAACGCGATCCGCACCCGCAAGGGCATCGCCGATGCCGATGTCGTGGTGGTTCGCTTCGGCGACAAGTACAAGCAATGGAACGCGGCCTTTGATGCCGGGTATGCCGCCGCGCTGGGCAAGTCGATCATCGTCCTGCACGGCCCCGATCACCAGCACGCGCTGAAAGAGGTCGATGCCGCAGCCCTTGCCGTGGCCGAAGAGCCGCGTCAGGTTGTGGATATCCTGCGCTATGTCCTGACGGGCAAGCTGCCGCGCTGATCGCCCCGGACAGCGGACAAGCCGACAGAGTTACGGGGAAAACCGCCGATTCATACCCCTGGACCGCTTGAAACGGTTCTGGGATATGCCATCGAATTCCGCAATTGGGCGTGGAAATCGCCCGCAATGACAGAAGGAGAGGACAGTGGAAGAGGTCATGACACAGGCCGGAGCGTTCGCTCCGCTATTGCTGAGCGCGGTCAAGGCGCTGATCGTACTGGTTTTGGGCTGGATCGTCGCCGGAGCCATCGGCGGCATGGTCCGCAAGCGCATCAACGCGACACCACAGATCGACCCGACGCTGGGCAACTTCATGGCGAGCCTGGTGAAATGGGCGGTCCTGGCGATGGTGCTGGTCGCCGTCCTGGGCATTTTCGGTATCGAGGCCACAAGTATCGTTGCCATCCTCGGTGCCGCCTCGCTGGCCATCGGTCTGGCGCTGCAGGGCACGCTCAGCGATCTGGCCGCGGGCGTCATGCTGGTGGTGTTCCGGCCCTACAAGCTGGGCCAGTTTGTCGATATCGGCGGCACGGCGGGAACGGTGAAGGATCTCAATCTGTTCACCACCGAACTGGTGACCCCGGACAATGTGCAGATCATCGTGCCCAACGGTCAGTCCTGGGGTTCGATCATCATGAACTACTCCGCCCATGACACCCGCCGCGTCGATCTGGTGTTCGGCATCGACTATGGTGACAGCGCCGACAAGGCGATGGAGATCATACTGGACGTGGCCAGGGCCGACGGCCGGATCATGGCCGACCCCGAGCCATGGGTGAAGGTCACCAGCCTCGGCGACAGCTCGGTCGATCTGACTGCCCGGCTGTGGTGTGCGGCGGACGACTACTGGGACGTCAAGTTCGAACTGACCAAGGCCATCAAGGAAGCCTTTGACTCCAAGGGCATCTCGATCCCCTATCCGCATTCGGTGGAAATTCAGAAAGCGGGCTAAAGCCTTTCGGGAACACCCGGTATCGCCAATGCACTGACGCGCCCCGCGCTCTGGTGACATTGTCGATGCAGACTTCTCGGGTGTTTCTCCGAAAAGCCACAGGCGCTCCCGCCCGTCGTCATGGCGCTTGCGCACCATTCCTCCCGTTGGGCCCCGCGTCGCGCATTCCGCGCGGCGCAGTTGGTTCATTGAGATACCGTAAAACCCAAATGCAAACCCAAACCCAAATGCAAACGCGCCGCGCATGAAGCGCGGCGCGTAACAGGGCAGATGTCGCCCCGGCTAAGTTTATACCAGCGACTTGGGGTCGACCACGTCGAGGCCAAGCGCGGTGCCGACCGCTGCATAGGTCAGCTTGCCGGCGTGCACGTTAAGACCGTCCAGCAGGTGCGGATCGTCGGCACAGGCTTTCTTCCAGCCCTTGTCGGCCAGCGACAGCATGAACGGCATGGTGGCATTGCCCAACGCGATGGTCGAGGTGCGCGCAACCGCACCCGGCATGTTGGCCACGCAATAGTGCATGACGCCGTCAACTTCATAGACCGGATCGGCGTGAGTGGTGGCTTTCGAGGTCTCGAAACAGCCGCCTTGGTCGATGGCGACGTCCACCAGGGCCGCGCCCGGTTTCATCGTCGAAAGCTGTGCACGGCTGATCAGCTTGGGCGCAGCCGCGCCCGGGATCAGAACCGCGCCGATCACCATGTCTGCGGTCTCGATCAGCTCGGCCACGGCGCCCGCGGTCGAATACTGGTTCTTGAAGGTGCCGCCAAAAACGTCATCGAGGTAACGAAGGCGCGGGATCGACCGGTCGAGGATGGTGACATCAGCGCCCATGCCGGCGGCAATCTTGGCCGCGTGGGTGCCAACAACACCGCCGCCGATCACGACGACCTTTGCCGGACCAACACCCGGAACGCCGCCCATCAGGACGCCGCGGCCGCCATTGGCCTTTTGCAGGGTCCATGCGCCGACCTGCGGGGCCAGACGGCCGGCAACCTCGGACATCGGCGCCAGCAGCGGCAGGCCGCCATTGCGGTCGGTCACGGTCTCATAGGCGATGCAGGTCGCGCCCGAGGCCAGCAGATCATGGGTCTGGTCCGGGTCCGGCGCCAGGTGCAGATAGGTGAACAGAAGCTGGCCTTCGCGCAGCATCTTGCGCTCGACGGCCTGCGGCTCCTTGACCTTGACGATCATGTCGGCGGTGGCGAACACTTCTTCGGCGGTGTCGATGATCCGCGCGCCGATGGCGGTATAGGCGGCATCGTCAAACCCGGCACCCAGGCCGGCGCCGGTTTCGATGAGAACCTCATGGCCGCGCACGATGGCTTCGTGCGCTGCGTTCGGCGTCATGCCGACGCGAAATTCCTGAGGTTTGATTTCCTTGGGGCAACCGATTTTCATTTTTGCGATCTCCGTTCACAAACTGCCCAAATTATGTGCACTCTTATCTGCAATTTCTGTGAAACTCTGCTCGCGCTTTGAAGATAATTCGGGATAATCTTCGATATCTTGTCATAAATCTGCAATGGATGTGCGTGAATGAGCTTGGACGCAACAGATAGAAAGATTCTCTCGGCCCTCCAGCGCAAGGGCCGCATGTCCAATGCCGAACTGTCGGAACAAGCGAACCTGTCGCCGTCCGCCTGCCATCGCAGGGTGCAGCGGCTCGAGGCCGAGGGGTATATCCGAGACTACGTCGCCCTGCTGGATTCCCGCAAACTCGGGGTTCCCACCACGGTCTTCGTGGAAATCACCCTGCAAGGCCAGGCCGAAGAGGTGCTTGAAGCCTTCGAAAAGGCAGTGGCGCGCATTCCGGACGTTCTGGAATGCCACCTGATGGCGGGCACGGCCGACTATATTCTCAAGGTCGTCGCCGAGAACACCGAGGATTTCGCCCGCATCCACCGGCAATACCTCTCACGCCTTCCCGGCGTGGCGCAGATGCAAAGCTCGTTCGCGCTGCGCACCGTGTTCAAGACCACCGCCTTGCCGGTCTGACGGAATCAGACCGGGGCGGGATAGGTGAACAGGGCGAGATGGGCAAAGTTGAACCCGAAATGCATCGCCACCGGCACCCACAGCCGACCGGTCGCCCAATAGCCTAGCCCACAGGCCAGCCCCAAAAGCGCGGCGAAACCGGCAAGCGCCACGCCACCGCCGATATGCGCAAGGCCGAATAGCCCGCTGGCGGCCGCCACCCCCGCGACCGGCCCCAGCCACCGGATCAGGCCGGTTTGCAGGTAGCCGCGAAAGAAGGCCTCTTCCCCCAGACAGGTCAGCAGCAGGTTGGACAGCGCAAAGATCAGCCACCAGCCGGGCAGGCCCGGCTCGAACCGCAAGGCGCCGGTCAGCAGGGTCAGCAGGAACAGGGCGGGCAGCAGGGCAAGGCCAAGCATCAGCGCACGCGGCCGAAACGGGCTGCCCTGATGCAGGATCACCGGGCAGGCCAGCACAACGGCAAAGAACACCATCGGCTTGTCGATGTTGTAATACTGGGTGAACGTCGCGCTTGCGGGTCCTGACATCACCTCGTCCAGCACCATCAGGTTCCGCACGCCGGGCAGCAGATGTGCCCCCAAGACGAGGCACCACAGCATCAGTGCCGCATGCCCGGCAATACCGGCCCACCCGCTCAGCCGCCCAAGCCGCGACGCCCCCGCCAGCCCAAGCGCGATCACCCCAAGCGCCAAAGACGTCAGATAACCGAGCGCCACCACCACGCCGCCAAAAAGGCCCAGCAGCACAAGCGCCAGCCCCATGCGCTGCCTCAGCGCCGCGATGAGGGCCGCGAACAGAATGAACCACGGCCAGATCAACGGCAGAAACGATGGAAAAACGGGCATCGATACCTCTTTGGCAAGTTTGCGCCCTTGGTGGCGGCAAGATTGCGGCCGTTCAAGGGGGCAGGCGCTTGTATCTGCCTGAATTGAGGTCCACATTCAAATTTCCAGACATTACACCTCTCAAACCCACAGCGTGCCTCGCCTGTGCCGACGCGGCCGCTGACATGCCGGGGTCACAGAACCCGTCCAGTGTTTGAAAGACGTGAGCATTGAGGAGCAGAGATTGACCTACGAAAAAGAAATTTCACCCGAGGACTGGCTCGAAGCGGAGCTGCAGGACACCTTCGACGAAGATATCGAGATCGAATTCAACGAACCGATGCTGTCGATGGAGGTGCGCAAGATCTATCGCGATCAGCACCCCGAGATGCTTAACCGCCAGACTTATTTCCGCAACCTGCTGCGTCTGCAGGCGGAACTGATCAAGGTGCAGGACTGGGTCGTGCATACCGGCGCCAAGGTCTGCATCCTGTTCGAAGGCCGCGACAGCGCCGGCAAGGGCGGCGTGATCAAGCGGATCACCCAGCGCCTGAACCCGCGCGTCGCCCGCGTGGTGGCCCTCCCGGCCCCCAGCCGCCGTGAACAAAGCCAGTGGTATTTCCAGCGCTACGTGCCGCACCTGCCCGCCGCCGGTGAAATCGTGTTCTTCGACCGCTCGTGGTACAACCGCGCGGGCGTCGAACGGGTGATGGGGTTTGCAACCGAAGACCAGGTGGAACAGTTCTTTCAGGACGTTCCCGAATTCGAGCGCATGCTGGTTCGCTCGGGCATCATCCTGCTGAAATACTGGTTCTCGATCACCGACGAGGAACAGCAGTTGCGATTCCTCATGCGAATCCATGACCCGATGAAACAATGGAAACTGTCCCCGATGGATCTTGAATCCCGCATCCGCTGGGAATCCTATACCAAGGCCAAGGAAGACATGTTCTTCCGCACCAACATCCCCGAAGCGCCCTGGTATATCGTCGAAGGCAACGACAAGAAACGCGAGCGCCTGAACTGCATCGAACACCTGCTGACCAAGATCCCCTACGAGGATGTGCCGCAGGAAAAGGTCACGCTGCCGGATCGCAGATACAACCCGGATTACGAACGCCGGGTGCTGCCGGACGAGCTTTACGTGCCCAAGATCTATTGAAAGGTTCGGGCCGGCGCGCCCCGAAGTCTGCGCGCCGACCCGCGAGTGGTGTTTTGGCCAGAAAGGCGTACGTGAACTCACTCACGTTCTGCTCGATGGTGGTTGCCTGCAATCTTGTCGACAAGGTGCTGCAGGGTCGGTCTCGCTCGCGTCCAACGTCAGGGGGCGGTCCGTTGGTTGCGTATTTCGCGTCGACCTCTGCCAGCATATGTCGTTCGAAACTGCCTGTTACCGATCCAATATGCCTTTTGACACCCCTTTGTTTCCTTGATTCGTGGCGGTATTGAGGCGATGTCGTGACGGATTTGTTGCGGCGTTTGACGTTTGGGCTTCCCGTAACAACCTATAATTGCGGGAAAAGCCGGAACCGGCCGCCTTTGTGGCTGGATCAAAACCTCTGCGCTGCGGACTGCCACAGCGCAAAACATATCGCAAAATAGCATTTTTTATTGACCAGGTCTGTCCGCGACCACCCGGTCGCCAACATGCAAGACGCCTGATGGCAACCGGTCATTCTCGATCCGGGAACATGCGGATTTCAGATGACCTCAAGCACGCCTTCGCCCTCGAATACCGGGCTTGCCCACGTTGACAACCATCCTTTGCAGGGGATTGCGTGGTTGTTGCTGGCCACGACATTGTTTCCGGTTCAGGACGTGATCATCAAAAGCCTCAGCGGTGACTTCGCCGTGCACCAGATCGTGTTCTGGCGCGGCCTTTTTGCCTTGCCGATCGTGGTTGCGATTGCTTGGTACGAAGGCTCTCTCTGGCCATTGAAGCTGGGCTCGGTGCCGCTGCAACTGCTGCGCGCGGGGTCGGGTTTTTGTTCTTACCTGGTCTACTACATGGCTCTTGCGGCCATTGGCATGGCCGAAACTGCCGCCATTACATTTTCAACGCCGATATTCGTCACCATCTTCGCGACCTTCTTTCTGGGTGAACGGATCGGGCTGTTCCGCTGGTTCGCGGTCGTGCTGGGGCTGATCGGCGTCGTGGTGATCGTGCAACCCGGCGCGTCCGTGTTCGAGCCCGCCGCCGTGCTGGCGCTGTTGGCTGCCGTGGCTTATGCGGTCTCGATCATCTGCACCCGGCGAATCGGAAGCCGCAGCAACGGCGGTACGCTGACGCTGTTTTCGATCTTGTTCTTTATCACGGCGGGCGGCCTCTTGGGGATCGTCTTTTCGATCATCGACGTCGCATCGCCACACCCGAGCATTGCGTTTCTCTATCGGCACTGGACCACACCCAGCGCGACCGACTGGGGTCTGCTGCTGGCGCTGGGCTGTATCTCGGGCGTCGGGTTCTTTGCTCTCAGCCAGGCCTATCGTCTGGCCGAGGCCAGTGTGGTCACACCGTTCGAATACACCTATCTGCCCTGGTCCGTGTTGTGGGGCTATCTCGTCTTTGGCGCATTGCCGGGGCTGACGACATGGGTTGGGCTGGTCCTGATCGTCGGGGCCGGGCTGCTGATCGTCGTCCGCGAAAGCTTGCAGGGCCGCCGCGTGGTGCGCCGCCGTGGGTTGGGTGTGATGCGACAGCGGTGAAACCACCCGGTTTTCTTTTGTACATTTCGTACAATGGGGGTGTGAAAACCGGTACAAAAACGACAAACCCCCGGGGCGGGGCCGCGGGGGTCGTCAAATAGTGTCATCCAAAGCCGGAGGCGGTTTGCTTACAGCAGACCTTCACGCTGGAGTTTCTTACGCGCCAGTTTACGGGCACGACGGATCGCTTCAGCTTTCTCACGCGCTTTTTTCTCGGACGGCTTCTCGAAATGTTGCTTGAGCTTCATTTCACGGAAAACGCCTTCGCGCTGCAGCTTTTTCTTCAGGGCACGAAGCGCCTGATCGACATTGTTGTCGCGAACACTAACCTGCATGTGGTTGTCACCACCTTTCTAGATAGAGTTGCAATGAAATTTGCAGGAGGTGGCCGTATAGCAAAGCGCAAAGAACTTGTCTAGTACTGGGCCCAAGATAAGGAGGCGGCGATGACCACGGCATATGAAGACGCAAAAGAGCAACTGCTGGACGCGGCCCTGTCGCACGTTCCCTTTGACGGCTGGTCCGAAGCCACCTTTCGCGCCGCCATCGCTGATACTGAAATCGATGAAGGTCTGGCGCGCGCAATCTGCCCGCGCGGCGCGGTGGACCTCGCCTTGGCGTACCATGCGCGCGGCGACGCCGAGATGCTGCAGCGGCTTGAGGTCGAGGACCTTAGTGATCTGAAATTTCGGGAGAAAATCGCCGCTGCAGTGCGCTTTCGGCTGGAGGCGGTCGTCGACAAGGAAGCGGTGCGTCGCGGCGTGACGCTGTTCTCTCTGCCCACCCATGCCGCCGATGGGGCCAAGGCGATCTGGGGGACTTGCGATCTGATCTGGACCGCGCTTGGGGACACGTCCGAGGATGTGAACTGGTACACCAAGCGCATGACGCTTTCGGGGGTCTATTCCTCGACCGTGCTGTTCTGGCTGGGCGACGACTCGCCCGGCCATCAGGCGACGTGGGAGTTTCTTGACCGCCGCATCGGCGATGTCATGCAGTTCGAAAAGGTCAAGGCCCAGGTCAACAAGAACCCGTTGCTCAAACCATTTCTCGCGGTGCCAAACTGGTTGGCGGGACAGGTGCGCGCGCCTTCGAAATCCGACCCGGATTTGCCCGGTTCGCTGTCCCCCCGGAAATAGACACAGAACGGTCGCTTGCGGCTATGCGGTGCGGTTGCCGCCTGCTAGGCAAGTGCCAAAGGAGATATGCCGATGACCCAAACAATGCGCGCCGTCGAAATCACCACCCCCGGTGGGCCGGACGTTCTGCAATTGACCGAACGCCCGATGCCCGAACCGGCAAACGGACAGGTGGTTCTGAAAGTGGCCTATGCAGGCGTCAACCGCCCCGACGCCCTGCAACGCGCAGGGGCCTATGATCCGCCGCCGGGGGCCTCGGACCTGCCCGGTCTAGAAGCCTCGGGCGAGGTGGTCGCCGTCGGCACCGGTGTCGAAGGGGTGTCGGTTGGCGACAAGGTTTGCGCACTATTGCCAGGCGGGGGCTATGCCGAATACGTGGCCACACCCGCCGCGCACTGCCTGCCGGTGCCAGCGGGAATGAATATGAAAGAGGCCGCCTGCCTGCCCGAAACATTCTTCACCGTCTGGTCGAATGTATTCACCCGCGGTGGGTTGAAAGCGGGCGAACGGTTTCTGGTTCATGGAGGATCGAGCGGGATCGGAACAACCGCGATCCAATTGGCCAACGCTTTCGGTGCACGGGTCTTTGCCACTGCCGGATCGGACGAAAAATGTGATGCTTGTGTGAACCTCGGTGCCGAACGGGCGATCAACTACAAGACCGAGGATTTCGTCAAAGTGATGCGCGGCGAAGGTGGAGCGAATCTGATCCTCGACATGGTGGGCGGGGACTATATCCCGCGCAACGTCAAGGCACTGGCCGAGGATGGGCGACTTGTACAAATCGCCTTTCTGCAAGGGCCGGTGGTCGAATTGAACTTTGCCCTGATGATGGTCAAGCGCCTGACACTGACCGGCAGCACCCTGCGCCCGCAAAGCGATCTCGCCAAGGCGCAGATCGCACAAGACCTGCGTGAGGCGGTCTGGCCGCTGTTGGATACGGGCAAGGTGGCGCCGGTGATGGACAGCGAGTTTGATCTGGCCGATGCGGCCAAGGCACACGCGCGTATGGAAAGCTCGGGCCATATCGGCAAGATCGTTTTGAAAGTCGCGGGATAGCCCGACAGGCGGAACGCACCGGCCAAGGGCCGGTGCGCGCTGCGACCAAGGCTCAGGCGATGGCGCGGCGATAGAGGTGCCAAGTCGCGTGGCCCAGAAGCGGCATGACAAAAATCAATCCCAGCAGCAGTGGGATCGATCCAAGCACCAGCAACGCCGCGACGATGAAACCCCAGGTCAGGATGACCACCGGATTGTGGCGCAAGACACGAACCGAGGTGACCACCGCCACCGGCACACCTACCTTGCGGTCAAGCAACAGCGGGAAGCTGACAACACTGATGGCCAGCGCAATCAACGCAAAGCAAAAGCCGACGGCGGTTCCGATGACGATCATCGCCCAGCCTGCGCCCGTCGTCAGGGTGTCGCGGACAAAGGACGACAAAGAGGCCGGCGTTTCCGGGCCAAGAGTGTGCGCATAGATGCTTTGCGCGGTCATCAGCCATACAAGAAACAGCATCGTCAGATAAAATCCGAGAGCGAGGATGGCCCCGAAAGAGGGAGAGCGGAATACGCCAAAGGCGTCCAGCCAGTGCACTTCCTTGCCCATTTCCCTGCGGCGGCTGATTTCGTAAAGGCCCACGGCGGCAACCGGACCCAGGATCGCGAAACCGGCGACCAGAGGTGCCAGAAGCGGGACCATATTCTTTTGCAGCCCGAGGCCGAATAGCACGATCCCGGCAAGCGGATAGATGATTGCAATGAAAATGGCATCTGCGCGCGTCGCCAGAAAGTCTTCGCGACCTGCGCGAAGAGACGCCTTGAGGTCTTGCATCGTCAGTGTCTGCACCATCGGCGGATGCTCGACATCTGTACTGCCGATCTGACCGATGCTGTCAGTCAGGTGATCGCTGGTGGCGCCGAGATTGCGGGCGGCCCAGCTGATCGGATTTCCGATTGTTTTTGCCATGATCATCCCTTTCCTTGGCGGAGATGCGCCTCGGAATGATCCGGCTGACATGACGCTATTGGCCGGACCGACCGGCAGCGCCTACAAGCATTATAACACGGCCAGGCCTAAAACGCGGATCACCTCTTTGCGATCAGAGGATTGTTCAATGTGCAGGGTATGTTAGCCTGAACAAGAGACAGAGGAGACAGTCATGAACGATACAGCGCGCACCGTGGTCATTCATCAAACAGGTGGACCGGATGCCCTGCGGATCGAGGATCGCCCCGTCGGCGAGCCGGGTCCGGGTGAGGTCCGCATTCGCCACCGTGCCTGTGGGCTGAACTTTATCGACGTCTACCAGCGCTCTGGCCTTTATCCATTGGCGTTGCCGCACGCTTTGGGGATGGAGGCCTCGGGTGTGATCGAAGCCGTAGGAGAAGGCGTAACTCATCTTGAGCTTGGACAGCGCGCAGCTTACGCGGCGACCCCGCCCGGAGCCTATTGCAACGCGCGGGTGATGCCGGCCGCACAGGTCTGCCCGCTGCCGGATGAGGTTGGCTTTGATGAAGCGGCGGCTATGATGCTCAAGGGGATGACCGTCGAGTACCTGTTTCATCGCACCACGCCGTTGAAACGCGGGGATACGGTGTTGTTTCATGCGGCGGCAGGCGGAGTCGGTTTGATCGCCTGCCAGTGGGCCAAGTCAGAGGGGATCACCCTGATCGGAACCGCCGGGTCGGAAGAGAAGTGCAAACTTGCCCGTTTTCACGGTGCCGCGCATTGCATCAATTACCGGACTGAGAATTTTGCCGAAAGGGTTCGGGAATTGACCGGAGGTCAGGGGGTTGATGCCGTCATGGACTCTGTGGGCGCGGATACTTTCGAAGGGTCGCTGGATTGCCTCAAACCTTTGGGCATGATGATTTCGTTCGGTAATGCCTCGGGGCCCGTGCCGCCTTTCAACCTGGCGGTTCTGGGGCAAAAGGGCTCGCTAAAAATCACCCGCCCAACGCTGTTTACCCATATTGCCGATCACAGCGTCTGTCAGGCGATGGCGCGGCGCCTGTTCGGCAAGGTCACCGGTGGTGAGGTCAAGATCCGCATAGATCAGCGCTTCCCGCTTGAGCAGGTGGCGGATGCACACCGGGCGCTAGAGGCGCGGCAGACCACAGGCAGCACGATTTTGGAGCTTTAGGATCTGGCCTGGGTAACGATTGGCTGGCGGATAGAGATGGTCGGTTGAGAAAGCGAACGAGGTTTCCGCTGGTTACAGCTTCTTGGAATGAATGAACCGGCGCGGTGGGCGCGCCGGTTCGGGAGGACACCTGCCCCAAATCGGGGAGAGAAGGGCAGGTGATCGAGTTTTGTCAGCCGAAAACGCGGCCCAGAGCGCCGTCAACGGCATCGGTGATCTGATCGATGTCATCCGGCGTCGCAATCAGCGCGGGCGAGAAACACAGGGTGTTGTTGCGGCCCGGCAGCGACCGGTTGGTCACACCGATGATCACGCCCTGCGACATGCAGTCTGCAACTACTGCCTGCGCCAGTTTCTCGTCCACCGGTTCCTTGGTCGAACGGTCGGCGACCAGTTCGGCACCCAGGAACAGGCCCTTGCCGCGCACATCACCGACAACCTTGTGCTTCTCCATCAGTGCCTGCAGGTTGCCCATCATCCGGGCGCCCATTTCGGTGCAGTTGCCCAGCAGGTTCTCGTCCTCGATGATGCGCATATTCTCGATCGCCGCGGCGGGACCGGCGGTGCAGCCACCAAAAGTCGAGATGTCGCGGAAGTAGCCCATCGGATCGCTGGCGTCTTCCTTGAACATGTTGAACACCTCTTCGGTGGTCACCATACAGGCGATCGCGGCATAGCCCGAGGCAACACCCTTGGCCATGGTCACGAAATCCGGCTTGATTCCATATTGCTGGTAACCGAACCAGGTACCGGTGCGGCCAACGCCGCAGACGACCTCGTCAATATGCAACAGCACGTCGTATTTCTTGCAGATTTCCTGCACCCGTTCCCAGTATCCGGTGGGCGCTTCGATCACGCCGCCGCCCGCCGTCACCGGCTCAAGGCACAGCGCGCCGACGGTATCGGGGCCTTCGCGCAGAATCACCTCTTCGATCGCATCTGCCGCTGCACGGCCGAATGCTTCGCCGGACAACTCCTCTTTACCCAGTTCGTGCTTGCGATATTCCATGCAGTGCGGAACGCGTACGAAATCGGGCGCGAACGGGCCGTATTGTGCGTTGCGTTCGTCCTGGCCACCCGCTGACATGGTGGCAAGGGTCGAGCCGTGATAGTCGCGGTCGCGATAAAGTATCTTGGTCTTCTTACCGCCATAGCGCTTGTGCGCGATCTGGCGAACCATCTTGAAGGCCTTCTCGTTCGCCTCGGAGCCGGAGTTGGTGTAATAGACCCGGCTCATGCCCGGCATCTTGTCGATCAGTTTTTCGGCAAAGATCGCACCGGGGATCGAACCGGCGGAATTGGCGAAATAACACAGTTTCATCAGTTGGTCATAGACCGCCTTGCAGATCGATTCGCGGCCATAGCCGACGTTGACGGTCCACACACCGCCGGAAACGGCATCAAGGTGTTCCTTACCCTTCTGATCCCAGACGCGCATGCCCTTGCCTTCGACAATGATACGCGGGTCATTGGTTTCAAATGGTTTATGCTGGATCAGATGATGCCAGATATGAGCGCGGTCGGCTTCGACCACACGGGAGAGATCGTTTTCGTTGAACGTGCCGTCCATGACATGTCCTTTCAAGATGAAGCGGTGCTCGGTCTACGGGGCACAGCCCGCCAGAGCAGATTGTTTTCCATAAACCAGATCACCGCGAAAGGGCACAATTATATAGGGCCAGTTCGTTTGATCACTTATCTCCAGACCGGCGCCGCATGGGTAATATTACCGGTTTGTCAGATGCTGTGCTTTGTGCTCAAACTTCGGTTCGAAGATCAGGGAGGAAACGGGTGATGACTTTGCCAAATATCTATGAGCGCCATCTGGACCAGAACCGGGCTAATTACACGGCCTTGTCACCACTCAGCTATCTGGAACGCACTGCGGCGGTATATCCCGACTATCCGTCCGTCGTGTACGGTGATCGGCGTTATACATGGGCCGAAACCTATGCCCGTTGCCGACGTCTGGCCAGTGCGCTTTCGGTCCATGGGATCGGGCAGGGCGATACGGTATCGATCATCGCCGCTAACATTCCCGAGATGTACGAGGCGCATTTCGGGGTGCCTATGGCTGGTGCTGTTTTGAACGCGATCAACACGCGGCTGGATGCCCCCATCGTCGCCTTCATTCTGGAGCACGCCGAGGCCAAGGTTCTGTTGGTCGATCCCGAGTTTTCGGGTGTTGTCAAAGACGCTCTTTCCCAGATCGACCTTCCCGATCTTCTGGTGATCGACATCGAAGACCCGAGTTTCGAGCGTGGCGAAAAGCTGGGGACGCTCAGCTATGAAGCGCTTCTGGCCGAGGGCAATCCGGATTTCGCGTGGGGACTGCCTGGTGACGAGTGGGATGCGATTGCACTGAATTACACCTCTGGAACCACCGGAAACCCCAAGGGCGTCGTTTATCACCATCGCGGTGCTGCGCTGAATGCTACGTCCAACATCCTCACCTGGGGAATGCCGCAGCATTCGGTCTATCTGTGGACCTTGCCGATGTTTCATTGCAACGGCTGGTGCTTTCCCTGGACTATGGCCGCGAATGCGGGAACATCGGTCTGCCTGCGCGCCGTGCGGGACGAGCCGATCTTTAATGCTTTCCGGGAAGAGAAGGTCACCCATTTCTGCGGCGCACCCATCGTGCTGAACATGCTGGCGAACGCGCCCGATCATCTCAAGAATTTTGATTGCCAGATCAAGGCGATGACCGCTGGTGCACCACCACCTGCGGCTGTGATCGAAAAGATGGAGGCGATGGGCGTAGAGGTCACGCATGTCTATGGCCTGACGGAAACTTACGGACCCTCTGTCGTCTGCGCCTGGAAAGAGGAATGGAATCAGAAAGGCGCCGAGGAACGCGCCGCGCTCAAGGTTCGGCAGGGAGTCAAATATCTGGCGCTGTCAGGTCTGATGGTGGCCGACCCCGAGACAATGGAACCGGTCCCGGCCGATGGCGAGACCATGGGCGAGATCTTTATGCAGGGCAATATCGTGATGAAGGGGTATCTGAAGAACCCCGATGCTACCGATAAGGCATTCAAGGGCGGCTGGTTCGCGTCGGGCGATCTGGGGGTGATGCACCCTGACGGGTATATCGCGCTCAAGGACCGGTCCAAGGACATTATCATTTCGGGGGGCGAGAATATCTCTTCGGTCGAGGTCGAGGGTATTCTTTACAAGCACCCCTCGGTCATGGAAGCAGCGGTGGTGGCGCGACCGGACGAAAAATGGGGAGAAACACCCTGTGCTTTTGTCGAGCTGAAACCCGGGCGCGAAGCGACGGAGGCGGAATTGATTGCGTTCTGCCGGGACAACATGGCCCATTTCAAGGCACCCAAAACGGTTGTGTTCGGGGCATTGCCGAAGACATCGACCGGCAAGATACAGAAATTCATCCTGCGGGATCAGGCGCGGGCACTGTCTTAGTCGTCAAAGCCGTCGAAGATCGACAAATCCAGGTCCAGCATTTCGCCCATCCAGATTGCCCGATCCCGGTGGTCGGCCAGATGGTCGCCGGTTTCCGGGTGTGTGAAAATGGTCAGACCCTGCCGGTTGAGCATCAGCCACGGAATCACCCGGTAGAAGGCTTCGGGGCCGAAAGCCAATTGGCAACTCCATCGCGGGTGGGGTCCGACGTTTTTTGAATGCACGCGGCCCATCTTGACCGGAAACAGGCGCGTGGCCTCTTCGCAGATTTGTCGGGCGGTTTCTTGTGTTTTCTCGTCGAAATAGACGTGGGCATGATAGCCGGTGATGTCGGGCATAACGTTCTCCTGGACCAAGTCGGAGAAGACTATCACCCAAGCCAATTCTGGCAATTCATCGCCACCAAACAGATCGTGTGCAACCGTGCGGGCGCGTTTGGCGACGATAAGAAAACGGTTCACAATGACTCTATTCTCCCTTAGAACGCACCATTCTCTTAAAGTCTGGCCAAGATCATGTCACAGAACCGATCCGAACTGCTGATGCCTGCGGGCAACCTGCGCAAGCTGAAGATGGCGATCCTATACGGGGCCGATGCCGTATATCTGGGTACGCCGGATTTGTCGCTGCGCACGAAATCTGAGTTTTCGCTGGATGAAGTGATTGAGGGCGTCGAATTCTGCCATGAACATGGTCGGCGGGCGTATCTGACGCTGAACCTGTTTTCGCACAACAAGGATATTCCCAAGCTTGATGAATACATTGACACGGTGCGCAAGGTTAAGCCGGACGGCCTGATCGTGGCCGATCCGGGCGTGTTCCAATACGTACGCGAACGCGCGCCGGAACTGCCGCTGCATGTCTCTACTCAAAGCAACATCTGTTCGTGGCTGTCGGTAAAATTCTGGCAGGATCAGGGGGCCGAGTTGTGTGTTTTGGCGCGTGAGGTATCCTTTGCGGAACTCAAGGAGATCCGCGAGAAATGCCCGAATATCAAGCTTGAGGCCTTTGTGCACGGGGCCATGTGTATGACCTATTCAGGCCGCTGCCTGTTGTCGAATTTCATGGCCGAGCGCGGTGCCAACCAGGGTAACTGCGCCAACTCCTGCCGCTGGAACTATTCATTCCGCATGCGGATGAAGGACGGCACGGTGCAAGATCTAAACATCACGGACGAGAATGCCGATCTGTTCGAGTTTTTGCTGGAAGAAGGGTGCCGCCCCGGCGAGTTGATGCCCATCGAGGAGGATGGGCGGGGATCGTATATCCTGAACTCCAAAGACCTTTGCATCATGCCCAAACTCAACGAGTATCTTGAGATCGGCGTAGATAGCCTAAAGGTCGAAGGGCGTGGCAAGTCGGAATACTATGCCGCCATCGTCGCGCGGGCCTATCGCATGGCCATCGACGACTATTATGCCGATCCCGAGAACTGGGACCCCAAACCTTACATGCGCGAGTTGGAGGCGGTCGGAAACCGGGGGTACACGCTGGCCTTTCATGATGGGCGCCTGTCAAACTATTCGCATGGCTATGAACACACCGCCTCGCTTGCCCAATGGGAATATGCAGGCGTTGTGACCGAGGTGACTGATGATGCATTCCTTGTTGAGGTGAAGAACAAGCTTGAGGCCGGCGAGGTGCTTGAGTTTGTCTCGCCCATCGCGCGTGAAACGGTATTGTTGAGGGCCTACGATTTTGAACGTGCCGAAGATAGCGAGCGTTTGGATGTGATACACGGAAGCACCAAGACCGTGATCCGTCTGCCGTTCACGTTGTTCGATCACGAGGACATCGACGAACTGCGTGGCCGCTTCCCGGTGTTTTCGGTTTTGCGCAAGGAACGTGCCCTGACAGACGAACAGTGGAACAGGGTGCGTTTCGACAAGCTGACGCAAGGTCTGGAAATATCGGGCCGCGACAATCCGAAAGCTTATGAGCGCCGCCGCGACGCACTGGTCGACAGCATCGGCGAAGGGGCGAATGACCGGCGGTTCAAGACCAACCGGGTCGGTACCGAAGGGTGCTGCGGTCGAGGCTGCAACGGATGCCTGATCTTTTGGCAAGACGATCAATATGCTCAGGCACGCGAGGTTTTGATGAAGCGCAAACAAGGCGAACAGCTTTCCCGCGCCGAAGCGTCGAGCTTGCGCCAGGTTGAAACCGCACGCTAGAGGCTTTTGATCATTTCCAATGACGTGAATTGGAACCGCTCGGGCATAGTGGCCGAGCGGTTTTTTGTCTGGCCCATGGTAACAGAATTTCATTCTTGACAAAAATAATAAGGAAAAATATCCCCTGCCTTCAGACGGAGGCCGCGATGTTTTTTCACCTCGACAGTTTGAGAGCATTTGGAGACCACCCATGTCTGGTTATGGGCGGGGAAAAGGTGACGACCTATGCCGATCTTGCTGACATGGCAGAGGCATTCGGTCGGCGTTTGCCGACAGATCGTAGCGTGATCGCTATCGAGATGACGGCAACGGCGGAGGTCATCGCGGCCTATATCGGTGCATTGGCGGCGGGGTATGCTGTCATGCCTTTGCCTGATGGCGATCTTGAGACAGCGCGCAACCTTGAGACCCGGTTTCGCCCGACGGCGAGCTTTCGCTTGACGGGTGGGCGCAGGCGCCTTTTCATGCATGATTGGCAACTGACCGACCTGCATCCCGACCTTGCATTGTTGTTGCAAACGTCCGGCAGCACCGGACATGGGCGCGGGGTTCGTCTGTCGTTTGGCGCGATCGAGGCCAACGCCAGAGCCATCGCTGAATATCTGGAAATCGGGCCGAAGGACCGTGCGGCGCTGGTTCTGCCGCTGCACTACTCCTATGGCCTGTCTGTCCTGCATTCACATCTGGCAAGCGGGGCCAGTCTGTGGCTTGCGCCGGGTTCAATACTGGACGTGGGGTTTTCCGAGCAATTGTCGCAATCCTGTGCGACTAGCCTGGCGGGCGTGCCGCATCATTTCCGTTTGTTGGAAAGCGCCGGTCTCGGAGATACGCTTCCGTCGATTGTCAGGACCCTGACCGTTGCGGGTGGCGCCATGCCACCTGCGCAAGTGTTACAATGGAACGCCAGGATGCAGCGGCGCGGCGGACGGTTTTTCGTGATGTATGGTCAGACCGAAGCTACCGCGCGTATCAGCTGGCTGCCGCCAAAGCTGGCAGCATCGCATCCTGACAGCATCGGCATTGCCATTCCAGGCGGTCGGATGTTTTTGCGAGATGTTGACGGCCTTGAGGTTTCCGAGGCGGAAACCGAAGGGGAACTGGTTTTTACAGGTCCGAACGTGATGATGGGTTATGCCCGCGATTATTTGGACTTGGGCAAACCGGCAGAGTTGGACGCGTTGGCGACTGGCGACCTGGCATGTTGTGGTGCAGATGGGGTATTCCGAATTACTGGACGGCTGTCGCGCATTTCCAAAATTGCTGGGCTGAGAATTGGTCACGACGCGTTGGAAAATGCGTTGGCGGAACTGGGGTTCGAGGTTGCGGTTTGGGGGGATGACAGCTCAATCCGGATTGCCGTTTGTGGTGCGTCTACAGGAGTTGCCGACAAAGCGGCCCGCTTGGCCGGAATTGGCAGTCAGCATTTTCAAGTTGTTCATGTCAGGGCGTTGCCGCGGCGACCGAACGGCAAGATTGACTATCCTGAACTAAAGGCCAAGGCAGCGGCAAGCGATGAACCGCAGGATCGCGGAGTTCTGGTTGCATTCCAGGCTGCATTTGCGCCCAAGATCGTGGGTGGGAACGACAGTTTTGCCTCACTCGGGGGTGACAGCCTGTGCCATGTGGAACTGTCGCTGGCTCTTGACACCTGCCTTGGCGGCGCTCCGGACGGCTGGGAAAAGATGCCGGTCCAAGAGCTTGAGAGAACCAGGCCCAATCGTTCGCCCTACGTGCCGACCGAGATCATGGCCCGCGCGCTGGCCATTCTTGCAGTTGTGACGGCACATCAGACCCTATGGCCGGTCTATGGCGGGGCGGCCGCGATGGTGATGCTGATGGGAATGAGTGTTGCCAGCTATCGCTGGGATGCCTTGAAAACAGGAGACCTGCCCAGTTTCCTGACCCCGATGATCGCAGTTCTGGTTCCGTATTATCTGATCCTTGCAGTCTATGCACTGGTCTGGGGTCAGGTCCCCTGGGCATCGGTCTTTCTGGTCGGGAACTTTGCGTGGACCACACCAGAAACACATCTGATGCTGCCGTACCTTTATTGGTTCGTCGAAGCCTATGTGCAGATGACCCTGTTGCTGGCCGCTCCGTTTCTGTTTCCACCGCTGCGCAACTGGCTGGCACGACAAAGTCGATTTGCGATCGGTCTTGGGTTGTTGGGAATCGCCGTTGGCCTGCGCGTTACGATACCCGAGCTATTCCCGATGCATGGGCGGGCGCAATTCACGGTGCCATGGGTTTTTTACCTGTTCGCGCTTGGGTGGTGCATCGTATCAGCCCGCACAAGGACTCAGCGCCTGATCCTGCTGGTGGCTGCTTGTCTGATCATGCCGCTGGCCGCGTATCTGGGTGGCAACTGGTACGGAGGCTGGATCAAATACTTGAGCCTTCTGGCCCTTGCCGCCCTGTTGGTATTTGTACCGCGCATTCCTGCGCCAAAGGGTTTGGTTCGCCC
This sequence comes from Ruegeria sp. YKSE079, assembly GCF_059612845.1. NCBI lineage: Bacteria > Pseudomonadati > Pseudomonadota > Alphaproteobacteria > Rhodobacterales > Roseobacteraceae > Ruegeria > Ruegeria sp. YKSE079. The sequence goes on along the minus strand of NZ_JBXWRJ010000012.1, from coordinate 84,568 downwards.
GATCATGCGGTTGGCGCAAGCGGCGTTCCCCATCTATCTGCTCCACCGCTACGTTCCCGAACTCCTTCTTCCCCTTGCCGGTATTGATGGAGACACGCCGTGGGTCGACGCGCTGGCGATTGCTGGGGGGATCGCGCTTGGTCTGGCGGTTGCAGACCTGCAAAGGCAGATCGGCAATATCGGGTTCGTTTATCGGTCTCGGGAAACCCGCGCCGAGGCGTGAATTCAACGCTCTTTAGTTCGCTGTGGGTGCATTTTCGTCGGGGTGAGCTGCGGCAAAGGCCGGGTGATCCGCGCAGGCGGCTTCGACCGCCAGCAGGCGCGGCAGATCCGAAATCTCAACATCCCAACGGCGGGCGTTGTAGATCTGGGGCATCATGCAGATATCAGCCAGACCGGGTGCAGAGCCAGTGCAATAGGGAGCCTGAGAGTATTCGGACAAGAGTGTATCGAACGCGACCAACCCGGGGCGGATGAAATGGCGCATCCAGTCGCCGGGCATGCCCTCGGCGCCACCGCTCAGCATTGTGGCGTGTTTGGCAACCTGCAGGTTGCAGACGGGATGGATGTCGACCGCAATCGAGTGCGCCAGAGCCTGTGCCTTGGCGCGTTGGGCAGGGTCTTTAGGCAGCAGGTTCAGGCCCCGTGTTTGGTCAAGATAGTCCAGGATGGACAGGGACTGCGTGAGCTTTAGACCATCGATTTCGAGAACCGGGACAAAGCCTTGCGGATTGCGGGCCAGATGTTCGGGGCTACGCTGTTCGCCCTTGGTCAGGTCGATTACAACCGAACGAAAGGCAATCCCCGCCAGATTGAGCGCGATCCGCAGCCTGTAACTGGCTGATGACCGCCAGTAATCATAAAGCACTACATCGTTCATCCTGGTCTCCCAAATGACAAGGCAACCGGTGCGGGGCCGGTTGCCTGTATCGTGTCACCCCTGTCTTCAGAGGTTACTCAGTTCCTTGGCGTGCAGCCAGTCTGCATGTTTGGGTGCCTTCTTGGTCTTTGACCATTCTTCCAGCATCTCCCATTTTACGTCATTCAGCTTGGCCAGCATCTTTTCCTCTTCCGGGTCCGGGCAGGCCAGTTCGATACGGTGGCCGCTGGGGTCGAAGAAATAGATCGAGTGGAAGATCGAGTGATCGGTGACACCCAGAACTTCGACGCCGTTGGCTTCGAGGTGGTCCTTGAACTTCAGCAACTCATCGCGATCCTTCACCTTGAAAGCGATGTGCTGCACCCATTTCGGCGTGTTCGGATCACGACCCATTTCAGGCTTGGTCGGCAGTTCGAAGAACGCCAGCACGTTGCCGTCGCCCGCATCTAGGAATAGGTGCATGTATGGGTCAGGCTCGTGGGTGGATGGAACGTGATCCTCGGCAATCGCCAGAATGAAGTCCATGTTCAGCATCTTGCCGTACCATTCGACGGTTTCCTTGGCGTCCTTGCATCGGTACGCCACATGATGAATTTTCTCGATTTTCATAGGATTAGCTCCTCCTTGAGCGTGGCGGCTTTGATAGCCTCATTCAAAACCGACTGGTCACCGATATGGTTGGCCAGAACCAGAACAAGTCGGGCGTTCAATGCGTCGCTTTCGGCTTTCTCCAGCCCTTCGTGGGCTGCTAAAAGTGCGGCATAGAAATCGTCGGCTTTGTCGATATTGGGTTTCAGGATCAGATCGGCCATGGTCTTACTCCTTGCCGGTGGCCCGGCGGATGGCATGCCGGAACGAGTTTTCTTCGAATGAATCACGACGGGCAGCAACGTGCTGGTCCGGCCGGATCAGGTAGACGCCGCTGTCGGCATCCCCCAGATAGCGGCGTTTGAGTTCCAGCGTCGGATCATCCTTGACCGAAAGCGCCAGACGTTCGACCACGATCCCGTCTTCGTCGATTGTGTCGGGGGCGTCCGCGTCGATGGTGAGCAACGTGAACTTGTCGCCAAGCATCGGCAGCAAATACCCATCCTTAAGCTTGACGTCCGGGCATGGGGAACCGGGCCGCGTGCGGGCCGGACCGTTCAGCGCATCAGCAGAATTCAGCGGCGAGCCGTCATAGGTGCAGGGCACGCTCAAACGGCCGGAGTTTACCAGCGGTCGCGCGAATTCATAACGCTCGCTAAGGTCCAGAACCGCGTCACGCATGATGCGTGACATATCCGATTTCGGTGTGATGAAGTCGGTCGAGCGAGTCGAGTTCATGATGTTTTCGTCAGCACCATGGATGCGTTCATAGTCATAACTGTCCAGCAGGCTTTCGGGGGCCTTGCCCTCAAGCACCAGTTTGAGTTTCCAGATCAGGTTGTCGGTATCCTGCAGGCCCGAATTCGCGCCTCGGGCGCCAAACGGACTGACCTGGTGAGCAGCATCGCCGGCAAAGATCACCCGATCGTGACGGAACTGCTCCATCCGGCGGCATTGGAAGGTATAGATCGAGACCCATTCCAGCTCGAATTTTACATCCTCGCCCAGCATCGCCTTGAGGCGAGGGATCACGTTTTCGGGACGCTTTTCGCGTTCCTTGTCGATGTCCCAGCCAAGTTGCAAGTCGATCCGCCACACATTGTCGGGTTGCTTGTGCAACAGCGCTGATTGGCCTTTGTTGAACGGCGGATCGAACCAGAACCAGCGTTCGGTTGGAAAGTCGGCTTCCATGATGACGTCGGCGATCAGGAAGTTGTCTTCGAACACCCGTCCGACGAAATCCTTGCCGAGCATCGCCCGGATGGGCGAGCCCGCGCCGTCACAGGCGATCAGCCAGTCTGCCTCGAGCGTATATGAACCTTCTGGAGTTTCCACCTCGACCTTCACGTGGTCGGGATGAGTGCCTACAGCTTCGACCTTGTTACGGCCACGAATTTCGATGGGCGCACCCTCGGCCTGCAACTCGCGGACCCGGTTCACCATGTATTCTTCGAAATAGTATTGCTGAAGGTTGATGAAGGCGGGGCGCTGATGCCCTTCTTCGGGCAGCAAGTTGAAATCATAAACCTGCCGGTCGTCAAAGAAGACCTTGCCGATGTTCCATTCGACGCCCTTGTCGACCATCGGTTGGCCACAACCGAGCCGGTCGAGGATTTCCAGCGGACGTTTGGCGTAGCACACGGCGCGGCTGCCAAAGCTGACCTTGTCGTTGTCGTCCAGCACAACCACTTCGATCCCCTGCTGGGCCAGATCGATGCCGGCGGCCAGACCGATCGGGCCGGCACCGACGACAATCACTTTGTGGCGTACCGGGGCGGACGCATCCTGGTCGGGACTGCGCTCATAGGCATAAAGCGGCACTTCGAAGATTTTGTTCACGGGCTCTCCTCCCATTTACTCTGCGCAAAAGGCGCAATTCTCCTTTCCTCCGCCACGAGCGCGCCGAAGGGTCTGGTTTATCGTCTCATCGTTTTCAACAGGGCGACACGATCTGGATCAAAGTCGCCCACGACAAGGTCACCCCTGCAGGGCCTCCCACATCTCCAGATCACGTTGGGCGGTCCAGATGCGTGGGGTATCAATGCCGCGTGCCTCGTCATAAGCGCGCGCTACGTTGAAGGGCAGGCAATGTTCGTAAATCGCGTAGTCGGCGAATTTCGGGTCGCATTCGGCGCGCACTGCGTCCCATGCCTCTTTGAGAGATCCGCCTCGCGCCGCGACCCTGGCTGCCGGGCGGTAGGTGCTTTCGACGAAATCGCGGGTGTTTTCGATGGCGGCATTGACCATGTCCTTGCCAACCAGCGCGTCGCCGCGACCCGGTGCGATGGCGTCGACATCGAACCACTTGATCTCGTCCAGAGTGTCGCCCCAGTCGCTGAAATGCCCGTCGCCGCAATAGCAGGCCGAGTGGTATTCAACGATGTCGCCAGTGAACATCACGTTCTGGTCTGGCACATGGATCACGATATCACCGGCGGTATGCGCGCGCCCCAGATGCATCAGGTCGATCCGGCGGTTGCCCAGATAAACGGTCATCGTGTCGCTGAAGGTGGTTGTGGGCCAGGTCAGGCCGGGGATGCTTTCATGGCCTTCGAAAAGACGCGGGAAACGTTGGAATTCGCTGTCCCAGTCTTCCTGACCGCGTTCGACCACCATGGCGCGGGCCATGTCAGACATCAGGATCTGTTGCGCGCCAAAAGCGCTGGCGCCCAATACCCGCACCGCGTGATAATGGGTCAGCGCCACATGGGTGATCGGTTTGTCGGTCACAGACCGCACGCATTCGATCACCTTGTTGGCTAGACGCGGAGTCGCCTGCGCCTCGACGATCATCACGCTGTCATCGCCGATGATGACGCCCGAGTTCGGGTCGCCCTCGGCGGTGAAAGCATAGAGCCCTTCACCCACTTCGGTGAACGAGATTTTCTTTTCCGACATGTCCCCCTGGGACGCGAATGCTTTGGCCATGGTGAGTTCCTTACCGTGCGTAGGGGTTTTCAAGGGCGGGAAGGATGGTTCCGACGCAATCACCGAAACCGATGGTGTAACCGTCGCCTTTGGCAGAGCCCTTCAGAGTCAGTGTGTCGCCATCCTCGATGAAGCTGCGGGTTTCTCCGGTGTCCAGCGTCAGCGGCTCTTTGCCGCCCCAGCTGAGTTCCAGAAGTGAGCCGCGTTCGGGTTTGGCCGCACCTGAAATCGTACCGGACCCCAGAAGATCACCCGCATTCATCGGGCAACCCGAAGTGGTGTGATGGGCCAGTTGCTGCGCTGCGGAGTAATACATTTCCTTGTAATTCGTCCGCGCGATGGTTGTGGCGTCCTTGCCTTCCGGCGCCATGGTTATTTCGAGATCGATGTCATACAACATCGGGCCACAATCCTTGAGGTGGTCCAATAGCGCGAACTCGCGGGCTGGCGTGTCACAGCGGAACGGCTCAAGGGCTGCTTTGGTCACGATCCAAGGGCTGATCGAGGTTGCGGTTGCTTTGGCTTGAAACGGACCCAGTGGCTGGTATTCCCATGCCTGGATGTCGCGCGCCGACCAGTCGTTCAGCAGGACGTAACCAAAGATGTGGTCATCCGCTTCCTGCACCGTGATCGGGCCATCCGAGGGCGTGCCGACGATCGCGCCCATCTCAAGTTCGATATCGAACCGGCGGCAGGGCAAAAAGGCGGGCAGGTCCTGATCGGGGGATTTCAGCTGTCCCCAAGGGCGACGGATATCCGTTCCGGACACCACGACCGAGGACGCCCGTCCGTTATAGCCAATCGGAATGTGCAACCAGTTCGGCGGCAGCGCGTTTTCCGGGCCACGGAACATGGTGCCCACATTAAACGCATGGTTCCGACCCGCGTAGAAATCGGTGTATTCGCTGACCGCAAAAGGCAAGTGCATCTCGGCTTCGGCCATTGGAACAAGCAGCGCTTCGACCTTGTCCTGTTCTGCTGATCCTTCGCCTAGCAGGGCGATCAGGCGCTCTCGCAGCGCTGCCCAGACGGCGGGGCCTTCTTCCATCAGATCATTCCAGTAGGGCACGTCGAACAGCGGAATCTCGGCCAGGGCGATCAGACCTTCGGCTTCTGCTTCGGTGACGTCCAGGATCATGTCGCCGATGGCGACGCCGCAATGGGGCTCTTCGCTGGCAGTTGAAAAAACCCCATAGGGCAAGTTGTTCAGCGGAAACGGGTGGTTGGCATCATTGGCCGAAGCTACCCAGGATTTCATCAAAGGCATATCATTTCCTTGTCGTGGTGCGACGGAGGCGAACCCGCCGTCTTCATTTCTTTCCAGGTGCGCCGTCGAACTTCTTTTCAAGCGACGTCCAGCAGTCGATATAGTCATCCTGCAGCGGTGCCTCGTTGGCGGCAAATGTTGTCAAATGCTGCGGGAAACGGGTTTCGAACATGAAGGACATGGTGTTTTCCAGCTTGTCCGGCCCAAGGTTCGAATTCGACGCCTTTTCAAAGGCTTCTTTGTCAGGCCCATGCGGCAGCATCATGTTGTGCAGGCTCATCCCGCCGGGCACAAAGCCCTGCGGCTTGGCGTCATACTGACCATAGATGTTGCCCATCAGTTCCGACATGATGTTCTTGTGATACCAGGGCGGGCGGAACGTGTCCTCCATCACCATCCAGCGTTCGCGGAACAGGACAAAGTCGATATTGGCCGTGCCCGGCTGACCTGAGGGTGCAGTCAGGACGGTAAAAATCGACGGATCTGGATGGTCAAACAGGATCGCGCCAACCGGGCAATAGTTGCGCAGATCGTATTTGCATGGCGCGTAGTTGCCGTGCCAGGCCACCACGTCCAGTGGGCTGTGTCCGATTCTGGTGATGTGAAACTGACCGCACCATTTTATCGTGACTGTGGATGCAACCTCGCGGTCTTCGAACGCGGCGACCGGCGTCTTGAAGTCGCGTGGATTGGCCATGCAGTTGGCACCGATTGGACCTCGCCCGGGCAGTTCGAACTTCTGACCATAGTTCTCGCAGACAAAACCACGGGCCGGACCTTCCAGTATTTCGACACGGTACAAAAGCCCGCGTGGGATGATGGCGATCTCTTTTGGTTCAAGATCGAGGATGCCCAGTTCCGTGGCAAAGCGCAGGCGTCCCTCCTGCGGAACCACCAGCAATTCGGAATCGGCGGAATAGAAATAATCGTCGACCATCGAATCAGTAATCAAATAGATATGGCTTGCCATGCCTACCTGCGTATTCACGTCTCCGGCCGTGGTCATAGTACGCATGCCCGTCAGCCATGTCAGGTCTTCGTCCGAATGCGGGACCGGATCCCAGCGGTACTGGCCAAGGCTGACTACGTCCGGATCTACGCATGGCGCGGATTTCCAAAAGGGCAGGTCGATCTTTTCGTACCGATGCGAATGTTTGACCGAAGGCCGAATGCGATAGCACCAGGTCCGTTCGGGATGCGGCGCGGTAAAGGCCGTTCCGCTGAGCTGTTCACCATATAGTCCATAGTTACATTTTTGCGGGCTGTTCATACCCTGCGGCAGGGCACCGGGCAGGGCCTCGGTTTCAAAGTCGTTTCCAAAGCCGGGCATATAGCCGGGATGCGTGCCCACAGGCGTACTGGCCTGGGTCATTTCGTGCGGGTCAGCCGGACGGTTCATTGCGCGTTCCTCCGTTTACTGCTTGTCGGATAATAGTTGATTTTGTAACTAACAAGCATGACAAACGAGAAAATCACCGAAAAAGATGACTTCGACCTGCGAAATTTCCTGCCTTTCCTGCTGAATCAGGCGGCTGAGGAAAGTTCGTTGGAGTTTCAGCGAGTCTACAAGAATCGCTATGGCATGTTGCGTACCGAATGGCGGGTGCTGTTTCACCTGGGCATTCACGGCGAGATAACGGCCAAGGAAATCGGCGAACGCGCCAAGATTCACAAGACCAAGGTCAGCCGCGCCGTCCACAAGCTTGCACAGAGGCGCTATCTGACACGGGAACGCGACGACAAGGACCGGCGGGTAGAGCGATTGGCGCTGACGACAGCCGGTTTTGCAGTTTATCGCGAGCTGCGCGGAATAGCAGAGCAATATGACGCGAAACTGGCATCTCACTTCACCAAGGGAGAGGCGGCGTTGCTGCGAATGATGCTTCGCAGACTGGCAGGGATGGAGTGAGAGGCTGGCAATATGCTGCTATCGTCACCACATGGGCCGTATCATGCCTGAGTTATTCATGTCAAAATCCCTGCATTCCGGCGATAGCGATCGCCTTGTCCGCTGGCTCATGGATCGGGGCCTGGAAGGCGCAGGGCAGCGAGAGATCCTTGAAGGATATTGCGAGCGGCTGGTCGAATTAGGCATTCCGCTCATGCGCTTTCACGCAGCGCAAAGCGCGTTTCATCCAATTTATGGAGGAACAGGGTTCAGTTGGAACCGCGATCTGGGCAGTGAATTGGAAAACTACGAACACAGTGATACGCCGCAGGAGCGATGGACGCGCAGCCCACTTTATGAGTTGCTCCGGTCCGGCGCCGGCGAATTGCGCGAACGTCTGATTGACCGGAACGAACCCAGCCGGTTCCCTTTTCTCAACGACATGTATCAACGCGGGGCAACTGACTATTTTGCGATGGGGTTGATCCTGGAAAAGACGGAACCGGGTGCTGTCATCGACCCCGAAAACACACCCGAAGGTGTATTGCTATCCTGGACAACCGACGACGCCGAAGGGTTTCGGGACGCCGATCTGGATGTAATCCGGAGAGCCTTGCCACACTTGGGACTTGCCCTGAAATCCGCCGCAAATCGCAAGATGGCGCAGGATTTGTTGCGGGTCTATCTCGGCCGGGATGCAGGGCAGCGCGTTTTGTCCGGTGAAATCAGGCGTGGATCGCTGCAAGAAATCGACGCAGTGATCTGGAACTTCGATCTGGCGGGTTTCACTAGCCTGTCGGAGCGCATTCCCGGCCCGGACATCATCGCGATGCTGAACGACTATCTGGCGGTGGCGGTTGGTGCTGTGCATGACTGTGGAGGCAACATCCTGAAATTCATGGGTGATGGCCTGATGGCAATCTTCGACGTGGGTGATAGTCGCCAAGATGCCTTTGCGGCACTGCAGGCGGTTGCCCTGTTGCAGAACAGGATGGATGAAATGAACATGGCGCGGGCCGAGGCGGGGCTGCCGACAACCGGTTTCACTCTTGCACTGCATGCAGGACAAATCCTTTACGGCAACATCGGTGCTGAAAGCCGACTGGATTTTACCGTAATCGGGCCTGCCGTGAACCAGACGTCAAGGATTGCCGGGATGCATCGTGCGCTGGATCAAAGCATTTTGATGTCCGACGACGTCGCCCGTGCCGCCGAAGGTTGCGAGCATGAACTGGTTTCACTGGGCCGCTACATGCTGCGTGGGGTGACCGAGCCGAAGGAACTGTTCACGTGGTTCCGGAAACCGGATTAGAAGTCCACTTCGACGCCGGGCAGGTTCAGTTCTCGCATCATGTCGCGCAGTTCCTGACGCGCAGCGATGTTCGAGATGTTGAGCTGCTTGACGCCAATGTCCTTTAGGTCCAGCAGGGTCAGGCCGCGCGGGAACAATTCGCGGAAAATGACCCGCTCGGAAAAGCCCGAAGCGATGCGGAAGCCGATGCGCTTGGACAGCATCTCGATCGCGCGCTGCATCTTTTCCTTGTTCACCATGCGCTGGGTGCCGACGCGGTTGCGCACCACCACCCAGTCGATGGGTTTCAACCCTGCCTGTGCCCGCAACTGTCGCGCGTTCCACACCATCTCGGAATAAACCGACGGACCGAGTATCTTTTCCCCTTTGCTGTCGATACGCGCCAGAAGATCGAAATCGATGAAACTGTCATTGAGAGGGGTGATCAACGTGTCGGCCAGTGAATGCGCCACTTGGCTGAGACGGGTGTGCGAGCCAGGGCAATCGATCAGAATGAAATCGCTGTCTCCCTCCAGTCTGGATACGGCAGCCGACAGGCGATGGTCATAGATGTTTTCTCCGGGCTTCAATGTGGCCGGGTCGATTTCGGGTAGATCGTGATGGTCCGGGCTCGGCAGCGCCAGCGTCTCGCCGTTCAGAAAGTTGCGCCGGTTTTCGAAATACCGGCCCAGGCTGCGTTGGCGGAGGTCAAGGTCCAGTGTCGTGACCGAGTGGCCAAGACGGGCAAGCGCCGTAGCGACATGCATCGAAACCGTCGATTTACCCGCGCCACCTTTTTCGTTCCCGACCACGATAATGTGTGCCATGCCTGTCCTTCTCGTCTCCCACGCCCTTGTCGGCGAATTGTTGCCGCACACTATATGTTGTGTGAATGGCGAAGGGAAGCAGAGTCACCTGTACTTCGTGTCGAATTTCCGCCTTGCGGAAACCTATGCAAGCGCCCCTGCGGCAGGACAGAAACCCTTGGCTCCACGTAACGGTCGGAAAAGGTTTGCCAATGCGGCCATCGCGGGTAGATTTCCTAAATCTTATCGTCAACAAGAAAGGTTTTCAGATCATGGCAGGGAAATTTGAGCTTTACACGGATAAGGCCGGTGAATTCCGTTTCCGACTCAAAGCAGGCAACGGACAGGTCATTCTGGCGAGCGAAGGTTACAAGCAACGCGCCAGCGCTGAAAACGGAATCGAGTCTGTGCAGAAGAACGCACAAGATGACGCGCGATTCGAGCGCAAGGATACCAGCAACGGCAAATGGATGTTCAACCTGAAAGCTACCAATGGTCAGGTCATAGGCACCAGCGAAGTCTATGAAAGCGCTGCTGCGCGGGACAACGGCATCGAGTCGGTCAAGAAAAACGCGCCTGATGCAGACACGGTGGATCTTACCTGAGCCGGGGTCGGGAAAAAGAAAAGGCCGCCTTTTTCGGGCGGCCTTTGTTTTGAGAAGGTGACGGGATTAGAAGCCCAAACCTTCGTATTTCTTCTTGAACTTCGAAACGCGACCGCCCGCGTCCATCAGGCGCGACGAACCGCCGGTCCATGCCGGGTGCGACGAGGGGTCGATTTCCAGGGCCAGGGTATCACCCTCGGAGCCCCAGGTGGATTTCATCTGAACCACGGTGCCGTCGGTCATCTTGACGTCGATGATGTGGTAGTCGGGATGGATGTCTTTTTTCATCTTTCCGCTCCTTACGCCTCGGCGCCAGCCTTGGGCTTGTAGTTGGTAACTTCTGCGATCCGGGCCGATTTGCCGCGGCGCGAACGCAGGTAATACAGTTTGGCGCGGCGGACTTTACCGCGGCGAACGACGGTGATGCTTTCGATGTTGGTCGAATACAACGGGAACACACGTTCCACACCTTCGCCGAACGAGATTTTGCGAACGGTGAACGAACCGGCAATTCCGCTGCCGTTCTTGCGCGAAATGCAGACGCCTTCGTAGTTCTGTACGCGGGTGCGCGAGCCTTCGGTCACCTTGTATCCGACGCGGATGGTGTCGCCGGCTTTGAAGTCGGGGATCTCTTTCCCCAGGGCGGCAATCTGTTCCGCCTCGAGCTGTGCGATCAGGTCCATCGCAATTCTCCTATCTGCTCGTGGTTGGTCCACGAAGTTGAGAACGGCCTGAGAGCTCTTGGTCTTCATCGGGTTCCGCGTGTGCAGCCCGCCAGAGGTCAGGTCGAATGTTTCCTCGGTTCAGCCTGCCCGCAAGTGCCCGGGCTGAAGAAAGCCGGACGAAAGGATGCGAAACAAACCAAAACACCGGAGTCGCAAAAAGCGATTCCGGATTGCGGTCGTTTACGGAATAACGCGCTTGGATTCAAGCCCTCATTCGTGGTGGTGGATCGGCGAATTTCCAACTTTCATGAACTTGGAATGTTGTCTTTCCACGCAGAACGCGCATCCTGTCAGCCTGAGGCAAATAGCACTAATAACATTTGAGTCGGAGCAGTCCAATGCGTCTTCTATTGCCGATTTTATTATCTCTTTTTGTCATTGCATCATGTGGGCGGCGCGTACCTGAATCTGAACCCAACCTGCAAACTGACTATTCAGCCATGGCCCTGACCCTGGTGACCTATCCCGAATTCGGCGATGCCGACCCGCATAGTTGGGAAGGACGCGGCCCAGAGTCCTTTCCTATTCATGGCATAGATGTGTCCCGCTGGCAGGGAGATATCGATTGGCCCACCGCCAGATCTGCGGGCGTAAATTTCGTGTTCATCAAAGCGACCGAGGGCGGCGATGTAGTTGACCCTATGTTTGACAACCACAGGCGCGGGGCGCAGGCGGCAGGGGTGCCTTGGGGGGCCTATCACTATTTTTACTTCTGCCGCCCTGCAGCAGAACAGGCGCGTTGGTTCATTCGTCATGTCCCCAAAGGAGCGGATCTGCCGCATGTGCTGGACATGGAATGGAACCACCGCTCGAAAACTTGTCCACTGCGGCCGGATGGCACCAAGATCAGAGCTGAGGCGGAACGTTTCCTGACCATTCTCGAAGCGCACTATGGTCGACGTCCTATTGTTTATACCACTGTCGATTTCTATCGAGACACCGGAATCGGAAAGCTGCATGGAACGGATTTCTGGCTACGTTCCGTGGCTGGGCATCCGCGTCAGGTGTATCCCGGGGCATTCTGGAGGTTTTGGCAATATACCGGAACGGGTCTGGTTCCAGGTGTGAACGGAAAGGTCGATATCAACGTCTTTCGTAGCGGGCCCGAAGTCTGGTTGCGATGGAAGGCGGGAGAGATCGGATAGGGATTCGGGCAAGGCAATTGCATGTTCTGTTGTGCGCAATGCAAGCCGCAAATATGCCGGGGTAAGTCACTTTTTCACGACGGTGTCGAAGTTTCACGCTGACAGCCCTCGTAGAAGCTTGACATAGCTCCGTTTTCACAATGTTAACAAATACGCGTCGTCTTTTTGACACCGGTCGGGCAAAAGTTGACGCCAAGTAAAAGGGAAGGGCAACATGGCAGAAATCTACTGGGCGCGGACCGACAGCAACACGGCCAATAACGCTAACTTGAACCTAACGGGTGCTCCGGCCGTTCAGATCGAGTTTCTCGACCAAACGCTCGGCGGAGCTGATGGGGATTTCGTACTTGAGGGCGATGCCGTGACGCCTGACCCCGATACTGTGGTGTCGATTGGGGGGCAGGTTTACAGTTTCTCGCTGGACATGGTCGCAACGCTTCCCACATTGAACAATCAGGGGGCTGGTCAGGTTCCAGACCAGTTCGAGGGCGATCCGGTCTACACTATCGTCGTTTATGACTATCCGACTGCTGGCGAAACAACCCGTCTGACATTCCTGCCGGAAAGCGACGCGACGCAGGCCGAAATGGATGCTTTTGGCAATGGTGCCATCGAAGTTCAGAACACTGACCTAAATCCGCCTCCGACACCTCTGTGTTTTGCTGAAGGAACGAAGATTCTGACGCCTCGGGGAGAGGTATCGGTTGAGGAAATGCAGGTTGGGGATACTGTTCTGGTCGCAGACGGCGCCCCGATGGCCATCCGTTGGATTGGTGCAAGCCGTTATGAACTGTCGAACGCAGACCAAAACGTGGCCCCGATCAAGATCGAAACCGGCGCATTCGGAGCGGATCTTCCTTCGCGGCCGCTGATCCTGTCACCGCAACACAAGATTGCCGTTTCCGGAGCGGGGCTAGAGATGCATTTCGGTGTGGACGAAGCCCTTGCGCCTGCGTGTGGCTTTGTCGGCCATCCGGGCGTAACGGTTCTGGAAGGGCAAGAAAGCGTGACCTACTACCATATCCTGCTGGAAAAACACGCGCTGGTCTATGCTCACGGGGTCGCGTCGGAGAGCTTCTATCCGGGTGAAATGTCGATGACCCTGGTAAGCGCTATCCAAAAACTGCGCCTTTCACGCGTGTTGACCCGGATGGGCGTGCGTGGCGGGGAAGGATTCGGACCAACCGCGCGCGCATCGCTTACTAGGCGCGAAATCGAGCAGCTTGTCGCGACAGGATCAGTTCGTGTGTTGGGGTATGAAGAATACGACGCGCCAAGTGAAGCGTTGAGTGCATAGCAAACCGCAAAAATTTGCATCCGTGGTACTGACGAATAGCTCGGATATCAAAATCAAATGAGGGCAACACGAGGATGTTTGCCCTCATTTAGAACCGGATCAGTTTTTTGCTGGATTTTTCTCCCGTTGGTATGTCTCCCAAAGGTCCGGCCTGCGGGTCCGGGTAATTTCTTTCGACTGATCGTGTCGCCACTCGGCCACTTTACCATGGTGACCTGACATTAGCACGTCGGGGATGGGCCGATTCTTCCATTCGGCGGGGCGGGTGTATTGCGGGTGTTCCAACAGGCCCGAAGAAAAGCTCTCTTCCTCCGCCGAAGCCTGATTGCCCAAAACGCCGGGGATCAGGCGAACAGTGGCGTCGATGAGAGCCTGCGCAGCGATTTCGCCACCGGTCATCACGAAATCCCCGAGACTGACTTCCTGAACGCCATAGTGTTCTAGAACGCGCTCGTCGACGCCTTCGAATCGACCGCACAGAAGGGTCACGCCTTCGCATCGTGCAAGGTTCTTCATCAATGGCTGGTCCATCCGTCGTCCGCGTGGGCTGAGATAGATCAGGGGCCAATTACCCCGAACGCCGTCCATCGCATGTTCGATTGCGGCACCCAGAACATCGGCGCGCAACACCATGCCCGCCCCGCCACCCGCTGGTGTATCGTCGACATTTCGATGCTTACCGATGCCGAACTGGCGCAGGTCGATAGTTTCGAGTTGCCACAGCCCTTCCTGCAGCGCCTTACCAGTCAGGCTTTCGCCGAGCACGCCGGGAAAGGCCGACGGGAACAGCGTGATGATCTTGGCCTTCCAGACACCGTGCAGATCGGGTGTCGGCTCGATAAGCTCACGGGGTTTCAGAGACGGGCGAATGGCCTTTCGGCCATGCGAACGGGCGGGAGCGTCGGTCATGTTTCAAAACAACCCCTCTGGCGGGTCGGCAATGATGCGGCCAGAAGTCAGATCCACAGTTGGAACCGCAGCCATTGTGAACGGTAAAAGTACGGTGTTTTTTAACTCCGGCCCCTGAATTTCTAGTAGGTCGGACGCACCGTGGTTCTGGACTGATTTGACCTTGCCCAGTACCGCCCCGCCTGTGTCGACCACTTCAAGCCCGATCAGATCCGCATGATAGAATTCGTCATCCGGCAACGAAGGCAATTGATCGCGGCGCGCGAACAGGCGCAAGCCCTTAAGTGCGTCGGCTTGTTCCTTGGTTTCGACCCCACCCAGACGGGCAGCGAAACCACTCTTGATCGGGCGAGTAATAATGAGGTGGTAACGCTCCGAGCCGCCTTCATCGGTCAGAGGGGAGTAGGTTTCGATATCCTCGGGATTGGCGCAGAAGCTCTTCAGGCGCACTTCGCCCCGCACCCCAAAAGAGCCCGCAACCGTGCCGACGCAAATCAGGTCGCTCATCTTTGCCCTCCTTCACATAGTCTGGACACAACACGCCCCCCGGCATCAAGGCATCTTTCCGCATGAGCATTGCGTTCGTACAATACTCCGACAACAAAGGCGATTGCCATGAACAGAACTAGTCGGATGGGCCTGAACATATGCTTCTACCGTGTTCGGACTGTCAGTTGCTGGTCACGTGCTTCCCAGCCTGCGGTTTCCAGTTCTGGCGTGTCGGATTCTTCGTGCGGCCAGCCCAAACAAAAATATCCGATAAGTCGCCAATTTTCCGGCACGTCCAGATCGCGGTTCAGCCGATCAGGGTCAAGGATCGAAACCCAACCCAGTCCCAGCCCTTCGGCCCGCAAGCTGAGCCAGAACAGGGTGATCGCCGCAACGACGGAATAGTGCCGCATCTCGGGCATCGTGGCCGCGCCCAGTCCCTGTCCCTTGTCAGTCGCATCATCACAGAATACCGCCAATTGAATTGGGGCGTCTTTCATGCCCGACAGTTTCAGCCGACTGTATGTCCGGGCACGTTCGCCGGAATAGCCAGACAGCGCTTCGGCGTTAGCGGTTTCGAAATTCTCAAGTGCAGCTCTGCGAGCCGCTTGGGTTTCGACGCGGATCACGCGCCAGGGTTCGCTCAATCCTACCGATGGGGCTAGCCGAAATGCGTCGAGGCAGTGCGCCAGCACTGCCTCGTCCACAGGATCGGTGCGGAACCGGCGCACGTCGCGCCGGAGCCGCAACAACAGGTTGAACTGCGTGCGGAAATCTGCGCTGAAGACCTGATCCTGCACGCGCGCCCTGCTTATTCTTCGGCCGGTGCGGCGGCTTCAGCGGCCTTCGCTGCTTTCTCTTCGGCACGCTCCTGAGCTTTCTTGCCCGGAGTGCCTTTTTTCGGATTGCTGCGTTCGGCCTTGTCTTTGGCGCCAGCGGCTTCGAGCATGCGCGCGATACGGTCGGTAGGCTGCGCGCCCTGATCCAGCCAGTATTGGACCCGCTCCATATCCATCTTCACGCGTTCTTCGCTGTCTTTCGGCAGCAGCGGGTTATAGGTGCCCAGCTTTTCGATGAAGCGGCCGTCGCGCGGCATGCGGCTGTCAGCCGCCACGATGCGATAGAAGGGGCGCTTTTTCGAGCCGCCACGGGCCAGACGAATTTTCATTGCCATTGTGTGTCTCCTTTGATGGCGTTGACGGGACGCATCCCGTTATTCCTGGTGTTTCTTGTGGTGTCTGATGACTTCCTGAATGATGAAATTCAAGAAAGCCTTGGCGAAATCGGGGTCCAGGTCGGCCGTTTTCGCCAGATCTTCTAGTCGTGCGATCTGTGCCTCTTCGCGGGCTGGATCGGACGGGGGAAGGTCGTGTTCTGCCTTGAGCTTGCCAACGGCCTGCGTGTGCTTGAACCGCTCGCCCAGCGTATAGACAAGTATCGCATCCAGGCGATCGATGCTTTCGCGGTGCTCTTTCAGCAGTTCTGCGGCGCGTGCTACGGGATCGGATATGGGTTCAGTCAAGGGCCCATCCTTTCGGTTTGAACAGTGGGTCGGCATAGTGTCCGATCTCCATCTCGATACCATGCGCCAGCTGCGAGCTGCGCAGCTTTTCCGGCGACGGATGGCGATAGACTGCGTCGCTGCCGTCGATCGTCGCTGCCTCGTGATCCTTTTGGGCCCCGAGCCGTTCCGCAAGACGGATCGAGTCGAGGTTTTTCGGATCGATATAGCTTACGGCGGTTTCCCAGCCGAGTATGTCATAGAAGTAGCGCCGCGCCGCGTGGGTGGCTTCAAGCGCATAGCCCTGACCCGCCGCATCCGGCCAGATCACCCAGGCGATCTCGGCCTCGGGCCAGCCCGCCGGTTTCCATCCGCCGGCCATGCCATAGGTCTTGTCGGTTTTTTTGTCGTGGATCATCCACATGCCATAGCCGCGAATCTGCCAATGGCCGATCTCGGCAGCATAGAGCATCCACGATTCATAAGGGTTCAGCGGTCCACCCATGAAGCGGGCGCGATAGCTGGTGAACGTGGCCTTGAAATTCGGGTAATCCTCGGGCTCGGGTCCGCGCAGAATCAGTCGTTTGGTTTCGAGGGTCGGGATTGAGTTGGTCACGCGTAGGCCTCCACGCCGCCATTCACCAGATCAGCCGGGGCGGGATGTCGCCAGATTTCCGTAGTGCCGAATTTTGGGTGTTCATAGTGGCAATCGAACTCTGCACCCAACCGTTTGGCGACAGCTTTGCTGGCCAAGTTTGCCGGATCGATCAGCGAAATTGCGGTTTCCCAGCCTAATACGTCATAAGCATAGCTGCGCGCGACCAGCGCGGCCTCGGTCGCATAGCCTTTGCCAGTGGCATGGCTCATCAGTGTCCAGCCGATTTCGGGCTCTGGCCAGCCTTCGGGAAACCAAAGACCGATCCGGCCTACGTAAGCGCCGGTGTCTTTTTCTTCGGCACCCCAGAAACCAAAACCGCGAATTGCCCAGTGGCCCAGCAACATGGCAATCGATCGCCAAGTTTCATCCTTGCGCAGTGGCCCGCCGACGAACCTTGCCGCGTCAGAGGCGAAAAAATCGGCCTCCGCTTCTAGATCGTCAACAGACGGCGCGCGCAGGATCAGGCGCTCGGTTGTCAGAGTGGGAATTTGAAGGTCGATCATGCGTATGCCTCCATCCCGCCGTTGGAGTCACTCGGAGAATGGCGATACACATGAATGGGTTCGTCGAAGGCAGTTTCAGCTTGCGTGTCGCGCAATGCCCCGACACGGCGGGCCACTGCCGCAGAGCGGACATTGTCCGGGTCAACATAGCTGACCAAAGAGGGCAGATCGTGGATTTCCAGCGCAAAGCTGCGCGCGGCGGCAACGGCTTCTGACGCGACGCCCCGACCTTCGGCGGTGGCGGTCAGCATATAGCCCAGTTCATGCTCATGATCGCCAAACTCCATGGCGACCGAAACAAAACCCATGACGATTCTGGTGGTCTTGTCCTCTATCGTCCAAACGCCCGCGCCGCGCAGCATCCAACCTGCAACGTATTGTGTGAAATCCTGCCACGCGCCCTTGCGGTCAAACGGGCCGTCCATATAGCGCGCGCGGTTTGACACCAGAATTTCGGCATAATCCTCGAAATCCCGCAACTCGGGCGCGCGCAGGATCAGACGCGCGGTCTCGATGCGCGGCACCAAAGCACCCAACTGCGCAGCCAGCGCGGCTGCGGGGCCGGTGGCCGGAGTCTCCCAGGGATATGCCGATGGGGCGTTCATTACTTCTTCTTGCCAAACCCGCTCAGGCCCTGAGGCAGACCCATGCCGCCGCCCAGACCGGGCAGACCGCCGGGCATTTTGCCGCCCATCGCCTTGGCCGCCTGTTCCAGAGCCTTGGGGTCCATGCCGGCTGCCATGTCTTCGGGCGAGGGGCCGCCTTTGCCGAACATCCCTTTCATGGCCTGTTTCAGCATGCCGCCCTTACCCATCTTGCCCATCTTTTTCATCATGTCCGACATCTGCCGGTGCATCTTGAGCAGCTTGTTGAGGTCGCTGACCTCCATCCCCGAACCGGCAGCAATCCGTTTCTTGCGGCTGGCTTGCAGCAGCTGCGGGTTGGCGCGTTCGCGTTTGGTCATGGATTGGATCAAGGCGATCTGCTGGCGCAGGATCTTGTCGTCCAGACCCGCCTGATCCATCTGCTTGGCCATTTTGCCCATGCCCGGCATCATGCCCATCATGCCCTGCATGCCGCCCATCTGGATCATCTGTTCCAGCTGCATCTTCAGGTCGTTCATATTGAACTGACCTTTGACCATGCGCTTCATCATGCGCTCGGTCTGTTCCATCTCCATCGTTTCCTGGGCCTTTTCGACCAGGGCAACGATGTCGCCCATGCCCAGAATACGACCGGCGATCCGGTCCGGCTCGAAGGTCTCCAGCGCGTCCATTTTTTCGCCCAGACCGACGAAGCGAATGGGCTTGCCAGTCACCGCGCGCATCGACAGCGCCGCACCACCGCGTCCGTCCCCATCCATCCGGGTCAGGACCACGCCCGAGATGCCGACCTTGGCGTCGAATTCTTCGGCTACTTCAACGGCGACCTGACCGGTCAGGCCGTCAACCACCAGCAGGGTCTCGCGCGGGTCAACCACATTGCGGACCTGCTCGACCTCGTCCATCAACACTTCGTCGATATGCAGACGACCGGCGGTATCCAACATATAGACGTCATAGCCGCCCAATGTGGCCTGCTGCTTGGCGCGCTTGGCGATGTCGACGGGTTTCTGGCCCGGTACAATCGGCAGCGTATCAACGCCGACCTGCGCGCCCAGAACCGCCAGCTGGTCCATCGCCGCCGGGCGATAAACGTCAAGCGAGGCCATCAGGACCTTCTTGCCCTCTTTCTCTTTCAGGCGCTTGGCCAGTTTACCGGTAGTGGTGGTCTTACCCGAACCCTGCAAACCGACCATCAGGATCGGGGCAGGCGGGTTGTCGATCTTCAGCTTGCCGGGGTCTTCCTCGCCACGCAGGGTATCGACCAGCGCGTCATGCACGATCTTGACGACCTGCTGACCGGGGGTGATCGACTTGGTCACCGCCTGACCGGTCGCCTGGTCCTGCACTTTCTTAACGAATTCACGCGCCACCGGCAGCGAGACGTCGGCCTCAAGCAGGGCAACGCGGACCTCGCGCAGGGCGGTCTTGACGTCTTCTTCGGACAGGGCACCCTGTTTGGTCAGCCGATCAAAGACGCCGGAAAGGCGTTCGGATAGATTTTCAAACATGCCTTCGGCCTCCTTAGCCGGTTTAGATGTGGCACTCTCTAGCTAGGTAGCGCCGGTTAAATACACAATTGCCCCCTCCCACCGAACTAAACGTGGGGGTAATGCCAAATGGCATTGCCCCCACGGGCGAAACTCGCTGGTGGGGGGCGATCCCTGAGTGACTCAAGGGACCGGAAGGTTTCACACTTCCGGGTGTTTGCGCGGGCTTAAGCCGATTTACCGTCTGAGTCAACCTCCCGGGCGGGAAGCCAGTCATTGACGGCCGTGACAAGCCGGTGCGAGCCTTGTCCACTGGAAAACGTCTCGACAATTGGGTGCCTGCCCTTGCTCATACCGCCACGTAGAACCAGAACGGGGCGATAAACCGTCGTTGTTCCATTGTCGCGTTTGGCGGTGGTGCTTTCGATCTCTGCATGAGACAGGTTCGACAATATGTGCTCGACCGCTTCGTAGCCAAAAACCGACTGGCGGCGGATGGTGATGCGGTTGCGGTGCCGGTCCAGTATCACCTGCACTCGCCGAACAAAGACGCAAAAGGCGGCAAACCCCAATCCACCCCCCATGACGGCAAACGCCAAGCCAAACCAGACGTTCTCGCCACCGGTGCTCATCAACAGAATACCGGGGCCGACGAAGGCCAGAATAAAGAAGATCAGCATGATGCCAATGAACCAAGGCGTGTCGGCAAGGATCAGTTGTTCGGGGGTATTCCGCGTGATTTTCATGACCAGAGGTTAACACCGGTTTGACCGCGTGGATCAAGCGGTTGCATCGCGCGACCTGTTGCGTCATGAGCATTTCGCGATTTCAGGAGGGTTTCATGGACGCATCATCAGCATTTCAGGACAGTCTTCCGCGCAGTTCCGATGCTTTGCTGGAACAGCTTGCGGTATGGGGACTCGGCTACAAGTTGCACAAGCATATTCCCCTGCGCACTGTTGAGGAGTCGAAGGCCGTTGAAGATCAGTTCATGGTTCCGGACGAAAATCCCCTTCGGATCAAGAACCTTTATCTGCGCGACAAGAAGAAACGCAACTATTTGGTGACGCTGGAGCAAAACCGCGAAATCGACCTGAAGGCACTCGGAGCTGAGCTGGGCGTCGGTAACCTGTCCTTTGGCTCTGCTGATCGCCTGATGCAGAATTTGGGCATTCGGCCCGGAGCGGTCAGTCCGCTGGCGATGATCAACGGCGTTGAAAACGGGGTCAGCTTTTTCATGGACGCGGCTGCGAAAGAGGCTGAAGTTATTTATATGCATCCTCTGGTCAATGACCGTACGCTTGCCATGCCCCGAGATGATGTCATGGCGTTCTTTGAGCGGATCGGGTGTACCGTGAACTGGTTGACCTGACAGAACGTGCCTTGAGGAGCGCGCCTGCGACGGGAGTATCAATTAAAAGATGAAGGCTGGTCGCTCAATCGTCGGCCAGCGCCTCTTGGAGCGCTGATGCGACATGGGCGGCAGAGGGGTTGATGAACAAGTGCCCATCGGCTTGGAAGCTCGGGTCATCCAAGTTATCGGGAAAGGCCAGCGGCAATTCCGTGCAGGCCAACAGGATTGCAGTGCCCGGTTCGGCGTGGCGGTCGCAATATGCCAAAAGCCTGTCGCGGGCCGTCTTAGACGCGCCGCCATAGAAATCGCTGTCAATCATCGCCTGCATTTCGGCGATATCAGCATCGGACAGGGGCGCATTAGCCGAGATGTTTTCCCGCGAGAGCCTGTCCGCGTAACCTCTGGCCTGCATCGTGACGGAGGTTCCAAGAACCAGCGCGGTCTCGACCTTTGTGGCTGCAGTCGCTTTGGCAGTGGCGTCGAAGATGCTGAGGATCGGCATATCGACGCCCCGTCGAATGGCATGCAGCCGAGCGTGTGGTGTGTTTGAGGCAATGATAGCGAAATCACAACTCGCGTTTTGCAAAACCAGCATGGCGTTGCGAAAAACGGCATCGAAACCGGCCCAGCTTTCTTCATCGCCGGGCTGACCGCGCAGCGCACGGGTGTGGGCCTGAGTTACGGATTCGATGGTCATTGGCGGTACGGGAAGCGGCGAGCCATGCCCGAGTTTGGCAAAATGCCGACCTGCTCCTTCGGAAATGGCCCGGTAGTAGTCCACCGTCGAAGCCCAACCGACGCCGCCGAGAATGCCGATCTTTTTCATGAACCCGTCCAATCCGATTGATGAAACCAGAGTTCAGATTGGACGGTAAAGCCGACCTTGGCCAGCGGAGATATCAGGCCGCCAGTTTTGCAACCGCTTCCTGGGCGGATTTCAAAGCTATTTCTGGAGCAATCGCCATCTTGTCGGCGGCGATGATGTCGATGTCATTTATTCCGATGAACCCCAGAACGTGGCGGATATAACCGGTGGCGAAGTCGATTTCCGAGTCGACAGCGGTGCCACCGGAAGCGATGGCAAGAATGGCCCGCTTTCCGTCCAGAAGCCCGCGAGGGCCGGAGTCGCTGTAGGCAAAGGTAAGACCGGCGCGGGCGATCAGGTCTACCCATGCCTTGAAGGCGGCGGGGACCGAAAAATTGTAGATCGGCAAACCTATGACAATAGTGTCAGCGGCCTGCAATTCACTGACTAATTCATCCGAAAGGGACAGCAAGTCTTGCTGAGTTGCGCTGCGATCGTCTTTCGATGTGAAGTTGGCGTCGATCCAGTCTTCGGTCAGAAGCGGCAAAGGTGTCGCCAGATCGCGACGGATGATACGCTGGGCACCGAGGTGCTTGACGATACGGTTTGAAAGATCGCGTGTGGTTGAGCCGGTGCGGCGGGCCGAAGCGTCGATGTGGAGAATTGTGCGGGTCATTTCGTGATATCCAGTGGTTGGCGAATTCATGTGATACGCCTCATATGTTTGTTGCATCAGCGAACAAAACTCAGATATATTAACAGCTATTGTTGGAATTCGCACATTGGAAAGCACGTATCATGGACAATTGGGACGAAGTGCGCACCGCGTATCAGGTGGCTCGCATGGGAACCGTCAGCGGTGCGGCCGATGTGCTGGGTGTTCATCATGCCACGGTTATTCGCCACATAGACGCGATCGAGGCGCGATTGGGTGTCAAACTTTTTCAGCGGCACGCGCGTGGCTACACGCCGACCGAGGCCGGAGAAGACCTGTTACGGGTGGCGCAGGCAACCGAGGATCAGTTCAATCAACTGGCCGGCCGGATGAAGGGGCGCGGCGATGATGTTTCGGGTGAGTTGGTGGTCACG
The DNA here is from genome assembly GCF_059612845.1 of Ruegeria sp. YKSE079. NCBI lineage: Bacteria > Pseudomonadati > Pseudomonadota > Alphaproteobacteria > Rhodobacterales > Roseobacteraceae > Ruegeria > Ruegeria sp. YKSE079. Next base: position 61,748 of record NZ_JBXWRJ010000012.1, on the reverse strand, counting down.
TCTTTGGCGTCGCTGGCGCCGTTGATCGTGCCGGTTCTTTCAGAGTTTAGGACTATGCATTCCGGCCTGATCGTGCGCTATCTTACCGGCGACAGGTTGTTTCGTTTGGAATATGGTGAGGCTCATGTTGCGATCCGTGCAGGGGCGGCCCCGGATCAGCCGGACAATGTCGTGCAACCCTTCATCCCGCAGGATGTCGGCCTCTATGCCAGCCAATCCTATTTGGGTCGCAATGGATTGCCAAGGGGTGTATCTGAATTTGCAGACCATTCTTTTGTCGGATACGACGATGAAAACAGTCGCGCGCCCTTTGCCATTTGGCTGCGCCAGAACGCGCCGAATGAGGCGATTGGTTTTCGGTGCACGAACAACTATTCGGCTCGTGAGGCAGTGCTGGCCGGGGCAGGCATCGGTTTCATGGCGCGATGGGATGCGGCCCGATATCCTGAGTTGGTCGAGGTCATGGAGCCTCTGCCCGAATGGTCAGGCAAACTTTGGTTGGTCACGCATGTCGATCTGCACCGGACGACAAAGGTTCAGGCGTTCCTGAAGTTTATCAAACAACGGGCCAAGGACTGGAAAACATGAGCCCCGAGACCCGCGGCCATCTGGCCATGCTGGCGTTTTCGGCGCTGGTCGCGGGCAGCTTTTCGTTGGGATCGATGATTGCAAACGAGATTTCGCCTGCCGCTCTGAATGCTGCGCGTTTTGTCATTGCCGCTGTCGTTATCGGAGTGGCGGCCGCAATGACGACCGGCCTTCCGATTGGTGCAGCCAAGGCCCCTTGGCGATATTTCGTTCTGGGCGGGTTGTTTGCGGCGTATTTCGTGCTGATGTTCGAGGGGCTGAAAACCGCGCCTCCTGTCAGTGCTGCGGCCGTGTTTACCCTGACTCCGATCCTGTCGGCACTCGCGGGCTGGATATTGTTGCGGCAGATTACCACAAGCTATATGGCAACGGCGCTCTTGATCGGTGCCATCGGCGCGCTTTGGGTCATCTTTCGTGCGGATTGGCTTGCATTCAAAGCTTTTGAGATCGGGCAGGGCGAAGTCATCTATTTCTGGGGCTGCGTGGCCCATGCGATCTATACCCCAATGGTGCGCAAGTTGAACCGGGGAGAGCCGCCGGTGGTGTTTACATTTGGTATGCTGCTGGCGGGATGCTGCCTTCTCACAGCATATGGTTGGTCGGATCTGCTTGCTACGGATTGGCTGGCTCTGCCTGCCATCGTGTGGATTGGCCTTTTCTATGTCGCCATCTGTGCCAGTGCGGTCACTTTCGTGCTGTTGCAATATGCGACGCTTCACCTGCCGTCGGCCAAGGTGATGGCTTATACATATCTAACGCCAAGCTGGGTGATCCTATGGGAAATTGCTTTGGGCAAAGGCGTTCCGGGGCCGCTAGTGCTGGTCGGAATCGCGCTGACCGTATTGGCTTTGCTGCTCTTGTTAAAAGGACGCACGTCGGTTCAGGCAGGCTCGATCAGTATTCCGGATTGAGGCTTGAATTTGTTGGAGGATATGGCAGCGTTGCGGTCATCATGCGAACAGGTAATCGGGGAAGGGCAAACATGAAGGCATATGGCATGACGCTGATATTGGGCGTCGTTGTGGCGTGTGGATCGACGAGCAAGCAGGAACAGTTGGCGCTGCAGGAAAGTTGTGAGGCGCTGGTCGCAGCAGAAAGCGTTACACGGCCAAGCGGTGTCGAGACTGTTTCGATTGACGCGGATTCAGCGGGAACCTCACTGACTGTGAGTGTTGCGGGATCCACGACGCTTTGGCGGTGTCGGGCGGACGCGTCCGGCGCCATAGTCTCGGTTGAGGCAATTCAAGGCGTATAGCCTAGCCCTGTTCGCCGGGCTGTTTGTCCAGTTCAGTTCTCAGAAAACGTTCAAATGCATCCAGATTCACTGGTTCGAATTGCCCGAACCCTTGCATCCAGACCGAAGCATCGCGCATTGCGTCCGGTTCCAGTTTGCACCATTTCACCCGCCCGCGTTTTTCCTGTGAGATCAGGCCGGCGCGGGTGAGGATCATCAGATGCTTCGAGATCGCGGCGAGCGACATTTCGAATGGCTCGGCCACGTCCGTCACGGCCATGTCGTCCTCTAGCAGCATCGCCAGAATGGCGCGCCGGGTGGGGTCGGCAAGGGCCGAGAATATGGTGTCGAGATCATCGTTCATGCTCTGGCAGAACCACATGCGTGTATTATCGTCAACCATTTGGTTGAATATGTGGAATCCAGGTATTTGGCGCTAACAGAGCGGCGGGCGTCAAAGGTCGACAGGTGCGATTTTTAAAAAAATCATTTAATAATAGTTTGTTATGACGATTCATCTGCCGCAATCAACAGCGTTGACTCTGCCCCGTCGCGCCCTTAGCACCATGTCCAAGACTGTGCGAAGGAAACGCCTGTGACCGAAGATGACCAAAAGCAGCGTATGGCGCAGCTTGAGGCCAAGATCGACGCGGCAAAAAAGGCCAAACAGCCCAAGCCTCGCGCGGACGCTGACATATCCGGCGGCGAACTTGCCTGGAGGATGGTCATCGAAATGGTATCCGGTCTCGGGATCGGATTTGGCATCGGATACGGGTTGGATAACCTGTTCGGGACAATCCCGATTTTTCTGGTGCTCTTCACATTGCTGGGCCTTGCCGCCGGGGTGAAAGTCATGCTCCGCAGCGCGCAAGAGGTTCAGGCGAAACAGAAAGCGGCCGATGCTGAGGCCGGCAAGGACGAGAGGGACTGAACGTGGCGACCGAGACCACCACAGCACACGGAGCCGAAGGCGCGGAACACGCCGCAGAAGGCAGCAGCCTGGTTTTCCACCCGATGGACCAGTTTATCGTCAAGCCGCTGTTTGGCGGCGACGCGATTGCCTGGTACACGCCGACCAACGTGACGTTGTGGATGTTCTTTGCGGTTTTGGCGATCATCGGCCTGCTGGTGCTGAGCACTTCCAAGCGCGGTATCGTCCCGACGCGGATGCAGTCGATTGCCGAACTGGCCTATGGCTTCATCTACAAGATGCTTGAGGATATTTGCGGCAAGGAAGGCGTCAAGTACTTCCCTTATGTCATGACACTGTTCATGTTTATCGTCACCGCGAACTTCCTGGGGCTGATCCCGACCTCTTTCACGACGACATCACATTTCGCTGTCACCATTCCGTTGGCACTATCGGTGTTCCTGACCGTGACTGTCCTGGGTTTCGTCAAGAACGGCGCAGGCTTTCTGAGCTTGTTCTGGGTGTCCAGCGCGCCATTGGCGCTGCGTCCGATCCTGGCGGTTATCGAGCTGATTTCGTACTTCGTGCGCCCTGTCAGTCACTCCATTCGTCTTGCCGGTAACGTCATGGCAGGCCACGCAGTGATCAAGGTGTTCGCAGGTTTTGCCGCTGTCGCTGTGATCTCGCCGGTCTCGATTTTGGCGATCACCGCAATGTACGGTCTCGAAATTCTGGTGGCCTTCATCCAGGCCTACGTATTCACCATTCTGACCTGTGTGTATCTCAAGGACGCTCTGCATCCGCATCATTGATCAGGGACTACCCTGAACACAGGAACGATAACCCAACATCGAAACTTCCAAATCGTAAGGAGAACTCATCATGGAAGGCGATCTCGCACACATCGGCGCAGGCCTGGCAGCAATCGGTTCCGGCGCAGCCGCAATCGGGGTGGGCAACGTTGCAGGCAACTTCCTGGCCGGCGCCCTGCGCAACCCTTCGGCAGCTGCTTCGCAGACTGCAACCCTGTTCATCGGTATCGCATTCGCAGAAGCGCTGGGGATCTTCGCATTCCTGGTCTCGCTGCTGCTGATGTTCGCCGTCTAATCTGCGGAACCTGATCCTTACGCGCAGGTGGGCCCAGGCCATAGCGGCCCACCTGTTGTAAAGACAACGTTCCGACGGAGGACAACATGGCGACTGAACCCATTGCCGAAGAAATTGTAGGCGCATGCGTGGATTCCCATGGCTCGGCCATCGGGATGCCGCAGCTCTGCTTTGACTGGTTCCCGAACCAGATCTTCTGGCTCGTCGTTACGCTGGTCGTCGTCTTTCTGGTCCTGTCGCGCGTGGCTCTGCCCCGTATTGCGGCAATTCTGGCCGAGCGGACGGGAACCATCACCAACGATCTCGCCGCAGCCGAAGACCTGAAGGCCAAGGCGGTCGAGGCTGAAGATGCCTATAACAAAGCGCTGGCCGATGCCCGGACTGAGGCACAGCGTATCGCTGCCGAGGCCCGTGCGGAAATCCAGGCCGATCTGGATGACGCCATCGCCAAGGCAGATGCGGAAATCGCAGCCAAGGCGGCTGAATCGGAAAAGGCGATCGCCGAAATCCGTGCCGGTGCGCTGGAGAGCATTCAGGTGGTTGCCAAGGATACGGCGGCCGAGCTTGTTGCCGCTCTGGGTGGTCAGGCCGATGCCGGCGCTATCGCTGGTGCCGTCGATACACGAGTGAAAGGATAAGAGTCATGCGCAACATTCTTGCCCTTATCCTGACTACAGGCGCAGCCAGCCCGGCCTTTGCTGCCACTGGCCCGTTCTTCTCACTGGGCAATACCGACTTCGTGGTGCTCATCGCGTTCCTTGTGTTCATTGCGGTCCTGTTCTACTTCAAGGTGCCTTCGATGATCGGTGGCGCATTGGATAACCGTGCCGCGGGCATCCAAGCGGAACTGGACGAAGCACGCGCACTGCGTGAAGAAGCCCAGACGTTGCTGGCCTCGTACGAGCGCAAGCAGCGTGAAGTGCAGGAAAAGGCCGACGCCATCGTCGCCGCAGCCAAGCAAGATGCTGTTCTGGCCGCTGAGCAGGCCAAGGTCGATCTTGAGAAGTCCATCGCCCGCCGTCTGGCTGCTGCGCGTGATCAGATCGCTTCCGCCGAGGCCTCGGCCATCAAGGAAGTGCGTGACCAGGCCGTTTCGGTAGCCGTGGCCGCAGCTGCCGAGGTTCTGGCCAAACAGATGACCGCCGCGCAGGCCAACAAGCTGATCGACGCGTCCATCGCGGACGTCGAGGCGAAGCTGCATTGATTGGAAACGGCCTTCGGGCCGTTTCTTTATTGCCAAATCTACCCGCATTGCTAGAGTTTGGCTGTCATAGATGTTGTCGCAATCTTTAAATATTATTGGCGTGGTACGAGACGGTGGTGATGCGCTGGTCAAAACGCTTGCCCGGATCGACGATTTGTGCGGACGACTGGATCAAAGCCGGATAGTAATCGCGACGAATGACAATTCCGATGGAACGGGAAAGGTTCTTGCAAGCTTTGCTAACCGCTTGCCGCAAGCCGAAATCCTCACACTTGATGGCTTGTCGAATGAAATACCGAACCGGGTGGAACGGATTACGTTTGCTCGAAATGCGGTTTTGGAGCGGTTGTTTTCTGTGCAACCTCTCTACGATGCGACGCTGATTCTCGACCTTGATGGACCCAACACGCACCTAAGCGCGGATTCTGTTCTGAGGGCGTTGGAGCGTGGAACGCCAAATTGGGATGGCGTGTTCGGGAACGCTTTACCGGCATATTATGATCTTTATGCTTTGCGATGCGCTGGTTGGTGTGAGGAAGACGTCTGGCAACGTATTCATTCTTCGAGAAAACCGTTGTTTCATCGCCGCCGGTGGCGGCAACAACTACTGAAGGATGTAATTTTCGGTCGCCAGTATCACATACCCATAGAGGCCCCGATGATCCCGGTTCAAAGTGCGTTCGCCGGATTGGGCCTCTATCGCACTAAGAGGCTTGAGGGGTTGAAATACGATTGTCGAGATGGTGACGGCCGTTTAGTTTGCGAACATGTCATGCTGCATCAGCTCATGTTGTCTCGCGGAGCGCGGCTTTATATCGATCCGGGATTGACGACAGTTGCACCCTCTGAACATCTGGGAGAGGGAAGCGGGGCGCCTCTTCCAGCCCATCTACCCATCGAAATGAATGGACAAGACTGAGCATGCCCAAATCTCCGCTGACAGGTCAGGAAGGATCATTTCTGTTCAATCAGAAGGTCATTGGGCGTCACGAGGCGAACTATTTTTTGGATAACAGCTGCGGTTACATCTGGGTCGAAGGCCCGCATTGGCTGGATGAGGCTTATAGCGATGCGATTGCCCTGACCGACACGGGGATTCTGGCACGCAATCTTGCAAACATCCGTATCGTGTCCACCGCCATGAGAGCCAATGGGCTGGATGAAGCCAGAGGAATTGATATTGGAGCCGGCTATGGGCTTCTTGTCCGCGGACTAAGGGACAACGGGTTGAATTTCCACTGGTTGGACCCGTATGCCGACAACTTGCTTGCACGCGGTTTTGAAGCCGATGGAGGGAAGTATCAAGTGGCGGCGGCGTTCGAAGTGCTCGAGCATTTGCCAAACCCGCTGGATTACCTTCGGGATGCGCGCAAGCAGTTTGGTTTCGATACGTTGTTTTTTTCGGCAACTTGTTTTGATCCGACCGCCATTCCTGAGACTGATTGGTGGTACTGGGCTTTTGAAACGGGCCAGCACATCAGTTTCTTTTCTGAACAGTGTCTGGATTTCATCGCCGACGAACTGGGGATGAAAAAAATTCGGATCAAAGGTGATGTCTACGCTTTCACGACATTACCTAGCCTCAAATGGCCGAATGGTTGGAAGCGGCGGAAGTTGGACCGCCAGTTCCGGAAGTCCAGTCTGGGAGAGCAGGACTACAACGAAATGAAAAAACGCGTTTAAAAGTAAGGGATTGTGTCCAGAGGGTTATGAAACCCCGGTCTCATGCTGTAAGCGCTGCCGCGCAATGGCTTCGTTCTGTTCGGCCTTCTGTTGGTCAGCAAGGCACTGCTCCACAAAACTGAGGTGCCGCTCGATTGCGCTACGTGCACCGTCTGGATCTCGCGCCTGCAGGGCGGCGTTTATGGCCCTGTGCTGGCCCAGGATTGCTTCTCGCGTTGTGCGCTGATGGAACATGATTTTTCGATTATAGAATACGCCCTGGCGCAGCAGATCGAACATTGACCGCATCATGTGCAGCATCACGACGTTGTGGCTGGCCTCGATGATGGCCATGTGAAACTGTGCGTCCAACTGAGCTTCATCGTCGCCCGCGCGGTGTTTGTGAGCGGCTTCCATCTTGTCCAGAATTGTCTGGATCACCTTCAGGTCGCTGTCCGATCCCAGCCGCGCGGCGCGCTCAGCGGCCAAGCCTTCCATATCCTTGCGAAAGGACAGATAGTCGAACACCGCCTCGTCGTGGGTGCCAAAAAGCCGGATGAGGGCAGGGGAAAACGCCGACCCCAGAACCTCGGCAACATAGATGCCCGAACCTGCTTTGGCGGCCAGCAGTCCCTGCTCCTGCAACTCGGCAATTGCATCGCGCAGCGACGGTCGCGACACACCAAGTCGCTCGGCAAGTTCGCGTTCCGAGGGCAGCCTCTCACCCGGGCGCAGAATCCCGCGGAGGATCAGCAATTCGATCTGACGGACGACAGCTGTAGACAGTTTTTCTGACTGGATTTTCTGGAAAGGCATGCAGAACTCGTTCGAATTGGTAAGAACACATGACCACGGGGCGTCAGATTTCGCAAGATCGGTCCTTTGCTGATCACGAGGATTGAAACATTAGGTCAGAGTTATTGACTTTATTTTCGGCCTTCCTAGGCTCTGCAATCGCATTGTCGGAGAAAAGCCATGTCATTGGACCAGATATTTGCAACCCGTGCGTCTCGCATGAAGGCGTCGGAAATCCGCGAGTTGCTCAAACTGCTGGACCAGCCGGGCATCATCTCTTTTGCTGGCGGTATTCCTGACCCGGCGCTTTTCCCTGCGGACGCCTTTGCCGAGGCGTTTGCCACGACCCTTGATCCTGCGCATCAGGCGCAGGCGCTACAATACTCAGTAAGCGAAGGATACCACCCGTTGAGGCGCTGGATCTCAGAAGAGATGGCCCGAATCGGGATCGTTTGCGACATCGACAACATCCTGATCACGTCAGGTTCGCAGCAGGCGCTCGACTATCTGGGTAAGCTGTTCCTGTCGCCGGGGGACACAGCGCTGGTTGGCTGGCCCACATATCTTGGGGCATTGGCCGCATTCAATGCCTACGAACCGCGTTTTGACCAATTGTCGATAAATGGCAATCGTCCCGCGTTGGATTATCAAGATGCCGCGCGTCAGGCGGGTGGGCAGGTCAAGGTCGCCTATCTCTCACCGGATTTTGCCAACCCGACCGGTGAAACCGTCGATCTTCGCGGACGCAAGGCGTTACTGGATTTGGCCGAAGAACTGGATTGCGCCGTGATCGAGGATGCAGCCTACCAGTCGCTGCGCTATGATGGCGAAGACGTACCACCGATGCTCGCCTTGGAAATTGAGCGGAAAGGGTCGATTGAAGACTGCCGCACTATCTATTGTGGCAGTTTTTCGAAAACCCTTGCTCCGGGTTTGCGCGTGGGCTGGGCAGTTGCGGCCAAGCCGGTCATATCGCAGATGGTATTGCTGAAACAGGCGGCCGATCTGCATTCTTCGACTATCAACCAGATGGCAATCGCCCACGTCGCGGAAAACTGCTTTGAAACGCACATTCCCAAGCTGCGTGCCGTCTATCAACGGCGGAGGGATGCAATGCTGGACGCTTTGGTGCGGCACATGCCAGACGGCGTGAAATGGACCCGTCCAGAGGGCGGCATGTTCATCTGGGTTACGTTACCGGCAGAGATGAATGGAGCAGATTTGTTGGCACGTTCGCTGGACACCGTCAAGGTCGCCTTTGTTCCCGGCCAGGCGTTTTTTGCCGACGGGTCCGGGGCCAACACCCTGCGGCTGAGTTTCTCCTGTTCGGACGAACCAACGATTCAGGAAGGCATCCGTCGGTTGAGTCAGGTCCTGTTGTCGGCATAGCTCGTTGGAAACATTCCGTTAACCAATAACTGAGACTGGTAGGCATGCTGCGTTGTCTGCCCTTCGTCCTCCTCGCTTCCTGCGCGACAGCCACCCCTCATTTCAAGGGCGTTACGCCAACGCGTGTCGATATCGACGGCAGTATATTCGACGTGAGGGTAAGGGGCAATCTGGCTGAGGCTGTTCGGGTCAACGGTCAATACGCTCCCCGGCTGGGGCCGATCCGCCAGCGCGCAGGGATGGCGATGGCCCAGGTTTCCGGATGCGAAGTTCTGGTCGTTCTGGGCGATTCCGCCGTGACCACCGGCATTCTCGGATGCGACAGGGCTACAGGAGAGAAGCTGTTGCAGATTGCCAGGTCCACGCCCAACTACGATTGTTTCGAAGTCGCCGGTCCCTACTACACAGATTTTGAGTGCTACCCTTACTAAGGTCCCTGAACTGGGGGAATCGGCAAGATATTGTGGATAACTGGCGCGATCGCGCCATATACAGCGTATCATCGTTGACACAGGCCCCTTCCATTGCGCAGACTCGGACACCTACGGGAATCAAGGGACAGGTCCACCGTTGCGTTTCAACAAGCTCAGACTGACCGGCTTCAAAAGCTTCGTCGATCCGACCGATCTGATCATAGCGGACGGTTTGACAGGCGTGGTCGGCCCAAACGGCTGCGGCAAGTCCAACCTGCTTGAGGCACTGCGCTGGGTAATGGGTGAAAACCGTCCCAAGGCGATGCGCGGCGGCGGGATGGAGGACGTGATCTTTGCAGGTGCCGCCACCCGGCCCGCCCGCAATTTCGCCGAGGTGGCGCTGACAATCGACAATTCGGAACGTCTGGCCCCGTCGGGCTTCAATGACAGCGACCAGTTGGAAATTATCCGTCGCATCACCCGAGATGTCGGCAGTGCCTACAAAACCAACGGCAAGGACGTTCGGGCGCGTGACGTTCAGATGCTCTTTGCTGACGCCTCGACAGGTGCGCATTCGCCGGCGCTGGTCCGTCAGGGCCAGATTGCCGAACTGATCAACGCCAAGCCCAAGGCGCGACGTCGCATTCTGGAAGAGGCGGCGGGGATCTCGGGTCTCTATCAGCGCCGGCACGAGGCCGAGCTGAAGCTGAAAGGCACAGAAACCAACCTCACCCGCGTCGATGATGTGTTGGAACAACTGGGCGCGCAGTTGGCGCAATTGGCACGCCAGGCCCGACAGGCTGCGCGCTATCGCGAAATCGGAGAACAGCTGCGCCAGGCCGAAGGCATGCTGCTGTATCGCCGTTGGAAGGAAGCAGATCTTGCCCGCCAAATGGCTGAGGACAAGCTGCGCGAACGTATTACCGAGGCGTCGAGGGCCGAGGCCGGGGCGCGGCAGGCCGAAGCGGCACGTGCAAAAGCCGACGAGGTTCTGCCACCACTGCGCGAGGAAGAGGTAATCGCTGCCGCCATCCTGCAGCGCCAGCAGGTTCAGCGCGATGCGCTTGCCGATCAGGAGACCCGCGCCCGTCAGACCATCGAAACCCTGACGGCCCGCATTCTGCAACTGGCCCGCGATATCGAGCGCGAGACCGGCTTGAATCGTGACGCGGGCGAAACCATAGAGCGGCTGGAATGGGAATCACGCGAACTCGCGAAAGCCGCCGAAGGTCATGGTGACAAGCTTGCCGAGGCTGCCGAAACCGCGCGCGAAGCGGCGGCGGTACTGCAGGAACGCGAAGATCACCTGTCTCAGGAAACCGAGGATATGGCCCGCCTCGTCGCCCGCCACCAATCGGCGCAGCGCCTAGTCGAAGACAGTCGCAAGACTTTGGCGCGTTCGGAGACCGAAGAAGAGAAGGCTCGTGCCGCGATGGACGACGCCCACGAAGCGCTAAGCCGCGCGGAGGAGGCGTACGGGGCGGCTCAGGAGGCCGAAGAAGAAGCCCGCGAAGCCGCCGAAGTGGCCGAAGAGGCGCTCGCTGCTGCCGATGAACTGCGCAGCGATACGCAAGCGCGCGAGGCAGATGCGCGCGCCAAGCGGTCAGAGGCCGAAGGTGAACTTGGCGCGATCCGCGCTGAAACCAGCGCATTGGCCAAGCTTGTGGCACGCGACACTGCCGAGGGCGGGCAGGTGATGGACCTTCTTCGTGTCGATCCTGGCTTTGAAAAAGCTTTGGGTGCGGCTTTGGCTGACGATTTGCGTGCTCCGGTGGTCGAAAGAGACGGCCCGTCCGGTTGGGTCAAGGTGCCCGGCTATGATGAAGACCAACATTTGCCGGATGGAGCGGAACCGTTGGCTTTGCATGTCTCGGGTCCCGACCGTCTGAGCCGACGTATTGCTCAGATCGGCATCGTCGAAACAGAACAGGGCGCGCGGCTGCAGCCCCTGCTGAAACCCGGGCAGCGACTGGTGTCGCAATCGGGGGATCTGTGGCGTTGGGACGGATTCCGTACCTGGGCCGAAGATGCGCCAAGTGCTGCCGCGATGCGCTTGGAACAGTTGAACCGTCTCGAAGCGCTGAAACAGGAACTGGCCCGCACCGAAGCACAGGCCGATGGTGCCCGAGCCGCCCATGACAGCCTGTCGCGCAAACTGGCCGAAGTGACCGAGGCCGACCGCCGCGCTCGCGAGGCGCGCCGCGCTGCCGATCAGCGTGTGGCCGAAACCGCCCGCTCGCTCAGCCGTGCTGAGGCGGATCGAAATCTTGCACAGGGCAAGCTGGAAACCCTGTCCTTGTCAGTGGACCGCCACAAGGAAGACGCCATGGCCGCCCGCGTGCAACTGCGCGAGGCCGAGGGCGCCTTGGCGAGTTTGGGCGATGTCAACAGCGCCCGCGCCCATGTCGAGGACATCAAGCAGACAGTCGAAGCCGCGCGGATCACGATGTTGACCCACCGTTCGACCCATGACGAATTGCGCCGCGAGGGCGAGGCGCGCACGCGCCGCTCTCAGGAAGTGGCGAAGGATCTGAGTGGCTGGCGGCATCGGCTTGAAACTGCAGGCAAGCGGATTGGGGAACTGACCGAGCGAAAGGCAGCCTCAGAAGAGGAGTTGTCCGAAGCCATGGCGCTGCCGGGAGAAATTGCAGAGGCCCGCGAAAATCTGAACGAACAGATCGAAGCCGCCGAGGCGCGACGGGCCGAAGCAGCTGATCGGTTGGCTGAGGCCGAAAACCAACAGCGCGCCGCCATTCTGGCTGAGCGTGAGGCGGAACGATTGGCCTCCGAAGTGCGCGAGGCACGGGCCGCCGCCGAAGCGCGTTGCGAGGCGGCGCGCGAAACAGTTCAGACCGCGGCGGAGCGGATCGCCGAGGATCAGCAACTGACCCCCAACCAGCTATTGAACCAGTTGGATGTCGATCCCGACCGGATGCCGTCGGCAGATGCGCTGGAGGCCGAGGTGAACCGCCACAAGCGTCAGCGTGATGCGATGGGCGCGGTAAACCTGCGAGCCGAGGAGGACGCTCGTGAGGTTCAGGAAGAATACGATACTCTGAATTCCGAGAAATCCGATCTGGAAGAGGCGGTAAAGGCCCTGCGCAGTGGCATCTCAAGCCTGAACCGTGAGGGGCGCGAGCGGTTGTTGACGGCGTTCGAGCAGGTGAACACCAACTTTGCTATGCTGTTCAAGCATCTTTTTAACGGCGGCGAGGCCAATCTGGTCATGGTCGAAAGCGACGATCCATTGGATGCCGGCCTGGAAATCATGTGTCAGCCGCCGGGCAAAAAACTTTCGACTCTCAGCCTTCTGTCGGGGGGCGAGCAGACGCTGACCGCAATGGCCCTGATCTTTGCCGTGTTCTTGGCCAACCCGGCCCCGATCTGCGTGCTTGACGAGGTGGACGCACCGTTGGACGATGCCAACGTGACCCGGTTCTGCGACCTTCTGGACGAAATGTGCCGCCAGACCGATACTCGTTTCTTGATCATTACCCACCACGCGGTGACGATGGCACGGATGGACAGGCTGTTTGGCGTGACTATGCAGGAACAGGGCGTCAGCCAGTTGGTCTCGGTCGACCTCAAGAAAGCCGAGGCGATGGTCGCCTAGACAATCAAAGTGGCAAAACGTCAAGATTTCTGCTATCATCTTAGTATGTTAGTTCTGCTTATGTTTTGTGTTCTGGCGATCATGTCCGCGCCGTCGCAGGCGCAAGACATCCAATCTGCGCAGTTCTGGTCTATGGGCGGCGAAACTGCCTACCCGACCACTCCTCGTTTGTCTAAATCCCTGCTGCTTGACACTTCGACCAGACACGCACCAGTTCACCACGCGCATTCGCTGAGGGAACGGTTTGGCGATGGGATTTCAATTGGAATGGTTCAGTTCAAATGGCACGGCGCATTTTGCGTCAGCCTTCGAAAGGTGTTCAGCCGTTGTGATTTTCTGATCGAAAAAGATCAGCTGATGCTCTATTCGCGAGAAGGGACCGGCCAAATGCGCCTGCGGGTTCAGATCAGCGTGCGGCCTTAAGTCGGTCTGCTCACCGCATCGTGACTCCCTGTCCAAGGCAATGTGCGCCAAAATCGCCCAATGAAAACTGTCGCCGTATTTTTCTTGTTGTCCGCGACCCCGGTCGCTGCAGCCGATTGGCATACCCGTCCTGGGGACGTCCCTCTCAGCCACGAAGAACTGAAAAATCTCCCTGGCCAAACGTTGACGTTCTATGATGATGGTCAATCCAAATACTCTGCCGGAGGTGCCTATTCCTATACTTATTCGCTGGCAAACGGCGGTGGGACTGCGTTTGGAACATATCGGATTGCAGAAGATGGCAGCGTCTGCACAGAGTTCCAAAATGGGTTCAACAGGTGTGATCTCTATGTTCGCAACGGTGGTCGTCTGATCCTGATAAACGAGAAAGGCGAGCGCTATCCGGTGCGATCCAAATAACATGCTCGGTCGATCAACGGGATAGTGCCTGTTGCCATCGTGACAGGAATTGGGCTGATTTCATCCGGTCCATAGCAACAAGGAGTGGTGGTCCAAGCTGTATCAATCGCGTTCTGGCGGTCGTTTCCTCTAACTCATCCGCGGAAAACGGCGCCATGGAGGGGGTCACCAGATGAGATTTTGTCATCATCAGTTGCCCTTCTGTGGACAGTATGTAATCCAAAAACGCTGTGGCGTGTGGGCTGGGCTGGCTTCCTGGCAGGATAGCAGCCCGTGACAGGATCAGCGTGTAGTCTTCCGGTGCGACGATGCCGAGTGTGGGGTCAGCGGTCGCAGCCTCGGCTGCGTATGACCCCAGAACGTTGTAGGCGACCAGATAATCACCGTTGCTCACGCCTGAAATGATCTCGGCCGAACAGCAGGTTGCGACGGCGCCGGATCTTGCAAAGGCTTCCAGCAACCCGCCAAAACTCGTCGCCTCTTGCGAATCCATGTAGGCAAATAGATATCCAAGCCCGGAGGATTCAATGTCATAAGTGGCGACTCGCCCGGCATAGGGCGATCCGTCCGGCCTCAGCAGATCTAGCAGATCGAAACGGGTGCGCGGGACCTCGTCCGGTGGCACCAGATCCCGATTATAGACCATCACCGCCGGTTCACGTGAAATGCCCCAGACCTGGTCACGCCAGCGCAGCGATTCTGGCAGGGAACGGGTTTCCGGAGACATCCAGGTTGCTGCGCAGTTGTCGTTGACCAGCTTCACAACCTGATGAACGCCGGAGCTGATCACAATATCGGCTCCCGCCGCTCCAATAGTGCAATCGCGTGCCGTCTGGGTGTAAAGTTCGTTTGATCCCCATTGTTCATATCGGATCGACAGATCCGGTCGTGTGGCAAGAAAATCGGTGATGGTTGGCGCAAAAATCGAAATGTCGGTTGTCGTGCGAAGGGTAAGGCTGATTACGGCATCAGGTGGGCCAAACATGCGAACGTCTTCTTGCGCGCCTGCCGGACTTGCCATGAAGCCGAAGCAAAGCAGGATCGCAAAGATGATACAGCGGATCATCAGGCCACCTTTCCGGGCAACACGATTGAGGCACGGAATCCTTGCGCACCCGCCTCCATCTCCAGCCGCCCGCCAAAAGCGTTGGCCACTGCTTGGGCAATCGACAGGCCAAGACCCGTACCGCGCGCGCTTCGGGTTGTGAATCTTTGACCATGAGCCTTGAGGATGTCAGCAGACGGGCCTGGACCGGAATCCTGCACCCAAAGGCAGACCGTCTTTCCGCTCTGATGAACGCCTATCGTCACCGGAGAGCGCCCGTGTGCCAGTGCGTTGCCAAGTAGATTCTTGGCCGCCTCGGTCAGGGACAGCGCGTCGGCCATGACAAACGCAGGCGTTTCGCCGATCTCCAACCGGATTTCGGCTTGCGGTGCGAGTAGGCGGTAGTCGCCCTCCTCGAAGATATCAAGCGCAATGTCTCGCAGGTCGACTTGTTCGCGGCGGGCTGCATCGCCACGATGGATGACCATGGCACGCGACAGCATCTGATCCAGCAGGTGACTGAGGCGAACCGTTCCGTCATGAATCTGCTCCACGATTTGAACGCGTTGGGCCGCGTCGGTTTCGTCCGCGGCCAAGTCAGCCTGAGCACGCAGAGCAGCAACCGGTGTGCGCAGCTGGTGGGCGGTGTCAGATATCAGGTTCTTCATTGTCGCGAACTGCTGATTCAATCGGCCCATGAAACCATTGATGGCCTGCACCATCGTGTCCACTTCACGCGGGACCGATGCGTCGATGCGGGTCAGGTCGCGGGGGTCTCGCGCCGTCAGACTGTTGGCAAGACGGTCGAGCGGGCGCAGCGACCGGCGCACGACAACAACCGCAAAGGCGAGCATGGCCAACCCGCCCACGGCGAGCCCGCCGAGCGCATTCCGTGTGATGTCGAATGCCAGTTCGTTGCGGGCAAGCATCGTTTGTCCGACGACAATTTCGATCTGCCCGGAAAAGCGGCGTTCGGCAAACCTTCTCGTCACCCTGATGAACCGAGCCGCCTCGCCGCTGATCTCAGCATCATACATAACCGTATCCGGCGCATTGTCGGGCGGAAGTGGAAGGCTGTCGTAACCCGTCAGCACTTGGCCATCCGGGCCGCGCAGCTGATAGGCGACGCGATCGTCGGACGCGAGGGCCAGAAGTTCAAATGCCGAAACCGGCAGATCGACGATGGGCAGGCCGTCAATAACCGAGACCGAGGCTGCAATGTCATTGGCGGCACCCATCAGCAACCTGTCATAGGCCTCTCGCGCCGCCGCACGGCCATAGGCAAAGGCCGCCATTGAAAGGACCACGCCCCCGATGATCAAGAGCCCGGTCAAACCGATTACCAAACGGGCCGATAGCGACAGGGACGGAGTGGTGCGGGCAGGTTTGGTCATGGAATCCGATCGCGCTCTTCCACAGCGTCAGTCGCGTCCAGTTTGTAGCCAAGCCCGCGCAGGGTTTGAATCTCGACATTGCCGCCAGCCAGCCGTTTGCGCAGGCGCGCCACGTAAAGCTCGATGGCGTTCACCCCTGGCGCCGCGTCATCAAAGGCGTAAAGCCCATCGATCAGCCGCTCTTTTGACAGAACCTGCCCGCGGTTCTTAACCAGAAGCCCCAGTAGTGAGAACTCACGCCGGGTCAGATCAAGGGGCCGACCGGCAAGCGTGGCGATGCCGGACGTCGCGTTATAGCTCAGCTCCCCCACAATCTGTTCGGCAGATCTGTCAGCCTGTTCGCGGCGCAGGATTGCGTGAAGCCGTGCTTCCAGTTCGCGATGATCAAAGGGTTTCACCAGATAATCGTCAGCTCCAAGGCTGAAGGCCGACAGCTTGTCATCGACAGAGAACTGCGCTGTCAGCATCAATACCGGGACGACCTGCCCGGCGCGCCGCATTTCGCTCAAGAGGTCTGTTCCGGCGCCGTCGGGCAGATTTATATCCAATATGACGGCATCATAGGATTGAACCTCGAAACAGGCCCGCGCATCGGCCAGGTTCGCCGCCAGATCACAGGCCATCCCCGAACGCGACAACCGCCGTTGGGTGGCCTCGGCCAAATCCTCG
Organism: Ruegeria sp. YKSE079; assembly: GCF_059612845.1. Lineage (NCBI taxonomy): Bacteria > Pseudomonadati > Pseudomonadota > Alphaproteobacteria > Rhodobacterales > Roseobacteraceae > Ruegeria > Ruegeria sp. YKSE079. The sequence continues at coordinate 44,882 of NZ_JBXWRJ010000012.1, read as the reverse complement.
GAATCTTCGACCAGCAGAACCCGCATCCGCCCTCCTTCCTTTCGAAAAGGATGTGACAGGTTGGTGACAGCTTCAACCTGTATTGTGCTCGGGAACTTCGGCTGAGGAGATGAGCCGGAGACCACAGAGGAGAAATGTTATGGCATTAAATCTGGTTCGCGCGGCCATTGCGGCTGCGGGTCTTGGCCTTGCTACCGGCGCCGCGGCGCAGGAATGCATCGCGCCAGCCAACCCCGGCGGAGGATGGGATTTCACCTGCCGGCAAGTGGGCAAATCGCTTCAGGATCTCGGGCTGATCGACAAGACGATGCAGGTGGTCAATCTGGCTGGCGGCGGCGGCGGCGTGGCTTTTGCCGAGGTGGTCAACAAGCGTGGCGATGACAACGAGTTGATCGTTGCGGCCTCGTCGGCTACGGCAACCCGCCTGGCACAAGGGGCCTATCCCGGCAACACAATGGATCAGGTGCGCTGGCTGGCCTCGATCGGTGCCGATTACGGCGTGATCGCGGTGTCCAAGGACAGTCCAGTTCAGACGCTTCCCGAGCTGCTAGACCAGATCAAGGCGGACCCGACCAGTGTGTCGATTGCAGGCGGTTCAGCCGTGGGAGGCTGGGATCACCTGAAAGTACTGATCGCCGCAAACGCCTATGGGATCGACGATGTGCGCAGCGTGAAATACATTGCCTTTGACGGCGGTGGTGAGGCAGTGACACAGTTGCTTGCCGGTTCGGTTCAGGCCTTCACCGGTGATATCTCAGAGGCCAAGGGGTTCGTCGATTCAGGCGATATCCGCGTTATCGCGGTGCTAAGTCCTGAACGTTTGACAGGCGAATTCGCGGATTTCCCGACGGCGAAGGAACAGGGCATTGATGCAATTGGCGCCAACTGGCGTGGTTTCTATGCGCCCGGTGGCATGTCCGACGAGGCCTATGGAGAATGGGTCGAGAAGATCGGGACCCTCTACGCTTCGGACGAGTGGAAAGAGGTGATGGCAGCCAACGGTCTGGCCCCGCTTGACCTGCAAGGGGCCGATTTCCAAGCCTTCGTGTCCGACTCCGTGGTGCAGATCCAGCAGATCTCGCGCGACATCGGAATCATCAAATAACGCTTTAACCACGTGCCGTGGCGGGGCCGTGCCCTGCCGCGCACCCAATTCAGGGAGAACCGCATGAGCGATCGCATTTTCGGAGCCTTCGGCATTTGTCTGGCACTGTTCTATGCATGGGCGACGCTGCAGATTGAAGAAAGCTTTCTGTCGGACGCCGTCGGGCCGAAAACCTTTCCGCTCGCAATTGCCGTGATCCTGGGCCTGTCCTCGCTTGCCATTTTACTGCGCCCCGATGCCGAGCCGGAGTGGCCAAGCCTCGCGCGGCTGGCCGAGATCTTTGCCGCTGTTGTGGTGATGGTTCTCTATGCAGAATTGCTTGGCTCTCTGGGCTTTGTCATCGCCACTGCATTGGCTGCCACCTACCTGACCTGGCGGCTTGGAACCGGGCCACTGCAGGCGGTTCTGGTCGGCGTTTTGACCTCGGTCGGCATTTACGTCGTATTCAAACTCATTCTTGGACTGTCGCTTGCACGCGGTCCGCTCGGATTCTGAGAAAGGGATACTCTGATGGACATTCTTGCCTCGCTCGGCGACGGCTTTGCCACCGCACTTTCCCTCCAGAACCTCGCGCTTGCCCTGCTTGGCACGTTTCTGGGGACTATGATGGGCGCTTTGCCGGGGCTTGGCCCCTCGAACGGCGTCGCCATCCTCATTCCCTTGGCTTTCACGCTTGGGCTAGGGGCTACGCCTTCGCTGATCCTGCTCACCTCGGTCTACTACGGGGCCATGTATGGAGGCCGGATTTCCTCGATCCTTCTCAATATACCCGGAGATGAGCCAGCGATGATGACGTGCCTGGACGGCCATCCGATGGCGTTGAAGGGACAGGCGGGCGAAGCGCTTTCGTTATCTGGTGTGGCAAGCTTTGTCGGCGCATTTCTGGCCACCTGGGGCCTCATCCTGCTGGCGCCGCAACTGGTCAAGTTTGCCCTGCTCTTCGGCCCCGCCGAATATTTCGCGCTGTTCGTACTGGCCTTCGCGACGCTAGGAGGCGTGTCGTCAACCAATCAGGCGAAATCTGCCTTTGCCGCGATGCTAGGGCTTGGTCTTGCCGTGATCGGGGTAGATACCCAGACTGGCGTGCCGCGGCTGACTTTCGGCGAGGTGCATCTCTATGATGGCCTCGACTTTCTTGTTGCCATCGTCGGGCTGTTTGCCTTGTCAGAGGTCTTTATCTTCCTCGAACATCGCCACGGCGAGGCCGACGCCGATAGAAAAAAAGTTCAGGTGGGTCGATTGACGCCCTCGTGGAGCATGTTGAAATCGACCTTTGCCACTATGCTGCGGGCATCCGGTCTGGGGTTTATCGCGGGCGTTTTGCCGGGTGCGGGGGCATCGCTTGGGTCTTTCATCTCCTACTCGATGGAAAAGCGGTTGGTCGACCGGAAAAACAGCTTCGGCACAGGCGACCCGCGAGGGGTGGCCGCGCCCGAAGCGGGAAACAATGCCGCCGCCGGTGGCGCGCTGGTGCCCATGCTGGCGTTGGGTGTGCCGGGATCTGGTACCACGGCGGTGTTGCTAGCCGTTCTTCTTTCGCTCAATATCACGCCTGGCCCGTTGCTGTTCTCACAGAACCCGGATGTTGTCTGGGGGCTGATCGCCGCACTTTTCATTGCAAACTTTATGCTTCTGGCCATGAACATACCAATGGTCGGGCTGTTTACCCGCGTACTCATGGTGCCACCGCGTATTCTGATGCCGATCGTGGCGATGGTTAGTTTCGTTGGTATCTACGGAATCTCGGGTTCATCATTCGACTTGTTGGTCATGATTGGCTTTGGTGTGATGGGCTGGGTCTTGCGTAAGCTTGATGTGCCGCTGGTGCCGGTGATTCTGGGGACGCTGCTGGGCAACACGATGGAAAACAACTTGCGTCGCGCGGTTACGATCTCGAACGGGGACTACTGGACGCTGGTCGACAGCGGATTGTCGATTGCCCTGTGGGCGGTTGCTATCGCAGGTTTCATCTTGCCGCTTTTCGTGGGTCGCATCGTCAAGGCCCGTATGCACGCCCGCCGCGATACCGAAGGATCGACGGCGGATTGAGAAGGTGCCGAGTCTCCGTTTTAAAATGCCAAGCCGTTGTAAAGGTCTGTGCTGCGATGGCCAACCTTGTTGGTGGCACCTGGTCATGATCCCTTGGGCAGCAGCCAGATGGGTTATTGAACGACGGCCAAAACCCAAGCAGAGCGGCCAACTACGGCGCTTGGTTTTGCCACATTGTGTTTCATGCTTCACTGTGCCGCTCCCAGATGCCATATCCGTGGCATGCAAAACGACCTCGACCACTTTGAGAAGATCGCCCGTGATACCATCGCCTCGCTGCCAATGGCGTTCCGTCCCGCAGCCGAGGCCGTCATCCTGCGCATCTCCGATTGGCCGACGCCCGACATTTTGAATGAACTGAGTATCGCTGACCCCCTTGAGTTGACTGGGCTCTACGAGGGGATACCGATGACCGAGAAATCGTTTTCCGATGTGGCGCTACCAGCAGATTCCGTCTGGCTCTTCCGTCAACCCATTCTGACTGAGTGGCGTGAGCGTGGTGACGTCGAACTGGACGAGTTGATCGCCCATGTCGTAATTCACGAGTTCGCCCATCATTTCGGCTGGTCCGATGAGGACATTGCCGCAATCGACCAATGGTGGGCTTAAACGCAATCTGGTCTCGATTACAGCATATGCTTGGAAAACCGTCTCAAAAGGCTCCTTGACGCCGATGACGGTCAAAAAAAAAGGGGCAGTTTAACAAACCGGAAAACAAAAAAGGCCCAGTCAGAGGCCTTGTTTTATTGGTCGGAGTGAGAGGATTCGAACCTCCGGCCCCTGCCTCCCGAAGACAGTGCTCTACCAGGCTGAGCTACACTCCGACCGTGGCGGGTGATCTATACTCGCGGGCATACAGTTGCAAGAGGGATTCTGATAGTAGCTCGGGAAATTGCCTCTCTTGCCGGAAGGCGGCAATTGTCAGACGGTAGGCTCAATCGAGGGTCTGGCATGAACGGGAATTTATTCTATCTGGTTGGTGGCGTTGGCATGTTCCTTGTGGGCATGGAAATCATGACCAACGCCTTGCGCGAGGTTGCTGGCAGTCGTTTGCGCCGCATTCTTACGACGTTTACCACCACACCTTTGCGCGGCGTGCTGACGGGGGCGACGACGACTGCTGTTGTGCAATCCTCTAGCGCGACGACGGTCATGACAGTCGGTTTCGTGGGGGCCGGCTTGCTGACGATGCCCGAAGCTATGGGCGTGATCTACGGCGCCAATATCGGCACGACCGCGACCGGCTGGCTGGTCTCCGTTCTGGGCTTCAAGCTCAAACTGGGCAACGTGGCCTTGGCCTTGCTGTTCCCGGCCGCGCTGGTCGATTTGCTGGCACATGGGCCGGTGGCCCGGTTCGGGCGGGTGTTGTCCGGCCTGTGCCTGCTGCTCGTCGGGTTGGAACTGATGCAGACGGGAATGGGCGATCTGACCGAGACCGTGACGCCTGCCATGCTGCCGGGTGCAACCTTTCTGGGGTTGCTGACGCTGGTGGGAGCAGGTGCAGCCATCACCATTCTCATGCAATCCTCAAGCGCCGCGATGGCCTTGTCGCTGGTGATGCTGTCGGCGGGGGCGATTTCGATGATCCAGGCGGCCAGCCTTGTCATCGGCATGAACATCGGCACCACGTTCACCGCCCTGCTTGCCTCTCTGGGTGGATCGGTTCCGATGCGGCAAACGGCGATTGCCAACCTGATCTTCAACATTGCGACATCCGTGATCGCGTTTCCGTTATTGTTCCTGTTCCGTACGAATCTGGAGCATATCGCGGCGTCAACCGACGAAATGACCTCGCTCCTGGTTTTCCACACCGGGTTCAATCTGGCCGGAACAGCGTTGTTCCTACCGATAACACGCCAGTTTTCTGGTCTGGTTGCGCGCATTCTGCCCGACAAGCGGGAGCGTCTGATCGACCTTGACGAACGGCTGCTCAGCGATCCGGGTACCGCCATTCTCGCGGCGCAGACAGCCGTTTCGTCCATTGCGGCGCGGTTGTTCACTGCAATCGGATCGGCTCTGCAGCCCGAACCGGATTTGCGCCCTCTCGCGGCTCTTGGCGTATGCGCTGACGCGTTGGAGGAGTTGAGGAAATACCTTGCCGCCATTCGTCTCACCGAAGGGCGAGCGGCCGAAGAAGAAGCCTTTGCCGCCTTGCTTCATCAAATTGATCATCTGGACCGTCTGTTGCGCCGGGCCGGACAGAGAGGCCGGATGGAAACGCTGTTGTCGGACCGCCTGTTGCGCAGACCCGGCTTGGCTGCAGGCGTGGCGCTGTCGCTGGCGGCCGGCGATCTGGCGTCTCCGACGGTCGCGGTCCGCCTGCTGCGCTTGCAAGCGCTTGTCCAGCGTCGGGCCAAGCGCCACCGCCGCGCGATGATGCTGGGGGAACATGCAGGGCTTTATTCTCTGGAAGAAGTCTTTGCGCATACCGACGCGATGCGCTGGCTTGACAGGATACTGCATCATGCCGAGCGGGTGGCGCACTACCAGCCGCACAGCCCGGTCGCAGAGCCTGCGGCAGAAACATCCGCCGCAGGCCAGTAGAAATTACAGGCTGTTGTCCAACGCGGCGATGATGGCAGCGCCCATTTCCGTGGTCGACACCGGTTTGACGCCTTCATCGGCCAGCAGGTCGCCGGTGCGAACACCATCGGCTAGCACCTTTTCAACCGCCGCTTCCAGACGGTCAGCCTCGGCCCCATTATCAAAACTGTAGCGCAGCGCCATGGCGAAGCTCAGGATACAGGCGATGGGGTTGGCCTTACCCTGACCTGCGATGTCAGGGGCCGAGCCGTGTACGGGCTCGTAAAGCGCCTTGGGGCGGCCATTGGCCATGGGGGCGCCCAGCGACGCCGAGGGCAGCATGCCCAGGCTGCCGGTCAGCATCGCGGCGCAATCGGACAGGATGTCACCGAACAGGTTGTCGGTCAGGATCACGTCAAACTGTTTCGGCGCGCGCACCAGCTGCATGGCGCCGTTGTCGGCGTACATGTGGCTCAATTCGACCTCTGGATAATCTTTGGCCACGCGGGTCACCACCTCGCGCCACAGAATGCCCGATTCCATCACGTTGGCCTTCTCCATAGAGCAGACCTTCTTGTTGCGGCGCATTGCCAGTTCGAAGGCCGAGCGGGCAACACGTTCGATCTCGCTTTCGGTGTAGCGCTGAGTATTGATGCCCACGCGCTCGTTGCCTTCCTCGAAGATGCCACGCGGTTCTCCGAAATAGACGCCTGAGGTCAGTTCGCGCACGATCATGATGTCGAGACCCGCGACGATGTCCTTTTTCAGCGACGAGAAATCGGCCAGCGCGTCAAAGCACTGGGCGGGGCGCAGGTTGGAATAGAGATCCATTTCCTTGCGCAAACGCAACAGCCCGCGTTCGGGCTTCACACTGAAATCCAGGTCGTCATATTTCGGCCCGCCTACGGCACCCAACAGCACAGCATCCACGTCCTGCGCCTTGGCCATGGTCTCGTCCGCCAGCGGCTTGCCGTGCACATCATAGGCTGCACCGCCCACCAGGTCTTCGCTCACGTCAAAGTGAAGACCGCGGTTTGTACCAAACCAGTCGATGATTTTGCGCACTTCGGCCATAACTTCCGGGCCAATTCCGTCTCCGGGCAGGATGAGGAGCGAAGGGTTGGGCATGAACGGTCTCCTTGCGTTTCGTTGCCATCGCCCTAGCGTGTGCGCGGCAACGGGTCAATGAGACGATCCGGCCAAAACACGAGGAAAATACATGCTGATACCGGGAAATGCGGTCCCTGAACTGAAAATCGAAACCGTGGCGCACGGAAGCTTCGACTTGGACCGGGACAAAGGGAAAAACGGAACGCTGGTGATTCAATATCGAGGCGTGCACTGTCCGATCTGCGTCCGGCAGATGGGCGAGCTGGAGGCAGCGCTGGATGACTTTGCCGAACTTGGTGTCGAAGTCATCATGCTCAGCACGGATACGGCGGAACGCGCGGCGCAAACCGTCGAAAAGGCCGGAACCTCTCGCTTGCGCGTCGGGCACGGTCTGCCGCTTGCGGCGGCGCGGGATGATTGGGGGCTGTATATGTCGAAAGGCCGTGAAGGCACCGCCGAGGCGCCCTATTTCGCCGAACCCGGCCATTTCTATGTCGCCCCGGATCGCTCTTTGTATTTTGCCTGGCAGCAATCGACACCGTTTGGTCGTCCGTCCGTGGCGGATATCAAGGGTGGCATCAAATACGCGCTGGATAACAACTATCCACCACGCGGAACTCATACTGGCCCGCTTCCGGCCTAACGGTTCAACCCAAGCAAACCCTCCGCCAACAGGTTCCATACACGGCGAATGCGGGGGGTTTGCCGCATGGCTTGCGGCGCGGCCAGCCAGACCTGCAGAGGTGGGATGGGCAGATCGAACGGCAGCTCTTGCACTGTCGGATCGGCCTGTCCCACAGAGCGCTGCGTAAAGCCGATGCCGCATCCGGCGCGCACCAGTTCCCAATAAGCGCTGTGGTTGTCGCACCGCACGACGAACATCCCGCGCGTGGCAGGCCATCCCATTTCTCGCATCGTGGTGATGATCGCCTCGTCCGCGTCCAGCCCGACGAGATCATGGTCCATCAGATCTTCGATTTTCTCAGGCATTCCTGCGCGGTTCAGATAGGATTTGGCGGCAAATGCGGCCAGTTCGATATCCGTGATGTGCTGTGCCACAATGTCGAGTTGCCGGGGCGGGTACATGCGAACGGCGATATCCGCCTCGCGAAACAACAGGTTTTCGGTGGCGTCGGTCGGCACCAATTCCAACTGAATTTCGGGCTCCAACTCTCGGATGCGGGCAAGGATTGGCGGAAGGTTGTGGTGGGAAGCATAGACCGAGGCTGTGATCCTGACCGTACCTGCAAGGCTCTTGGCTTCGCCTGCGGTGATCAGTGAAATCTCCTGCATGGCATCGCGCATGCGGATTGCCATGGGTAACAGTTGCGCGCCAGTATCGCTCAGCCTCAGACCACGGGTGTGCCGGTGGAACAGCGACACGCCCAGGGATTGCTCCAGAGCCTGAATCTGACGGCCCAGAGTTGGTTGGCTGCTGTTCAGATTTCGGGCTGCGGCAGACAGGGAACCGGTTTCGACGACAGCCAGAAAGCTTTGAATCAGGGACCAGTCAGCGGAAATGAGCGATTTATCCATTCAGAAATGAATACATGATCTGCGTTTTTCTGCAATTCAATAACGTAATCGAATGGGTATCTTGCCCCCGAGAAGAGGAGAATACTCATGACACAGACAGTACTTGTTCTCGGGGCCTCGGGACGGTTTGGCCGAAATGCTGTATTGGCGTTTGCAAAGGCTGGCTGGACCGTGCGCGGATTTGACCGAAAGTCAGACGACTTGCTGATTGCAGCACAAGGTGCGGATGTGATCGTAAACGCCTGGAACCCGCCCTATACAGAGTGGGCCAAGCAGGTTGTCCCCCTTCATGCAAAGGTGATCGAGGCTGCGAAACTCAGCGGTTCGACGGTGATTGTGCCGGGAAATGTATATGTCTTCGGTGCAGATACGCCGGGGCCGTGGTCGGGCGCGACACCACACCTGGCGACCAATCCACTGGGACGAATTCGCAGACATATGGAAGAGGCCTATCGCGCCTCGACCGTGCGTACGATCCTGTTGCGGGCAGGGGATTTCATCGACACCGAAGCTTCGGGCAACTGGTTCGATCAGGTCATGATCAAGCCTTTGGCAAAGGGCAAATTCGTCTATCCCGGCGATCCGGACATACCGCACGCCTGGGCCTATCTGCCCGATCTTGCCCGTGCAGCCGTTGCCTTGGCGGAAATCCGAGGTGAATTGCCGCGGTTCGCGGAGGTGCCTTTTGCAGGGTTCACAGTGACCGGGCGAGACATTGCCGAGGGGTTGTCGCGGGTTCTGAGGCGACCGGTTTCGGTAAAGGAAATGTCGTGGTGGCCGCTTGAACTGGCGCAGCCGTTCTGGCCAATGGCGCGGCACCTGATCGAGATGCGGTACTTGTGGAACACGCCGAATTGTCTGGATTGTACGCATTTTGAGACCCTAGTTGGCCCATTTGTACAAACCGATTTCACGACCGCGCTGGCATCGGCGGTCCCGGCGGGACTACTCGGCCAAGAGATCCACCCAGACCAGCCGGTGACGGCTGGCGCGTGACGCGGCCTCATGCCCGTCCACATCGGGGGCGGGCCAATACACCCCGGCATCTGCCACCGACCAGTCCGAGGATGGCAAGACGTAATCGACGCGAAAGCGACCGATCCCGGGCCAGTCCACTGTGTCATGTGCGTCAGGCGAGCGGTGGTTCTGGTTTCCGGCACGCGCAGCACCGGCGCTTTGTGGAGCGGGGTCTTGCAGGCGTGGGTCGGACAGCAGGGTGCGGACGGTCTGGGTGCGACCATCGCTGTCGTGCGGGTCAAGATTTGCATCACCGGCGAGGACGAATTTCGTAGCATGGGCAGGGCCAAGCGCGCCGTCCAGATAGGCTTGCCACAGCCGGATTTCGTCACGGTTGCGAAGGCCGTTGCGATCTTCGGGGCCGTCGAAGACCGGCGGTGAGGCATGGAAGGTCATCAGATGAAACCGACCCGCTGGCGCATCGATTGGAATCGCCCAATGCGCGGTGGAAGACAGGCGTTGTTGCGCCTGCGCCTCTGCCGTGGGGAAGGGACCCGAAGCCGTCTGCGGCAGTTGCGCGCCGGGCAGGTCGCGCCACAGGAGGTTGGTGAATTCAACGACCGCCTCGTTTATGATCGGGTAACGGGACAGGACGGCCAGACCGCCTTGCCCGGAAAACTCGCCCCAACCCTGCGCGTCACCGGGGCCAAAGGTGCGCCCATCGCCGTCAAGGTCGAGCGCGGTTTCGATGCCGGAATTGGGTTGGCTGGAATAGCGGTGGGGATAGTCGATACCTGCCTTGCTGAGCAGGTCTGCCAGGGCGTTCAGGGCCAAACCGTCATGGTCCCAGTCGATACCTTGCAGGGCAATCACATCCGGCGCGACGGTTGAAATCACCGTGACAACATCCGTGACTTGCGGGTCGCTTCGTTGAATGTCGCGCAGCAACAGGCCAGGGCCCTTGCGGCTGAGTTCGGTGTTGTAGGTTGCGATACGCAAAACATCTGCCTGTGCCAGCGTTGGCAACAGCAGAAGCGGCAGAAAGGCCCGGATCATGCGGTCTGGGCGGCCTCGGCGGTGGAATAGGCGCGGCGGCGTTTTTCCTCGATCAGGCCGGCGATTCGCATCATGGCCATGCCTCGCATGATGATGCTGGCGGGCAGAAAGGCCCAGGCGCTCATGGTCCAGATCAGGGTTTGCGGATTGCCCAGCGAAATCGGGTCGATGACATCGGATGCCAGCTTGATCACTGCCGGAATAAGGAAGGGCAGCAGCACGCCCACCGTGACGTTGAGCCGACCGTCGCGTTGCAACCGGGTAACGACATCGCCGCCGGTTGTCGGGTCGAAAAGAGGAAGGTTCACCCAAACGTTGAAGGCCCCGTTGCCCAGGGGCCAGCCGCGAAAGCGCAGCGCGTAGGCAAAGGTGGCCACGGTGACCAGCGCGGCGATATAGGCGATTCCCGCCGACATCCGCACCAGATTGACCAGACCGGAACTGGCATCCGGCGGCAGCATCAAGACCACCAGACGCACGGGCGAATAGGGGAAATCGACGACATTCGAGATCAGTATGCCGACACCGGCAAACAAGGTGGTCAATCCTGTGGGCGCGTAGACGTGTTTGCAGACCAATGTCAGGAAGGTGACCATCGACATCAGGCCGACGAACCGCAGCCGGTTCAAAGGCGGCGCATCACGAAATTCGATGAAGCTGGGAAAGGCGGAGTTGTATTCGGCAAACGTCAGTACAAATGCGAGAATCGCGAGGAACACCACGATCTCTGTCGCATTCGAAGCTGAACCAGGCAGGTACAACGCAGGTGTGAGCACCAAAAGCGCCACAAGCAACCCACGTATCGCCGCCCCTGTTGTGCGTGCAAACACTATCCGAATCCCTTCAAACTGGACAGGCCGGTTCTTTGCCGCACCCTTGTTCCAACTTGTGCCCGCTTTGCAAAGCGGATGCCTCTTATAGGCATATTTGTGCCGACAACAGACATCCCTCTCAAGACACTAGGGCAACAAACACATGATTTGAGGCAAAAAGATGGCAAGAGTGGTGCCGCAATGCATCAATGGTGACTCAAATTCGACGTGTGTTCATAATTTTGCACTACATTTTGTGGTTGTGTAAAATTCGGCCCCAAATGAACAAAGGCCGCGCAGGGCGGCCTTTGTGGTTAACGTAGGGTCAGTCTTACACCCAGGGACGGGATTGGGCCGCTTCTGATTCGAATTTTGCGATATGTTCCGCCTTTTTCATCGTCAGCCCGATGTCATCCAGCCCGTTCAGAAGGCAGTGTTTCCGGTGCGGATCGATGTCAAACTTGATGACCGCGCCGTCAGACGTGGTGATTTCCTGAGTTTCCAGATCGATCGTCATTCGCGCGTTCTCGCCCTTGTGCGCGTCCTGCATCAGAACCTCATGCTGATCGGGGGTGACCACGATCGGCAGGATACCGTTCTTGAAGCAGTTGTTGAAAAAGATGTCGGCGAAGCTGGTCGAAATGACCGACTTGATGCCGAAATCCTTGATCGCCCACGGCGCGTGTTCGCGCGATGATCCGCAGCCGAAGTTGTCGCCCGCGACCAGAATTTCAGCCTCGCGATAGGCAGGTTTGTTCAGCACGAAATCGGGCTTTTCGCTGCCGTCATCGTTATAGCGCATCTCGTCGAAGAGGACGACGCCAAGGCCCGACCGTTTGATGGTTTTCAGGTGAACCTTGGGAATGATCATATCGGTGTCGATATTGATCAAAGGCATTGGGGCGGCCACCCCGTGGACTTTTTCGAACTTTTCCATTTTTTCACTCCTGCGGGAGAGGGCCAGCCCCGTTCCCCGCGCTATCCTTGTTTGATTTGGTTTCCGGCGCCCTTGAAGAACAGCGCCATGAAGATCAGGCCGAACCCGTTGAACAGCATCTCGATGCCCAGAAGGATGCCGAGCAGTTTCAGCAGCCAGGTGGGATCTTCCGCCGCGTAGTTCCAGATGATGGCGGCGAGAACCATCGACAGAACGCCCGAGATCAGTGTGGGCCAGAAAAACTGTGTTCCGCGCATCTGGAACGACAGGATGATGCGGGCGATACCGCCGGCCATGAACAGGATCAGAACCAGCATGGCCAGCGAAATGACGCCCTGCAGCGGATGAGACAGGAATGACCAGCCCAGAAACAGCATGATCGCGCCCATGATGATGGACAGGATCTTGGCACCGGTGCCTTCGACGGTGAAGCCGCCGATGACCTGAAGCCCGCCGCCGATGAGCAGCAGGATTCCGGTGAGCGTCGCGATGGCCACGGATGCGACGACAGGCGCGCCCAGGACGATGACCCCGAACACGATGAACAGTATTCCCAAAAGGAACAGTTTCAGCCAGTCACTCATTTCAGTCTCTCCCTCAAAAACTCAATTATGAGGGTAGCTTACATCAACTCGCGCACGTCTGTCAGCCGTCCTGTGATTGCCGCTGCGGCAGCCATTGCCGGGCTCAGCAGGTGGGTGCGCCCGCCGCGGCCCTGACGGCCCTCGAAGTTGCGGTTCGAGGTGGCGGCGCAGCGTTCGCCGGGGCTGAGCTGATCGGGGTTCATGGCAAGGCACATCGAGCACCCGGCCAGACGCCACTCGAACCCGGCTTCCTTGAAGATATCCGCCAGACCTTCTTCCTCGGCCTGGGCGCGGACAAGGCCCGAGCCGGGCACGACCATGGCACGCATACCGTCCTTGATCTTCTTGCCCTTGAGGATCGCGGCCGCGGCGCGCAGGTCTTCGATGCGGCCGTTGGTGCAGGAGCCGATGAAGACGGTGTCGATTTCGATATCGCTCAGCTTCTGGCCAGCGGTCAGCCCCATGTATTCGATCGAACGGCGGGCCGCGTCGATCTTGCCGCCGGTGAAATCCTCGGGGTTTGGCACGGTTGCGGTGATCGGCAGCACGTCTTCGGGCGAGGTGCCCCAGGTCACGACGGGTGCGATGTCCTCGCCCTTGAGGGTGATGACCTTGTCGAAATGCGCGTCGTCGTCGGAGTAGAGCGTTTTCCACCAGTTCAGCGCGGCTTCCCACTGCGCGCCCTTGGGGGCGTGGGGGCGGCCCTTGACGTATTCAAAGGTGGTCTCGTCCGGCGCGATCAGGCCAGCGCGGGCACCGCCTTCGATCGCCATGTTGCAGACGGTCATGCGACCTTCCATCGACAGATCGCGGATTGCTTCGCCGCAATATTCGATGACAAAGCCGGTACCCCCGGCGGTGCCGGTCTCACCGATCACGGCCAGAGTGATATCCTTGGCGGTCACGCCCGGCTGCAACTTGCCGGTGATTTCCACCTTCATGTTCTTGGACTTCTTCTGGATCAGAGTCTGGGTGGCCAGAACGTGTTCGACCTCGGACGTGCCGATGCCATGGGCCAGCGCGCCGAATGCACCGTGGGTCGCTGTGTGGCTGTCGCCGCAAACCACGGTCATGCCGGGCAGGGTCCAGCCCTGCTCGGGGCCGACGATGTGCACGATGCCCTGACGGACGTCATTCACCGGGTAATAGTGAATGCCGAAATCCTTGGCGTTCTTGTCCAGCGCTTCGACCTGGATGCGCGATTCCGGGTTTTCGATCCCGTTCACGCGGTCCGGCGTGGTGGGCACGTTGTGGTCCGGTACGGCGATGGTTTTATCCGGTGCGTGCACCTTGCGGCCCGCCATGCGCAGCCCTTCGAAGGCCTGCGGGCTGGTGACCTCGTGCACGAGGTGGCGGTCGATATAGAGAAGGCAGGTGCCATCGTCGGCTTCGTGTGCGACGTGGGCATCCCAGATCTTGTCATAGAGTGTCTTGGGGGACATCGGTCCTCTCCCGTTTTTTGAGAATAGCTGGCAAATGGTGGCTGGACGCCGATTATAGGCGCGCCAGAACCGTGCGGGCAGCCCCGAAAAACCGTTCACGCAACCGCGCGCGGTCCTGAAGATACGGGTTCGGAGCCGGGTAGTGTCTCATGTGCACCAGATATAACGGGGCACAGTGGCAATCAAGGTTGATCTTGGCATCACGACGGGCCTTGCGCTTGGCCGCCCGGCCCGGCCATGCTGAGGGCAGGAGGTACGCGAATGGACCCAGACCTGTTGCCGACCACGTTCACGGACGTGATCAACGCGTTCACGACGCAAGGCGCGAAACTTGTCGATCTGTTCCTGACCCCCGGTTGGCGGCAATACCAGATGCTGATTCTGCTGGTTCTGCTGGCGATCGCCTATTGCCTGAAGGTACTGACAAAAAACCGCTGGGATGCGTGGGCACGCACCCGCGAGGGTTGGCCGAAATGGCGGCTGCGCGTGCTGGTGCAGATCATGCGCCGTCTGACGTTGGCCTATTTCGCGTTGTTGTCCTGGGCGGTCTATCTGGTGATGCAGCAGGCGACGTGGCCATCGCGGAGTTACATCATCGGGGTTTTCGCGACCCTTGCGACGGCGTGGCTGATCATCGGTTTTCTGGCGCGGCTGGTTCGGAACCGAACACTGAGGCAGATCTTCAAGTGGTCCATGTGGGTTTATGCGACACTGGTCGCACTGAATCTGACTGATGATGTGGCCGGGTTCCTGGATGGCGTCGCCATTTCTATCGGCGATCTGCACATTTCCATATTGGGTATTCTAAAGGCAACGCTGCTGATCGGTGTCCTTTTGGTGCTGACGCGACTGGTTACTCAGGCAGCCGCGCGCGGGCTTGAGCAGAATGACGACCTTACACCGTCAATGCAGGTGCTTTTGACCAAGGCGATTCAAGTGGCGCTTTATGGGTTGGTCCTGATGGTTGCGATCAGGACTCTCGGGTTCGACCTGACCGGCATAGCCCTGCTATCGGGTGCTGTGGGTGTCGGCATCGGGTTTGGGTTGCAGAAAGTGGTGTCGAACCTGATCTCGGGCATCATCATCCTGATGGATCGCTCGATCAAGCCAGGCGATGTCATCTCGTTGGGCGACACCTTTGGCTGGATCAATGCGTTGGGCGCGCGATATGTGTCGGTGGTGACGCGGGATGGCCGCGAGTATCTGATACCGAACGAGGATCTGATCACAAACCAGGTGGTGAACTGGTCGCATTCGGATCGGTTCGTGCGGTTGGACCTGAATTTTGGCACCGCCTATGATGACGATCCGCATCAGGTGCGCGCGGTGGCAATCAAGGCGGTCAAATCCGTTCGTCGGGTGCTGTCCGGGCCGGGGCATGAGCCGGTCTGTCACATAACCGGGTTCGGTGACAGCAGTGTCGATTACATCCTGCGGTTCTGGATCAGCGATCCGACGGCCGGCCTGACCAACATACGGGGCAACGTGTTTCTGGCGCTTTGGGACGCGTTCAAGGCCGAAGGCATCTCGATTCCGTTCCCGCAGCGAGAGGTTCGCCTGCTCAACGATGACGCCGGAAAAGAGACGGTTTCGCAACAACTTGCTGAAGAGTGAGCGCCCGTGACGCCGGGTTTCATTGAAATGACAAAATTTGGTTGCTAAATTCAACTTACCCCCGCGCCGGGGGGTTGGCCGGTGCTTTTCAAAGGAGGACTATGTCCTGTCTCTCAGTACACAGGCGGGTTTGCCCGCCGATAACGGGGCCGCAATGATGGCCCACTCTCAGCTTACCAGCGAAAAGCTGCTTGAGCGCATCCTTTCCTCACTATCCGATGACAAGGCCGAAGACGTTGTGCAGATCGATCTGCGCGGCAGGTCGTCGGTAGCGGATTACATGGTGATCGCGTCCGGACGTTCGACACGTCAGGTCTCGGCCATGGCGGAAAAGCTGATGGACCGCATCAAGCAGGAGTTCGGATTCACCTGCAAGGTCGAAGGCAAGGATGCCGGCGACTGGGCGCTGATCGATACGGGCGACGTGGTCGTTCATATCTTCCGCCCCGAAGTGCGGGAATTCTATCAGCTGGAAAAGATGTGGCTGCCGCAGGGTAGCAGCGCCTCGGCGAACTGAGGCGCTATCCCGGCCTGCGATTTCGGGCCGGAAGCGAGAGTTGAATGCGTGTTAGCATCTGCGCGGTCGGCCGATTGCGGGCCGGACCGGAGAAATCCCTGATTGACGATTATCTGACCCGGTTCGACCGGACGGGGCGGGCGCTGGGCCTGGGCCCGGCATGTGTGATCGAGGTCGAGGACAAGAAGAACGCGGGCATGGGCGCCGAGGCGGTCTTGCTGCGCAAGGCGCTGCCCAAGGGCGCGGTGATCTGCACATTGGACGAGCGCGGCAGGACGCTTTCATCGCCCGATTTCGCGGACAAGTTGGCCGGGTGGCGTGATGCCGGGCGGCAGGATCTGGCGCTGATCATCGGCGGGGCCGACGGAATCGACGCGGACTTGCGGGCCGAGGCGGATTTCTCGATATCCTTTGGCGCGATGGTCTGGCCGCACATGCTGGTGCGGGTGATGCTGGCCGAACAGCTGTACCGGGCGGCCACGATACTGGCCGGAAGCCCCTATCACCGGGTATGACGGGGTCATGGCACAGCTTTTGATCGTCTACCATTCACGCACGGGCGGCAGCCGGCAGATGGCCGAGGCCGCCGGGGCGGGTGCGCGCGGCGAGGCGCAGGTGGTGCTGAAACCCGCCGATCAGGCGGGGCCGGATGATTTGCTGGCGGCAGACGGTTATGTCTTTTGTTGCCCCGAAAACCTGGCGGCGATATCGGGCGTGATGAAGGATTTCTTTGACCGCTGCTATTACCCGGTTCTGGGCCGGATCGAGGGGCGACCCTATGCGCAGATGGTCTGCGCCGGGTCAGATGGCGAAAATGCGGTGCGCCAGGTCGCCCGGATCGCGCAGGGCTGGCGTCTGAAGGAGGTTCAGCCCGCCATGATCGTGTGTACTCACGCGCAGACCCCCGAACAGATACTGGCGGAAAAGGTCATTCCCGAAGCCGAACTGGAACAGTGCCGCGAGCTTGGCATGGCGCTGGGCGCGGGGCTGAGCATGGGGGCGTTCTGACGTTCAGTCGAGGCTCAGGGTATAGGTCTGGCCGCTCCACCCGTCGACGAGGCAACGGGACTGGATCCGAACCTCGGTGACACCCGCAGGGATCGAAACACCGCTGAGCGAGCGGGTGAAGGGCTGTTCGTGTTCATGCGGATGCAGCAGCACGCGCAGGCCCAGTTCGTTTCCGTCGGGGTCAAGCACCCGCCAGCCGTCGGCATAATGATCCCATCCGGTATCGGGGTGGGAAAGTGTCACGTCGATTCGCCATGTGTCGCCCGAGCGGTGGGCGGTGGCGTTTTCGATGACGGGTTCATCGGCAAGGGCCGGTTGCCCCAGTAATGCGATCAGGATCAGGTATCTCATGCGGCAACCATAGGCGTGTCCGGCTGACATGGGGTTCACGACTGCGTGTGAGGTGGGCGGGTCAGCAGGATTGTGCGGGAATGCGAGGCGAATTCTCGGCGATAGAGCACCGCCAGCGTCGCCAACGTGGCAAGGATCAGCGCCAGCGGCCCCAGCAGCCAGGCGACCGTGGCCAGCGCGAAATAGGTCGTTCGCAGGGCCCGGTTGAAACTGCGGGCAGCGGTGACGCAGATCTCGGCGGCCTGCCCGGCGCGGGGATAGGCCTCGGGATGGTCCGGGTCGTTCGGGACCGCCGCCATCAGGACGGCGCAATAACCGAACAGACGATGCGCCCAGACATATTTCAGAAACGCGCTGGACAGAAACAAGAGCGTTATCAGGATCTTGATCTCCCACACCATGTCGGGTGCGGTTCCAATCGCGAGATCCTGCGCGACGCCCGCCAGCCGGTCGGTGTTGCCGATCAGCGCCAGCCCGCCGCCGATGGCGATCATCGAGGTCGAGGCGAAGAAGGTGCTGCCCTGCCGCATGCTGGCGACCAGTTGCGCGTCGAACATCCGGGGCTGGCGGGTGACCATCTCTTTCATCCAGCCGCGGCGAAAGTCGTCCATCATGCGGGCCACAGACGGTTTGCCGGGTGCGGGATTCTCGATCCGCCAGCCGATCCAGACCCATGCCCCCAACAACAGCGCGATGGCGGCATAATCCAGCGGTGAAAACAGCAGGGCGCGGTCGATCCATGTCATGGCTGCGACAGTAAGGCTTACCGGTTGAACTTGCCAGATCGGTAAATTGGTAATATTAATTTACCAAACGGAGGAGATTGCCATGGAAATGCCGAAACCCGATACTGCGGTGCTGGCGCGCAAGGATCGGCTGCGAGAGCGGTTGGCCCAGGTACTGCCGGAGGATGCGGTGATCCATGACGAGGCCGAAACCCGCGTTTATGAATGCGATGCGCTGACCGCGTACAAATGCCCTCCGATGCTGGCGGTTCTGCCCGCCTCGACACAGGAGGTCTCGGACGTCTTGCGCATATGCCACGAGGAGGGGGTGCCGGTGGTGCCGCGCGGCTCGGGCACGTCGCTGGCGGGTGGCGCCTTGCCGACGGCGGATTGCGTGATTCTGGGCGTTGCCCGGATGAACGAGGTGCTGGAGGTCGACTATGACAACCGTTTCATCCGGGTTCAGTCGGGCCGCACCAACCTGAGCGTGACCGGGGCGGTGGAAGAAGAGGATTTCTTTTATGCCCCTGACCCGTCCTCGCAACTGGCCTGCGCCATTGCGGGCAATATCGCGATGAACTCGGGCGGCGCGCATTGTCTGAAATACGGCGTGACCACCAACAATCTGCTCGGCGTCACGATGGTGCTGATGGATGGCTCGGTCGTCGAGATCGGCGGCGCGCATCTGGATGCGGGCGGGCTGGATCTTTTGGGGGTCATCTGCGGCTCGGAAGGGCAGTTGGGCGTGGTGACCGAGGCAACCCTGCGCATCCTGCGCAAGCCCGAGGGCGCGCGGCCGGTTCTGATGGGCTTTGACGACAACGCGGTGGCGGGGCAATGCGTGTCGGACATCATCAAATCGGGCATCCTGCCGGTGGCGATAGAATTCATGGACAAGCTTTGCATTCAGGCCTGCGAGAATTTTGCCCATGCGGGTTATCCGGACTGCGAGGCGCTGCTGATCGTCGAGGTCGAAGGATCGGAGGCCGAAATCGACAGCCAGTTGGCCAGGATCATCGAGATTGCCCGCCGTCACAACCCGGTGGAACTGCGCGAAAGCCAGTCGGCGGAGGAAAGCGCCAAGATCTGGCTGGGGCGGAAATCGGCCTTTGGCGCGATGGGACAGATCAACGATTACATGTGTCTGGATGGCACCATCCCGGTTTCGGCGCTGCCCATGGTGCTGCGCCGGATCGGCGAGATGAGCGAAGATTATGGCCTGCCGGTGGGCAACGTGTTCCATGCGGGCGACGGCAACATGCACCCGCTGATCCTGTTCGATGCCAACAAGCCTGGTGATCTGGAGAAATGCGAGGCGTTCGGGGCCGAGATCCTGAAGCTGTGCGTCGAGGCGGGCGGGTGTCTGACCGGAGAGCATGGGGTGGGGATCGAGAAACGCGATCTGATGGTGCATCAGTACGGGCGTGAGGATCTGGAGGCGCAGATGGCAGTCAAGGACGTGTTCGATCCGGCCTGGCTGTTGAATCCGGCCAAGGTGTTCCCGCTGGACAGTTCGGCAGCGCGGCGGATGGCGGCGGAATGATGGGGCTTTGCCTCCAAACCCCCAGAGTATTTTCGAAAAGATGAATGTCATGAGACCAGAGACAGAGACCGAACTGGCCGGAATGGTGGCCGGGCTGAGTGCGCCGGTGCGGATCGTTGGCGGCGGCACCCGTGGGGTTGGCGGGCCGGGCGCGGAATTGAGCGTGGCGGGGTTGCGCGGGATCACGCTTTATGAGCCGGGGGCGCTGACGCTGGTGGCGCGGGCCGGGACACCGGTGGCCGAGATCGAGGCGGCGCTGGCGACAGAAGGGCAGCGCCTGGCCTTTGAACCGATGGATTATCGCGGGCTGCTGGCAACATCCGGCGAGCCGACTATCGGCGGGGTCGTGGCCGCCAATGTCTCGGGGCCGCGCAGGGTGCAGGCCGGGGCGTGCCGGGATTTCCTGTTGGGGGTGCGCTATGTCGACGGGCGCGGGCAGGTGATCAAGAACGGCGGCCGGGTGATGAAGAATGTAACGGGATACGATCTGGTCAAGCTCATGGCCGGGTCCTGGGGGACATTGGGCGTTTTGAGCGAGGTGTCGCTGAAGGTTCTGCCCAAGGCCGAAATGGCCGAGACGCTGGCCGTGTCCGTGCCGGATACCCAATCGGGTGTTCAGGTGATGTCGGCCGCGCTGGGCTCGCCCTATGAGGTGAGCGGGGCCGCCTATGATCCGGTCGCGGGGAGGGCGCTGCTGCGGGTGGAGGGGTTTGCGGAGTCGGTTTCCTATCGACTTGGGCGGCTGGCCGAATTGCTGGGGGGCGAAGCCGGGCCATTGGCGGATAGCGAAAATACCTGGTGCGGCATTCGGGATGTGGAGGCCTTTCACAAGCGACAGGGGGACGTCTGGCGGATCTCGGTCAAGCCGACAGAGGCGTCCGAGATTGCCGCGCGGGCCGGGGCGGAGGGGCTGCTGTTCGACTGGGGCGGCGGGCTGATCTGGGCGCTGGTGGCCGAAGGCACCGATCTGCGGGCGCGGCTGGGCGCGATTGCGGGGCACGCGACGCTGGTGCGCGCCTCGGCAGAGACGACTGGGCGGTTGGGGCGGTTTCAGCCGGAACCGGCGGGCGTCGCGGCATTGAGCCGTGGGCTGCGGCAGCGGTTCGACCCGAAGGGGCTCTTCAATCCGGGACTGATGGGATAGGCGATGCAGACGACATTCACGACGGAGCAACTGCGCGACCCGGCCATCCGGCGGTCGAACGAGATATTGCGCAATTGCGTTCATTGCGGGTTCTGCACCGCGACCTGCCCGACCTACCAGGTGCTGGGGGACGAGTTGGACAGCCCGAGGGGCCGGATTTACCTGATCAAGGACATGCTGGAAAACGAGCGTGTGCCGGATGAAAGGACGGTCAGGCACATCGACCGGTGCCTGTCCTGTCTGGCCTGCATGACCACCTGCCCGTCGGGGGTGCATTACATGCATCTGGTGGATCATGCGCGCGAATACATCGAAGCGCATTACCGGAGGCCCTGGCGGGACAGGGCGCTGCGCTGGGTGCTGGCACAAATCCTGCCTTATCCGACACGGTTCCGGCTGGCGCTGCTGGGGGCGAAGATCGGCAAGCCGTTTCGGTTCCTGATGCCGGACGCGCGGCTGAGGGCGATGCTGGAGATGGCGCCCAAGGCGATCCCGCCGGTCAGCCGCAATGACGATCCGCAAAGCTTTGCGCCCCAAGGCGCGCGCCGGATGCGGGTGGCGCTGATGACGGGTTGTGCGCAAAAGGCGCTGAACACCGACATCAACGACGCCACCATCCGCCTGCTGACCCGGCTGGGCTGCGAGGTCGTGGTGGCCGAGGGGGCGGGGTGTTGCGGCGCGCTGACCCATCACATGGGAAAGACGCGCGACAGTCACCACACGGCAGCAGCAAACATCAAAGCCTGGGCGCGCGAAATGGACGGCGACGGGTTGGACGCCATCGTGATCAACACCTCGGGGTGCGGCACGACCGTCAAGGATTACGGGCATATGTTCCGCAACGACCCGCTGGCCGGGGATGCCGCGCGGGTGTCAGGGATCGCGATGGATGTCAGTGAATTGCTGATGCGGCTGGAGGTGCCGGAGGGCGAGGAGAAAGGGCTGACAGTTGCCTATCATGCGGCTTGTTCGCTACAGCATGGGCAGAAGGTCAAGACCTTTCCCAAGGACCTGCTGAAGAAGGCGGGGTTTAGGGTGGTTGAACCGGCAGACAGTCACCTGTGCTGTGGCTCGGCGGGAACCTATAACCTGATGCAGCCCGAGATTTCCGGCAAACTGAAGGCACGCAAGGTGCAAACGCTGGAGGCGAAGCGGCCCGACGTCATCGCTGCGGGCAACATAGGCTGCATGATCCAGATCGGGTCGGGTACCGGTGTTCCGGTGGTGCACACGGTCGAGTTGCTGGATTGGGCCACAGGCGGGCCGAAACCGCGCGCAATGTCGGAAATGGCCGGGGTGCCGAACCTTCGCTGAGCAGGATCGGTCACTGATGCAGCGCGGCATCAGTTGCGGGCCTTGATGGGCGCGCCCTATTTTTGCCGCAGCTCTTCGGTATCACTCTGGCCTTGTGGCAAGGCCGGAGGAACAGGTGAGGAACTGGGTCAAAGCTTTCATCGTGGCGCTGTTGCCGGTGGCAGCGGTGGCACAGGATTCGGCGTTGGAAAGCCTTGAAACCTCGGATGCGGGGCGCGAATGGTTGGGGGTCGGGCGTCTGGATATCGGGGGCACGGGGTTTTGCACCGGCTCGCTGATCGGCCCGAATCTGGTGCTGACGGCGGCGCATTGCCTGTACGACAAGGAAACCAAAGAGCGAGTTGATCCGGCGCGGATCGAGTTCCTGGCGGGCTGGCGGCGGGGTCAGGCCTCGGCCTATCGGTCGGTTCGGCAGGCGGTGGTGCATCCGGCCTATCGCTTTGATGGTGAGGCCTCGACCGCACGGGTGCGCCATGACGTGGCGTTGATCGAACTGTCGCAACCTATCCGGAACACCACGGTTTTGCCCTTTGACACCGGCCGCAGGCCCAAGCGCGGCGAGGGCGTCGGCATTGTTTCATACGCCAAGGACCGGGCCGAGGCGCCATCGCTGCAGGAGGTCTGTTCCGTCATGGCGCGGCAGCGCGGCGTGCTGGTGATGTCGTGCGACGTCGATTACGGCTCGTCCGGGGCGCCGGTCTTTTCGTTTGATGGCGAACGTCCTCGCATCGTGTCGGTGGTCTCGGCCAAGGCCGAACTGGATGGCCAGCGGGTGGCGCTGGGCACCGCGCTGGAGGAATCGCTGGAATTGCTGCAAGCCGAGTTGTCGGCGGGACGCGGGTTCGCAAAAACCCCGGTCAACGGTGCCAGCCGGATCAGTGTCGGAAGCGTGCGCAACCAGAACGGGGCCAAGTTCCTGAAACCATGACCCGTCTGATTTCTGTCCTGATTGCGATTTGCGTCCTGTCCACGCAAGGCCTTGCCCAGAACAGCGGCCAGCGCCGCTTGTCGGATCGCGAGGATCTGCTGGGCTGGGAGGCCGTCGGGCGGCTGGATCTGGGGGATACGGGGTTTTGCACCGGAACGCTGATTGCGCGGGATCTGGTGCTGACCGCAGCCCATTGCGCGTTTGACGCAAGAACCGGAAAACCGTTTGAGTCCGGGGCCGTGACCTTTCGCGCCGGGCTGCATGACGGCAAGTCGGTGGCCGACCGCAAAGTGGTGCAGATCGCCGTGCCGCCTGATTTCACGGCCCGGGCCGGGGTGTCGGCAGAACGGGTCAAGCGGGATGTGGCGCTGATGCGGCTGGACGCGCCAATCGGGTTTGGCGAGGCGAATGCCTTCGCGCTGCATCAGGGCGATATCTCTGGCTCTGAGGTCAGTGTGGCCTCTTATGGCCGGGGGCGGTCCGAGGCGATTACGCGGCAGCGGTCCTGCAATATTCTGCGGCGGGGCGAAGGGCTGATCGCCTTTGACTGCAACATCACTTTTGGGTCTTCCGGGTCTGCCATATTGGCCAGATCCGGGCCGCGATGGCAGATTCTGTCGGTGGTGTCGGCGGGCGGGTCGATTGGCGGGCGCACCGTGGGGTTCGGCATGGAACTGCCCCGTATCGTGTCCGAGTTGAAAGCGATCCTGCGCCGGGACGCGCCGCGGCCACAGCCCACGATCAAGCGGCTTGGCGTGGGGGCGGAAAAATCCCTGGGCGGGGCCAAGTTCATTGGCTCAAGCGGGTCTTGAACTCGATCATCTGACTTCCCATTTCCTGAGTATCGGATCGCCGCTTTCGGGGTCCGGTATATCGTAACCGCCCGTCCGGACGGAGGGCACAACTCGGAAATCGCTCCAGAGATGAGGATGACGAATATGCGTACGTTTGATTTTGCACCCCTGCACCGCGCCACCATCGGTTTTGACCAGATCGCCGACATGATGGATCGCGTTATGAGCAGCGACGTGGCTCAGCCGAGCTATCCCCCTTACAACATTGAAAAACTGCAGCAGACGCTTACCGGATTTCGGTGGCGGTCGCCGGTTTCGCCGAGAATGACCTGTCGGTCGAGATGAAAGAGAATTCACTGGTCGTTGCCGGTCGCAAGGCCGACGAGGACAACGAGCGCACCTATCTGCATCGCGGTATCGCCACCCGCGCGTTCGAGCGCCGGTTTGCACTGGCCGATCATGTACGTGTGACCGGGGCCAGCCTGGAAAACGGCATGCTGCATATCGAACTGAAGCGCGAGGTGCCCGAGGCGCTGAAACCGCGCCGGATCGAGATCGCGTCGGCCAAGGCCATCGAGAAGGACGTTGTGGACGCCAAGGCCGTGAACTGAGGGTCCATCGAACCCAAGGCGTAGAGATCGATCCCTTCCTCGATTGACGCCTCATGCGCCCCGCGCCCGGAAAGCGTGGGGCGCTTTGCGTTTGCGGGCGGGTCAGGGCAGGGGATCGGTCCGATAAAGGCGGATCTTTGTACCACCGTGATCGACAATTGGCCCCGGCGCCAGCAGTGGCAGCCGGGTCGACCGTGCCAACCCCTGATTGCTGGTCACAATGCCCACGCGCCAGCCCTTGAAGCGGTCCATCAAGACTTTGCCCAGCGCGCCATAGAGCGAGCGCAGGCGCTTTTCGTCCCCGATCCGTCCGCCATAGGGCGGGTTGACGATGACCAGGCCGGTGGGGCCTTCGGGCGGCTTCAGATCGCTGATGGTGCGGTTGTGAAACCGGGTGATCCGGGCCACCCCGGCGCGGTCGGCATTGGCGCGGCTGGCCTCGATCGCGCCTGCGTTGCGGTCCGATCCGTGGAACAGTTGATCGGTTTGCCGCGCTTGGCCGGCGGCGTGCATTTTGGCCCACGCCTGAGGCTGAAACGAGGCAAGCTGTTCGAAGGCAAAGTTGCGGGAGCGTCCGGGATCAAGCCCCAGCGCGATTTCCGCTGCTTCGGTGACGAAGGTGCCCGAGCCGCACATCGGGTCGAGCACCGGTTCGGTGCCGTCGAAGCCGCATTCCCGCAGGAACATCGCCGCCATGGTCTCGCGCATGGGGGCCTTGGCCACGGCCTCTTTGTGGCCGCGCTTGTGCAGCGGCTCTCCGGAGGTGTCCAGCGAGAAGGTGCACAGGTCTTTTTCGATGCGCAGCATGACCCGGACCCCGGCTTCGGGATCGATCGGCACGCCCAATGATTCGGAAATTGCCGTTTCCACCCGCTGGCGCGCGGCGCCGGCGTGGTAGATGCGCGACTTGCGGCTTGTCGCCTCGACCCGGACCGGCATGTCGGGGCGCAGAACGTCGGCCCAGGGAAACTTGCGGGCGCGTTTGTCGAGTTGCGCCAGATGGACGGCGGGAAAGGCGCCGATACGCGCCAGCACCTTGTTTGCACCGCGCAGTTGCAGATTGGCGCGCCAGATTTCAGACCAGTTGCCGCTGCAGACCACGCCGCCGGGCACTGCGCGTGGCTTGGCGAAGCCCTTTTCGGCGGCCTCGGCGCAGAGCGGCTGTTCCAGGCCGGGTGTGGCCACCAGAAAGATTTCCATGTCGTCATCTGTTGTCATGTCCGCTGCATATACCGGGCCGGATTGCCGTGCGAGGGTGATTTGCGTTGGGGCGCGACGAAAGCGCCCGATTGCGGCGCAATTCGCCAAAAAAACGGCGGCCGAACGATTTGTTGAGCGGTAACAGGTTTGCGTTCGAGAGCGTCCCCGCGTAAACGGACCCCCAAACCAACGCGATACCTGCGGATTCCCGCCCGTTTCTGGCGGATTTGACAGGCCTTTGGCCTGCGCTTCCCGGTATCAGCATTGCTGACATCGACCAGTAGGGACACACTGGCTTGGAACAAAGGCTTGGAAGAACGTAGCGACATGCAAACTTTCAAACTGAAAAAGGGGCTGGACCTGCCGGTCGAAGGCGCGCCCGAACAGAAGATCCACGAAGGCCCCGAAGTTTCGACGGTTGCGGTGGTGGGGGCCGATTACATCGGACTGAAGCCGCGCATGCTGATCGAAGAAGGGGACGAGGTGCAGCGCGGTACACCGCTGTTCTGTCACAAGGATGCCCCCGACGCGATGATGGTCGCCCCGATGAGCGGCAAGGTCGTCGCCGTCAACCGGGGTGCGCGGCGGGTGCTGCAAAGCGTGGTGATCGAAGTTGGCGACGCCAGTGACGCTGGCCTCGATTTCTCGGGTGTGGGTGATGCCGACACGGCCCAGGGCGTGACCGCCAGGCTGTGCGCCGGCGGCCTGTGGACGGCGTTCCGTACCCGTCCCTATTCCAGGATGCCACAGCCGGGTGCCGCGCCCGAGGCGGTTTTCGTCACCGCGATGGACAGCGAACCGCTGGCCGCCGACGCGGCCCTGATCATCGGCGAGGCGCAAGAGGCGTTTGCCGCCGGTCTTGCCGCCGTGTCGAAGCTGACCGAGGGCAAGACCTATCTGTGTCACAAAGACGGGGACCAGATCGCCGGCGCTGACCTGCCGGGGGTCGAGGCGGCCGCCTTTGCCGGGCCGCACCCGTCGGGGCTGGCCGGCACGCATATCCATTTTCTGAAACCGCTCAGGGCCGAGTCGCAGGTCTGGACCATCGGCTATCAGGACGTGATCGCCATTGGCCGGCTGATGTTGACCGGGCATCTGGATCCGAGCATCGTGGTGGCCCTGTCGGGCCCCGCCGCGCGGCAGCCGCGTCTGATCCGTACCGTCATGGGTGCCTCGACCGAGGAACTGACACGGGGAGAGGTTGCCGTGGATGGCCCGGTACGGGTCATTTCGGGGTCGATCCTGTCGGGGCGTCATGCCGAGGGTGCGTTTGCCTATCTGGGCCGGTTTGCGCGGCAGGTGGCCCTGATCCGCGAGGATCGCGAACAGATCCCGATGGGCTGGATCCGTCCGATGCCGTCGAAATACGCGGTGCAGCCGGTGCTGGGGTCGGCCTTTGCCAAGAAGGTTTATGCCTTCACCAGCAACCTCAACGGCGGTCGCCGCGCGATGGTGCCCACGGGCACGTTCGAAGAACTGATGCCGCAGGACTACCTGCCGACACAGCTTTTACGCGCACTTCTGGTGATGGACACCGACACCGCGCAGGCGCTGGGCGCGCTGGAGCTGGACGAAGAGGATCTGGGCCTTGTGGGCTTTGCCTGTCCGGCCAAGTACGAATACGGGCTGGCGCTGCGCGACTGCCTCAGCAAGATTGAAAAGGAGGGCTGAGCCGGATGGGATTGCGCAGCTTCTTTGACCGGATCGAGCCGCATTTCACCAAGGGCGGCCGGTACGAAAAACTCTTTCCCGTCTACGAGATGGTCGAGAGTTTCATCTATACGCCGAAAACCGTGACCTCGGTCGCGCCCCATGCGCGGTCTTACGTGGATATGAAGCGGATCATGACCTATGTCGTGATCGCCACCATCCCGTGTATCCTGTGGGGACTGTGGAACACCGGCTATCAGGCCAACTCGGCGCTTGCGGTGATGGGGCCCGAGGCCGCGACCGGCTGGCGGATCGCCCTGTTGCAGATGTTCGGCATTTCGCTGGACCCGACCAGCATGTTTGCCAATTTCATGCACGGATTGCTGTATTTCCTGCCGATCTACATCGTCACGCTGGTGGCAGGCGGGATTTTCGAGGTGATCTTTGCCACCGTGCGCGGGCACGAGGTGAACGAAGGGTTCCTTGTGACCTCAATGCTTTATGCGCTGATCATGCCCGCCACGACGCCCTTGTGGCAGGTGGCGCTGGGGATCATCTTTGGCGTCGTGATCGGCAAAGAGGTGTTTGGCGGTACCGGCAAGAACTTCCTCAACCCGGCATTGGTGGGGCGGGCGTTCCTGTATTTCGCCTATCCTGCGAACATGTCGGGCGATGCGGTCTGGACCCCGGTCGACGGGTTTTCCGGTGCGACGGCTCTGGCGGTGTCGGCCGCCGAAGGATATCAGGCGCTGGCCGCTGACGGCATTACCTGGTGGAGCGCGTTTTACGGCACCATCCAAGGCAGCATCGGGGAAACCTCGACACTGGCCTGCATGATCGGTCTGGCCTTCCTGCTGATTACCAAGATCGCCAATTACCGCCTGATATTGGGCTGTCTGGCGGGCACCATCGCATTCACCTGGCTGCTGAACCTGATCGGGTCCGAGACGAACCCGATGTTCGCAATGCCGTGGTACTGGCACGTCGTGCTGGGCGGCTACGCCTTTGGCCTCGCCTTCATGGTGACCGAGCCGGTTTCGGCCAGCCACACCAATGTGGGCCGATACGTCTATGGCGCGCTGATCGGTGTCATGGTTGTGTTGATCCGTGTGGTGAACCCGGCTTTCCCCGAAGGCATGATGCTGGCCATCCTGTTCGGCAACGTCTTTGCGCCGCTGATCGACTATTTCGTGGTGCAGGCCAATATCAAACGGAGGGCGCGTCGCCATGTCTGATACGCAATCCCCTGAACCCAAGGGCGCGATTGCCCGGTTTCTGGCGGCCTCGCCGGATTCGGTGGGCAAGACGATCTTCATCGCCGTGGCGGTCTGCCTTGTTGCTTCGATGATCGTGTCGGCCGCGGCAGTGAGCCTGCGCCCGGTGCAGGAGGCCAACAAGCTGAAGGACAAGCAGGTCAACATCCTGCAGGTGGCGGGGGTGTATGAACCCGGCGTCAATATCACCGAAGCATTTGCCGCATTCGAGCCGCATGTGCTGGATCTGGCAACGGGCGATTTTGTGGACGATCAGCTTGACCCGACCACCTTTGATGATATGGCCGCTGCCGGTGATCCGGACCTGAGCGTCGCGCTTGACGACGACCCTGCAAGCATTGGCCGCAAGGCCAAATACCGGGTGATCTATCTGCTGCGCGACGACGCGGGGGCGTTGGACAAGGTGATCCTGCCGCTGCATGGCTATGGGTTGTGGTCCACTCTGTACGGTTTCATCGCGCTGGAGAATAACGGCAACGATATCTATGGCCTGCAATTCTATCAGCATGGTGAAACGCCCGGTTTGGGTGCCGAGGTGGACAACCCGCGCTGGAAGGCACTGTGGAACGGCAAGAAGCTGCGCGACGACGCGGGTGTGTTGCAGATCACCGTCGCCAAGTCGCAGCCTGCGGCCGGGCCCGAATTTTTCGTCGACGCGCTTGCGGGCGCGACCCTGACATCGCGCGGGGTCGACAACCTTGTGAAATTCTGGATGGGCGATGCGGGTTACGCGCCGTTCCTGGCCAAGTTGCAAGCAGGAGAGATCTGATGTCGCAGACCAAGAAAGAGCTGCTGGTCGACCCCCTTGTCGACAACAACCCGATCACCTTGCAGGTGCTGGGTATCTGTTCGGCACTGGCTGTAACATCATCACTGCAAGTGGCCTTTGTCATGGCCATAGCGGTGACGTCGGTGACGGCGTTTTCGTCGATGTTCATCTCGATGCTGCGCAACCAGATTCCCGGCTCGATCCGGATCATCGTGCAGATGGTGATCATCGCGTCGTTGGTGATTCTGGTGGATCAGATCCTCAAGGCCTATGCCTTTCAGATTTCCAAGACGCTGTCGGTGTTCGTCGGCCTGATCATCACCAACTGCATCGTTATGGGCCGCGCCGAGGCATTCGCCATGAAGAACCCGCCGGTGGCGTCGTTCATCGACGGTCTGGGCAATGGCATGGGCTATGGCCTGATCCTGATGCTGGTGGGCATCATCCGCGAATTGTTCGGATCGGGCAGCCTGTTCGGCGTTACGATCCTGCAGACGGTAAACAATGGCGGCTGGTACGTGCCTAACGGGTTGCTGCTGCTGCCGCCGTCTGCGTTTTTCGTGATCGGCCTGCTGATCTGGGCTTTCCGTACGTGGAAGCCGAACCAGGTCGAAGAACGTGATTACAAAATCCAGCAGGTAGAGGCGCACTGATGGAAGGGCTTATCTCTCTGGCCGTGAAGGCCGTCTTTATCGAAAACCTTGCGCTCAGCTTTTTCCTTGGCATGTGTACCTTCATTGCCGTGTCGAAAAAGATTTCGACGGCGCTGGGGCTGGGGATTTCGGTCATGGTGGTGCAGGCCATCACCGTGCCGGCCAACAACCTGTTGCTGTCCTTCCTGCTGAAACCGGGCGCTTTGGCATGGGCCGGGTTCCCGGATGTGGACCTGACCTTTCTCGGGCTGATTTCCTATATCGGCGTGATCGCGGCGATGGTTCAGATCCTCGAGATGATCCTCGATAAGTATTTCCCACCGCTCTACAACGCGCTGGGGATCTTCCTTCCGCTGATCACGGTGAACTGCGCCATTCTGGGCGGCTCGCTGTTCATGGTCGAACGCGACTATAACTTTGCCGAGGCGGCCACCTATGGCGTATCGTCCGGGTTCGGCTGGGCGCTGGCGATTACCGCGATGGCGGGGGTGCGCGAAAAACTGAAATACTCGGACGTGCCGGACGGGCTGCAAGGGCTGGGCATCACCTTTATCACCGCCGGGCTGATGGCGATGGCCTTCATGTCCTTCTCGGGCGTGAAACTGTAAGGGGGGCGTGAGAATGGAAACCTTTTCGCTCGGCGTTGTCCTGTTCACCCTGATCGTTCTGGCGCTTGTGGCCATCATCATGGCCGCACGGTCCAAGCTGGTATCGACCGGAAACGTCAACATCACCATCAACGGTGAGAAAACCATATCGGTTCCTGCGGGCGGCAAGCTGTTGCAGACACTGGCGGCCGAGAAACTGTTCGTGCCATCGGCCTGCGGTGGTGGCGGTACTTGCGCGCAATGCCGTGTGCGTGTGCATTCCGGTGGCGGTTCTATCCTGCCGACCGAAGAAAGCCATATCACCAAGCGCGAAGCATCCTGTGGCGACCGTCTGTCGTGTCAGGTTGCGGTCAAGCAGGATATGGAGATCGAAGTTCCCGAAGAGGTCTTTGGCGTCAAGAAATGGGAATGCACTGTTCGCTCGAACGACAACGTTGCGACCTTCATCAAGGCGCTGACGCTGGATCTGCCCGAGGGCGAGGACGTGAACTTTCGCGCCGGGGGCTATATCCAGATCGAAGCGCCCGCGCACCAACTCTCCTATACTGATTTCGACGTGCAGGAGGAGTATCGCGAGGATTGGGACAAGTTCAATCTGTGGCAGTACAAGTCGGTGGTGAATGAGCCGATCGAACGTGCCTATTCGATGGCGAACTATCCCGAAGAGCGCGGTATGATCATGCTGAACGTTCGCGTCGCCTCGCCGCCGCCGGGGGCCGAAGGCATCCCGCCGGGGCAGATGTCGTCTTATATCTTCAACCTGAAACCGGGTGACAAGGTCACCATTTCCGGCCCGTTCGGCGAGTTCTTTGCCCGCGATACCGACAAGGAGATGGTGTTCATCGGCGGTGGCGCGGGTATGGCGCCGATGCGCAGCCACATCTTCGACCAGCTCAAGCGACTTGGTTCCAAGCGGAAAATTTCGTTCTGGTACGGCGCGCGGTCCCGAAAAGAGATGTTCTTTGTCGAGGATTTCGACACGCTGGCCGCAGAGAATCCGAATTTCGAATGGCACGTGGCGTTGAGTGATCCGCAGCCGGGCGATGACTGGGAAGGTTATACCGGCTTCATCCACAATGTGCTGTTCGAGGAATACCTCAAGAACCATCCGGCACCCGAGGATTGCGAATATTACATGTGTGGTCCGCCGATCATGAACCAGTCGGTCATCAACATGCTGCTGGATCTGGGCGTGGATCGCGAAGACATCATGCTCGACGATTTCGGCGGGTAAGAAAGGACACCGGCGCGACATGCGCCGGTTTTTCGTTGTCGGCGACGGAACCTCTGTTTACGACCGCGCCGCCATTTGATTCCGGTGCGTCGATACTTTCTGGTCAATTTGATCTGGCTCAATACGAGACCTTGAAAATCTCCCTAGCACTCCGATTGCGAACAGGAGATTCACACGCATGGCAAGTTATGCGCCGCAAGGTTCTATTTTCGAACAACTTTCTGCAAAGGTCAGGGATTGCCTGCTGGCCAAGGCGCGCACGCGAACCTTTGATCGCGGCTCGACGATCTGCCTGCAGGGCGAAGCCACCAGAACACTCAAGGTCGTGCAATCGGGCTGGGTGAAGCTGTATCGAATCTCACAAAACGGCGGCGAAGCCATCCTTGCGACGCTGAAGGAAGGGCAAAGCTTTGATGAGATCGCCTCGCTGCAGGGCAGGCACAGTTCGGCATCGGCTCAGGCTGTCAGCGATTGCACAATTCTGTATCTCGATCCGTCGAGCGTCTTTGCATGTCAGGACGCGCATCGTGAGATCATGACCGTCGTGCTGGCGGCCGCATCGGGCCATATCGAGGCGCTGATGGACGATGTCGAGCGGCTGAAGGTCAAAACAGGTGTCGAGCGGCTGTCCGACTATCTGCTCAGCCTGGCCGAAAGCTCGGCAGAGAACGGGGACATCGAGCTGCCGTTCGAGAAAAACCTGCTTGCGGGCAAGCTGGGTATGAAACCGGAAAGCCTGTCGCGGGCGTTCGGTCGTCTCAAGCCGTTTGGCGTGGCGATTCAGCAAAGAAAAGTGACGATCAAGAGTGTCGATGCGCTCCGGTCATTTTCCGAAGGCGTGGAAGGCGGGATGCTTTCGGTGCATTGACGTCTGAATGCACCGAACCTTTGGTTCCCCGCCGAACCGGCGAGAGGGGACTATTTGCCGTAATAGTCGCGATACCAGTCGACGAATTCGGCAAGTCCCTTGCGGATATTGGTCTCGGGCCGATATCCGGTCAGGCGCTGCAGCAGGCTGGTATCGGCCCAGGTGGCGGGCACGTCGCCCTTTTGCATCGGCATATAATTGCGAACGGCCTTCTTGCCGAGCGCATCCTCGATCGCTTCGATGAAATCCAGCAGGCGCACCTTGTCGGAATTGCCGATATTGACGATCCGGAAGGGCGCGATGGGCGAGAGGCTGTCGCCATCCTCGATATCGGCAGCGCTTTCGGGGCGCACCGGCACCGCGTCGATCAACAGGCGGATACCGCGCACCAGATCTTCGACATAGGTAAAATCGCGATACATGTCGCCGTGATTGTAGACGTCGATGGGGCGGTCGTTCAGGATTGCGTCGGTGAACTTGAAATAGGCCAGATCGGGGCGGCCCCAGGTGCCATAGACGGTGAAGAACCGAAACATGGTGGTGGGCAGGTTCCACAGATGGGCATAGGAATGGCCCATCGCCTCGTTCGCCTTTTTGGTCGCGGCATAGATGGTGAGCTGATTGTCGGCCTTGTCCAGTTCGGTGAACGGCATGTCCTCGTTGGCGCCATAGATGGACGAGGTCGAGGCCATCAACAGGTGTTCCACCTGAAGGGTGCGCGCCACTTCCATCACGTTGAAGGTGCCGACGACATTCGATTCGACATAGCTGCGCGGGTTTTCAAGGCTGTAGCGCACCCCCGCCTGGGCGGCGAGATGGATGATGACATCGGGATGAAATTCCTCGGCTACCCGCATCAGGCGCTCGTGATTTTCCAGCATGTCTTCGGTCGCGGTAAATCCCGGTGTCTGCATCAGCATCTGGTGCCGACGGCGTTTCAGGGCGACATCATAGTAATCGGTCATTCCGTCATAGCCGTGCACTCGGAATCCTTCGGCCAAAAGGAGCCTGCACAAATGAAAGCCGATAAACCCCGCAGAACCAGTAACCAGTATGTTTTTCATCTTGTCCCTCATGCCATTGGGCAACCTTGTGAGCCAATTCCTGCGGTTTGGTCAATGTACGGTCGAAATTTTCTTCAGATGTATCCAGCGCAGCGGCGGGCCCGCCGTGGCGTTTCACGGGCATTTGGGGCGCAATGTCAGCAGGCTTGCCACAACAGAACCGGGCTGCCACTATGGCGGGACTGGTTACATGTGTTTTCGCCCGAGACAGGAGGTCGGAGCGATGATTGCGTTGCTTTTCGCGCTTTTGGTTGTTTGCATGATCCTTTCATTCTTCGCGCTGAACCGCGTTGCCTATTCCGTGTTTGCGGTCACGTTTCTGCTCAGCCTCTATTGGTTGAAATACCACGCAACTTCTGTCCTCACGATTCAGTTGTAGGGTGTGCGTATGACGTTGAGTTTTGAAACTTCACGCACTCTGAACGCAGTCGGGATGCTGGCGGTTTGCCTTGTGCTGGCGCTGGCGTTTGTCTTTCAGCTTTGGCTTTATGAACTGCCATGCCCCCTTTGCCTGTTGCAAAGGGTCGGATTTGTTCTGGTTGGGTTCGGGATAGGACTGAACCTGCTTTATGGTCCGCGTGCGCGCCACTATGCGCTGATGCTGATCGCCGCGGTCTATGGTGGCAGCGTGTCCATCCGCCAGATTCTGCTGCATATCGTGCCGGGCACCGGGCATTACGGGTCACCGGTTCTGGGGTTGCACTATTATACCTGGGCAGGGATCGCGTTCTTTCTGGTCATTGTGGGCACATCGGTGATGTTGTTGTCCGAAGGGCAATATGAACGGCCCGCCGATCCGCAATCCGCAAAGCGCTTTGGCGGCAACAGGCTGGCAAAGATTGCTTTCTTCACGATGCTTGCGCTGGCTGTGCTGAACGCAGGCTCGGCGCTTCTGGAATGCGGGCCGACGGTCTGTGCCGATCCGCCGACGGATTACAAGCTGCTGGAGGATGCGGGCACAAGCGGGTCGTGACGCACCCAGGACAAAGAGGAGGAGACGGATGGGATTACTGGGACAACCGTTGGGGTATTATGACTACCTGACCTTTGCGGCGCTGATCCTGTTGCTGGTCGCGTTCATGGCGCTGGTGCTGTTCATCATGGGATTGCCCGGCCGCATCGCCATCAGCCGCAATCACCCTCATGCCGAAGCGGTCAAGATCATGGGCTGGATGGGGTTTCTGGCGGTGGTGCCGTGGGTGCATGCCTTTATCTGGGCCTTCCACGAGGGCGTCACCGTCGATATTCGCCGCAACCCCGATCAAGAGCGCGACGCGATCCGCAAGGAAATCGAACGGCTTGGCGGAAAGGTGAAGCCTGAATATCAGGACCCGCCAACCGACGAAGAGTCCAAGGCGTAACCGATAGTGAGTTGACCCCATATGTTCGTCGCCGTTGGCATCACCCTTTTCTACATCATTTTCGTCTGGTTCATCTTCTTCAAGGCGAAACTGCTGACATTCAACATCTACTGGGGCGTCGTCTCGTTCTGGGTGGGTGCGCATCTGCTGTTGATCTTTCTGGTCGCTCTGCGGTTTTTCCAGCCCTTCTCGGTCGATGCGCATGTGGTGCGTTCGACGATCCAGATCGTGCCCAAGCTGACGCAACCGACGATCCTGAGCGAAGTGCTGGTGACGCCGAACCAGCCGGTCAAGAAGGGTGATCCTCTGTATCGGTTCGACAAGACGATCTTTGAGCTGGCGGTGAATTCGGCCAAGGCGCAACTGGCCGCCGCCGAGCAGAACGTCAAGATCATGGAACAGGATGTAAAGGCCGCGACCGAGGCGGTCGAACGGGCGACGGCACAATTGGGATATGCAGTCAATCAGCGTCAGCGGTACGAGAAACTGGTGCCCGCCGGTGGCGCGCGGCAGGATGAACTGGAACGCTGGGTCGAACAGGTGACCGAGGACGAGGCGCAGGTTCGGCAGGCCGAGGCCAACCAGAAAAAGGCCGAATTGGCACTGGAATCCAATATCGACGGGGTGAATACCGGGGTGGCGCAGGCCCGTGCGCAACTGGCCGAGGCCGAGTACTTTCTGCAGAACACGACGATCTATGCGCCCGAGGATGGAATGATCGTGTCGCAGCAGGCCCGGCCCGGTCTGGTGGTGGGCGACGTCCGCCTTGGGGCCATCGCCAGTTTCGTAACCGACGACAACCCGTACATTCTGGCCACATACCGCCAGCAAAACCTGAAATTCGTGGAGCCGGGGCAGGAGGTCGAGGTCGCCCTTGATCTCTATCCGGGCGAGATACTGCCCGGCAGGGTCGAAGCGGTCTGGTGGGCCACGGCGCAGGGGCAGTATCTGCCGTCAGGGCGTCTGCCCGAGTTTGTGCTGCCCAAGCTGCCGGGCCGGATTGCGGTGCAGATCACGGTGGACCTGCCCGAGGGGCACGAGCTTCCGGCGGGCGGCCATGCGGCGGTGGCGATTTACACGGGGCAGGGGAAAAGCTTTGAGTTTCTGCGCCGGATCAACATACGCTTGTACAGCTTTGCCAACTTTATCCGGCCACTGGATATCTGATGGAGTTTTTTTCGGATGAACCTGGGATGGTGAGACGCGTTCAGGTCAAATTAGCGGGGCTGTGCCTCATGGCGGCGGTGGCCTGTACCCCGGTGGGTCCGAATTTTGTTCGTCCGAACTCGCCGGTCATGAAACAGTGGATCGAGGCCAACAGTCCCGGCGCCAGCCAGCAAAGCGGTTTGACCGCCCGCAGTGCGCCGGTGGTGAAATGGTGGGAGACGTTCAACGATCCGACGCTGAACAAGCTGGTGGCCGAGGCCTATGCCCAGAACCTGACGCTACAGATTGCCGGCGCGCGCGTGTTGCAGGCGCGGGCGCAGTTGGGCATCGCCTTTGGCGAGCTTTACCCGCAATCGCAGGTCGTCGGCGCCTCGGCCACGCGGCGCGAGATCAGCGACAATATCGGCCCGGTGCGCGATATCCGCCGCGTCATTCCGCTGGATACGGAATTTGCGACCTCGGAAGTCGGGTTCGACGCACAGTGGGAACTGGATGTCTGGGGCGCGCAGCGTCGGGGCACGCAGGCGGCCAAGGCCAATCTGGCAGCACAGGTGGCCAATTACGATGATGCGCTGGTAACGCTGACCGGCGATGTCGCGGCGATCTATGTCAACATCCGTGCATTGCAGGAGGCGCTGGCGGTTGCCCGCAGAAATGTCGAACTGCAACAGCAATCCTCTGATCTGGCGCAGCTGCGGTTCAACAACGGCGTCACCACGGAACTGGACGTGCAGGAGGCCACGGCGCTGCTCAACAACACCAAGGCGCTGGTGCCGGGGCTGGAAAGCGATCTGCAGCAGGCCAAGAACGCCCTGGCGGTGCTGCTGGGGGCGCCGCCGTCGCGGATGACCGGCCTGTTGGGCAATTCCGGTCGTATCCCTTCGGGCCGAGCCAATGTGGCGGTCGGCGTTCCGGCCGAGTTGCTGCGCCGCCGCCCTGATATCCGCGCTGCGGAACTGGAGGCCGCCGCGCAATCGGCACAGGTCGGCATCGCGATGGCGGACCTTTACCCGCAATTCATCCTGACCGGTTCCATCGGCTTGCAGGCGTCGTCGGGCAATGACCTGTTCAGTTCCTCAAGTGGCACCAGTCTGGCAAGCGCCGGGGTGGTGTGGAATGTGCTCAACTATGGCCGGATCAAGAACAACGTGCGGGCGCAGGACGCGGCGTTTCAGGCTTTGGTGGCGAATTACCAGAACACGGTTCTGGTTGCGTATTCCGAGGTCGAAAACGCCATGGTCGCCTATAGCGAGGCGCGCAAGCAGGTAGGGTTCTATCAGAAAAGCGTCGAGGCGGCGAAACGCGCCGCCGACATTGCCGTGGCGCAATACGGCGACGGGACGGCGGATTATTCGCGGGTGCTGAACGCGCAGACGGCCCTGCTGCGGTCCGAGGCGGATCTGATCGATGCGCGGGCCTCGGTGTCGGAGAACCTGATCGCCATCTACAAGGGATTGGGCGGCGGCTGGCAGATCCGGCAGGGGCGCGAGTTTTTGCCCGATACGGTTCTGGCCGAGATGGCCTATCGCACCGACTGGGGCGATCTGTTGGAGAAAACCCCGACGGGGGTGAGTCTTGACTGAGGCGGGTGCGGTACGTGACCGGGTTCCTGTCGGGAAAGTGAGGCTTGGATGTTTGCCAATCTGACCGCCGAAACCCTGGCGCGGATGCAGTTTGCCTTTACCGTCTCGTTCCACATCATCTTTCCGGCGCTGTCCATCGGGCTGGCGAGTTTTCTGGCAGTGATGAATGCGCTCTGGCTGACCACAGGCGAGCAGGTCTATCGCACCCTGTTCGATCACTGGCGACGGATATTCGCGGTTGCCTTTGGCATGGGCGTAGTGTCGGGCGTGGTGATGTCGTTTCAGTTTGGCACCAACTGGGCCGGGTTCGCCGACAAGGCCGGCCCGGTGATCGGGCCGCTGATGGCCTATGAGGTTCTGACCGCCTTTTTCCTCGAAGCCGGCTTTCTGGGCATAATGCTGTTCGGGCGCGATCGTGTGGGCAACGGGCTGCATATGTTTGCAACGGCCATGGTGGCGTTTGGCACGCTGTTGTCGGCCACGTGGATTCTGTCGGTGAATTCCTGGATGCAGACGCCTGCGGGGTTCACCACCAACGACGTCGGGCAATTCGTGCCGACCGATTGGGGAGAGGTCATTTTCAACCCCTCGTTCCATTATCGGCTGAGCCACATGGTGCTTGCGGCGTTCCTGACCACCTCGTTGGTGATTGGTGGTGCGTCGGCCTGGGTGTTGCTGCGCGACCGGGCCGACCCGGCGGCGCGGCGCAGTTTTTCGATGGCGATGTGGGCGGTGATCATCCTGGCACCGCTGCAGATGTTTGCGGGCGACGCGCAGGGCCGCAACACGCTGGTTTATCAGCCGGTCAAGGTCATGGCGATCGAGGGGCATTTCGAAAGTTATCCGGATGGCGCACCGCTGGTTCTGTTCGGCATTCCCGATCAGAAGAATCAGCGCATCGACTATGACATCTCGATCCCCAAGCTTTCGAGCCTGATCCTGAAACACGACCTGAACGCGCCGCTGGACGGGCTGGACACGGTGCCTCTTGAAGATCAGCCGCCGGTCGGCATCGTCTTTTTCAGTTTCCGCATCATGGTGGGGCTGGGCGTGACGATCCTGCTGCTGGGTCTTTGGGGCGTGTGGGCGCGCTGGCGCGGGGGGTTGTTTCAGTCCGCATGGCTGCTTCGTGCCGCAGTAGCGCTGGGGCCCGCCGGATTCGTGGCAATACTTGCGGGTTGGGTCACGACCGAGGTCGGGCGGCAGCCTTATACCGTTTACGGGGTGTTGCGCACGTCGGATTCGGTGTCGCCGGTCGAGGCTTCGGCGGTTGCCTCCAGCCTGACGGGGTTCATCGTCGTCTATGGTTTGGTTTTTGCCGCAGGCGTCACCTATATCCTCCGCCTCATGTCCTCAGCACCCGATGTGGGTCTGCCGGAACATGCGGGCAAGCCGGTGAACGTGGCCAGCCGCCATCCGCTGGACAGGAGGGGCTGAGATGCTGGGGATCGAACTTTCGAGCATCTGGGCCGCGCTCATCGCATTCGGGGTTCTTGCCTATGTGGTGCTGGACGGGTTCGACCTGGGGGTCGGAATCCTGTTCCCGGCGGCAAGATCGGCGCGCGAACGGGCGCTGATGATGGAGTCGGTCGTGCCCGTCTGGGATGGCAACGAAACATGGATCGTTCTGGGCGGAGGCGGTTTGTTCGCGGTGTTTCCGCTGGCCTATTCCGTGATCATGCCCGCCCTTTACCTTCCGATTTTCGGGATGCTTCTGGGGTTGGTTCTGCGCGGCGTCGCGTTCGAATTCCGCTGGCGCACGCAGAACTGGCGCTGGTTCTGGGACGCCGCGTTCTGGTGGGGGTCGCTGCAAGCGGGCTTCCTGCAAGGCGTCGTTCTGGGCG
The DNA here is from genome assembly GCF_059612845.1 of Ruegeria sp. YKSE079. Lineage (NCBI taxonomy): Bacteria > Pseudomonadati > Pseudomonadota > Alphaproteobacteria > Rhodobacterales > Roseobacteraceae > Ruegeria > Ruegeria sp. YKSE079. The sequence continues at coordinate 4,947 of NZ_JBXWRJ010000012.1, read as the reverse complement.
GCCTGGTTCAGGGCATATCCGTTACGGGCCGCGAATTCTCCGGGGGGACTTTTGACTGGCTGACTCCGTATTCGATCCTGTGCGGGGTGGCGGTGGTCACGGGCTATGCCCTGCTGGGATCGACCTGGCTGAACCTCAAGCTCGAAGGGGAGTTGCAGGCCCGGATGCGCCATCTGGCGCGCCGTCTGACTTTTGCGGTTCTTGCCTTTATAGCCCTGGTTCTTTGGCGCACCGCCTTGCTGGAGCCGCAGTATCTGGACCGCTGGCTGAGCTGGCCCGCCGCCGCTTATTCGGTTGCGATGCCGCTGCTGGTTCTGGGCACGGGCTGGCGGTTGTTGCATGGCCTTGCGAGCGGGCGGGACCTGAGGCCGTTCCTGTCGGCGCAGTTGTTGTTCGTGATCTGCTATGTCGGGGTCTGTATCAGTTTCTATCCCGACATGGTGCCGCCCTCGCTGAGCATCGCCGAGGCGGCCGCGCCGGACAAAAGCCTGAGGTTCGCGCTGATCGGGGCGCTGATCCTGGTGCCGGTCATCCTGGCCTATTCCGGGTTTTCCTATTGGATCTTCCGGGGCAAGGTCGATCCGTCAAAGAGCTATGACTGATGGGCAGACGTCGTACGTTCACCCGTCTGGGCTGGTTCGTCCTCTATTGGGCGGGAGGAGTCGTGGTGCTGGGAGCGGTGACGCTGCTGATCCGCTGGGCGATCGGCTGACATTACTGAGATACGTGCAGCGCAAAGGCGCCAAGCAGGCCAAACAGGAACACGATCAAAAGCAGCAGCAACGCATCTGCCACCAGCGTGTCGTCCTCGACGTTATCCTTCGATGCGATGTTCCTTTTGATGTGTCGCATGCGCAAATAGGCGAGCACCAGAACCACACCTCCGGCGCCCAGCATCGAGGCCTCGGACCAGAAGGCCGCCTTGTCGCTTCCCAGCCGCGCGGCAACCAGTCCAAAGCCGATGATCCCGATGACCGTCCGAACCCAGGCCAGAAAAGTGCGCTCGTTGGCGGCGTGGTCGCGAAATTTGTCGATCATCGCCGCCTCCTATTTGGCCAGTCCGCGCAGGCCGCCGGAAATCAGGATATTGACCTCGTACAGCACCTGCGCGGCGGCCAGACCGCCGGGACTGGCCAGATAGTTCGGCGTCCATTCCGGGTCGAATTTCTGTTTGAAGGCGCGCAGCCCCTCGAAGTGATAGAAATGCTCGCCATGCTCATAGACCAGCCCGCCGATCCGATTCCAAAGCGAGGCCAGCTGCCGGTTCTCGATCCCGGAGAACGGCGCGGCACCCAGCGAGAACCAGTGAAACCCCTGCTGTGACCCCCACAGCATCATTTCGGCAAACAGTGCGTCCATGACAAAGCTCGGCGCGTCGGGTTCATAGCGCATCAGGTCAAGCGACAGCTCGCTTTTGTGCCCGCCCTGAAACAGGTTGGCAAAGGCCACGATCCTGCCATCCTCGCCATTGCGCAGGACCGCGTGGTCGAAATTGGACATATAGGCATTGGTGAACGCTCCAAGGGCAAAACCCTTTTCCTGGCCTTGCTTGTTGGTCAGCCACCTGTCCGAGATACCGTGCAGTTCGGACAGGATCGCAGGCACGTCCCTGCGCGGCACCACTTCGAACACATAGCCTTCGCGCTCGGCCCGGTTGCGGGCTTGCCGGAACCGTTTCTTGGACGAGCCGTCCAGCGTGAACCCGGTCAGATCGACCCGTGCCACCTCGCCGATCTTCAGGATCGACAGCCCGAGGTCGAGGAAAGTGGGCAGGTACCGGGGCGATACGCTGTAAAAGGCGCATTTCTTGCCTTCGCGGTCGGCCATTTCGCGCAGCTGCCAGATCAGCTGACGCCCGGCCTCTTCGTCGCCGACAGGTTCGCTTTTGGAAATCAGCGAGGCGCCGGTATCGGCATAGGCCAGAAAGGCCGTTTCGTCTGGCGAAATCAGGAACAGCTTGTCGCCGGACAGCGAGATCTGCGACTCGGTATCGGGGCTTTCCAGCGCCAGTTTCCGCACCACCTCGGGGATTTCCGCCGGCGCACTGGTCTTGACCGGCTTGCTGAGGAACGAGTTGAAGGCAACCGCAACCAGGATGATCGCCACTACAAGGCTGGAGCGCAGGAACCGGGAGGCATCGCCGTGCCACGCGAAATCCCACCAGAGCGCATTCTGATAGGCCACGTGGCCATAGGCATACATACCGATCCAGAAGATCGCCGCCATCAGGGCGAGGATGCCGATGAACCACGGGATGTTCAGGCGAAAGATCGACGCGCCGGACACCCGATAGAACGCGCCTCGAAAAAGGCCCAGCAGGGTGATGCTGAACAACATGCAGATGGCTTCTTCGGCATCCAGCCCCTTGTTCAGAGACAGAACAAACCCCACCGCCATCAGCAGCATCGCCACCACCCAGGCGCGGTAAAGCTTGCGGTAAAGGCCGCGCGATACCAGAACCAGCAACAGGCCGACCACGCTGCCCAAAAGGTGCGAGGCTTCGACAAAGGACAGGGGCAGAAAATCGCGCAGCACACCCAGCCGGCTGGTGTCGGCGGGCAGCGCGCCGGAAATCAGCAGGATCACTCCGGCCAGCATCGCCACCGCCGCTGCCGCCATCGGAACCACCGGGCGGGTCATGCGATAGGCCCATGTGGCCGCGCCCTTGACCGCATGTCGTCGGGCGATGGCGCTGGTTATGGCGATGGTAGTGCAGGCCACGAGGAAGGGCACGAACGTATAGACCAGCCGGTAGAGCAGCAGCGCGGCGATCACGTCGGACCGGCCCGACGCGCCCAGCCCGGCAATCAGCGTGGCCTCGAACACGCCGATACCGCCCGGTGCGTGGCTGAGGATGCCGAGTGCGATGGCGGCAATGAAGATGGTGAAGAAATACGGAAAGCTCGAAACCAGATCTGCGGGCATCAGCACCTTGAGCGTCAGCGCCGCCCCCAGGACATCACCGATGGCCGCCAGCGTCAGCAGGGCGGCCAGCCGGAATCCCGGCAGGTCAAAGCCGAAGCCCAGAAAATCGAACCGCCGCGCGCCGCCGGTCAGCCAGCCAAAAAGCAGCGCCAGCGCCACCAGAAAGCCGATGCCGATCACGGTCTCGATCATGTCCGACAGTGGCAGGACAGTGGACAGACCGCTGGGGTGCAGGGTCAACAGAACCCCCAGTATCAGGCACAGCCCCATCCAGAACGCCACCCATGAGGTGGCGATCACCCCCGCCACGCGGCCAAGATCCAACCCGAGCGAGGCATAAATGCGATACCGAACGGCAGTGCCGGTGATATAGGAAAAGCCCAGAAAGTTGGAAATCGCATATCCGCTGGCCCCGGCGATCCCGGCCACGCGGGCCGGAACCTGGCCATCGGCCACGCTGCGCACGGCCAGAATGTCGTAAAACGAGATCGACAGGAAACTGACCGCCGTCCAGACCAGCGCCAGCGCCAATGTGCTCCATTTGCTGTCGGCGACATCCGCCTTGACGTCCGTCCATTTGACATGCGCCGACAGGTCCCGCAGCACGACAAAGGCGATGGCCACGATCACCAGCGGCACCACCAGTTTCAGCAGCGGATGTGCCAGCAGACGGGAAACCCGACCGGGCAGGTCAAGGGGCGGTGTGTCCTGTGTCTGTTCGGTGTTACTCAACGATCATACCCGGTTCCTGCGCTACAAGTGCCGCCCCTGCGCGGGCGCGAGACCTGCAAGCCGTTGGCATCGAAGGTTATCCTCGCACAGTTGACGCAACCTGCCTAGTGTTCGCCGATTGTGGTTCCGGGGGCCTGGTCCGCCGAGACAAGCCGCTGTCGCTGAACGCCCAGGCCTTCGACACCCAGTTCCACCACATCGCCCGGTGACAGATACACTTGCGGATTTTGTCCCATCCCGACACCCGGTGGCGTGCCCGTACTGATCACGTCGCCGGGATGCAGGCTCATGAACTGCGAGACGTAAGAGACAAGCTCGGCCACGCCAAAGATCATCGTGGCCGTGTTGCCGTTCTGGCGGGCCGTCCCGTTGACGTTGAGCCAAAGCTTCAGGTTCTGCGGATCCGGCACTTCGTCAGCTGTCACCAGCCACGGGCCGATGGGGCCGAATGTGTCGGCGCTCTTGCCTTTGACCCACTGGCCCCCGCGCTCCATCTGAAAGCTGCGCTCGGATATGTCGTTGGCAACGCAATAACCGGCGACATGGTTCAGCGCCTCGGCGACAGGCACATATTGCGCCGCGCGGCCGATCACCACCGCAAGCTCGACCTCCCAATCCGTCTTGACGGATCCCCTCGGGATGATCACGTCGTCATTGGGCCCGCAGATGCACGACGTGGCTTTCATGAACAGAATGGGTTCCGTCGGTACCGGCAGCCCCGATTCCGCCGCATGGTCGGAATAGTTCAGGCCGATGCCGATGAACTTGCCCGGCCCGGCAACACAAGGGCCGATTCTTTCGGTATTCGGCAAGACGGGCAGTCCTGCCAGCACCGCCTGACCCAGTTCCGCGAGTTTGGTCGGCTCGAGGTTCGATCCCCCCCAATCCGCCACCAGAGACGAGGCGTCCAGCCGCCGCCCGTCATCGTCCAGAATCGCCGGCTTCTCCTGCCCCGGCTGCCCGATACGCATCAGTTTCATTTCGTCATGTCCGCCTTGCTGTCGACTGTCCCGGCAACCCTAGGGAATTAGGGGCGTCTGGCAAATACTTCCGGGCGCATGCGGGGCCGAAACCGACAGGCCCGATGTAAAGTGCTGCGGTAAAACCGACTCGCGGTACTTGCAGGTGGAGTGAATTCTTGTGCCGCCAAGATGGGCGTCCACAACATATGGTGCGATGGTCCGATTGTTTGGGGTTTTGTTTTGTTATTTTTTGGGATGTGTGTTTGTGGTGTTTGTTTTTTTGGTTTGATTTGGGCGGGTGTATTTCTTGTAAGGTGTTGAAAACAGG
>NZ_JBXWRJ010000011.1:0-158304 GCF_059612845.1 Ruegeria sp. YKSE079 | reverse complement strand
TTCTGAGGGCGCTGTGTCGAATCGCGGTGTACATACGCATCGAGAAGTCGAATTGCTGGATGTGTTACGTCGCCTCGGCGGGGCCGCGCGGAACTCCGATCTGGCAAAAGCCCTCAATGTGTCCGAGGAAACCGTACGGCGCGCGATCAAGGCATTGTCCAAATCCGGGGCAGTGGAACGCGTGCATGGCGGGGCCTATCTGGCAGGAACTCAGGGTGATCCGAGTTTCTTTCGTCGCATTGCGCAGCATCCTGACGAAAAACGCCTGATCGCATCGAGCGTCGCGCAAGTCGTGCGCGATGGGATGACGGTCTTTTTGGATGTGGGGTCGACAACGGCCTTCGTTGCCGAAGAGCTGCGCCAGTGCAGCAACCTTACTGTCGTAACCAACTCGGTAGGAGTGGCGCAAAGCCTGGTGGGTGTAAATGGATCGCGGGTTCACCTGTTGGGCGGTGAGATGCAAAGCGATGAACGCGGAACCTTTGGTCATGTCACGCACCGTCAGGCGCAGAGATTCGCATTCGATCTGTCCATTTTAAGTGCGGATGCCGTGTCGGCACGCAAAGGGTTTTTGTATCTGAGTTCTGCCGAGGCGGATCTGGCGTCTATCGTCGTCGACAATAGCGACTGGTCTGTGGTTGCGGCCGACCATTTCAAGTTCGGTGAAACCGCGCCCTATCGCGGTGCCGACCCGCGACGGGTTGACGATCTGTTCACGGACAAACGGCCCAAGGGCGTACTTGCGGCGGCCTTCAAGGAGTGGGGTATCAAAGTAAGGGTGGCGACAGGAGGAGAGGCCGGTGCTGGCGAAGAGTGACTACGCGGGTCACGCGGTCGAAATCGCAGGAATCGCGGCCAAGGCCGCGCGTGGTTATTTCCGTGGCCATCTTGGGATCGAGTTCAAATTGGATGAAAGCCCGGTCACCCAGGCCGACAAAGGCGTCGAGGCGTGCGTTCGCGATTACATTGAGCAACACTTCCCGGATCATGGCATCTTTGGAGAAGAGCACGGGTTCGAAGGTAAGGACCGACGCCATATCTGGATCGTTGATCCGATTGACGGTACCCGATCGTTTCTGTCCGGTCATCCATTGTTCGGGTTCCTGCTGGGGCATCTGGAAGACGGTGTTCCTCAGGTTGGTGTCATCGCCATGCCTGCGCTTGGCGAGATATTTCTGGGTGTGAAGGGGCAGGGGGCGACGCTAAATGGCGAGGCCATTCGAGCGTCCGCCAAAACGAGGGTGGATCAGGCCATTCTATTTGTGAATGAAGGCGACAAGATCCACCGCGACCATCCCGACGTTTTTGAAAGGTTGATGAATGCAGGTCAGACGCGCCGATTTGCTTATGATTGCTATCCACATGCGCTGCTGGCGGCGGGCTATGTGGATGCGGTGATTGACTATGATTTGCAGCCCTACGATTATCTGCCGGTTTCGGTCGTCATCGAAGCGGCGGGAGGCGTTATGACGGATTGGGAAGGGCAGCCTTTGGGGTTGAATTCTGATGGGAAAGTGATCTCGGCAGCAACGCCGGATTTGCATGCTGAAATGCTCAAACTTGTGCGCGGATAAACTATGGCGATTGTCAGTTTCATCATAAGCCTGGCCGGAGCGACAATGCTGCTGCTCTATGCAGTGCGGATGGTGCGCACGGGGATCGAGCGCAGCTATGGCGCGTCGTTTCAACGTGTCATGACCGGTCAGCGCAGCTATGCCCAAGCGTCGCTTGTCGGGATTGTCATGGCCATCGTGCTGCAAAGTTCGGCGGCGGTGGCATTGTTGTCCTCGGGATTTGCCGCCAGCGGTATGCTGACATTTCCAGCCGGGCTTGCTATCGTGTTGGGTGGAGACCTGGGTTCGGCGCTGATTATTCAGATCCTGTCATTCGAGCTGGATTGGCTTGTGCCGGTTTTGTTGGCCATTGGTGGCTATCTGTTTGTCAAGACAGAGGCCAAGAAGGCGCGGCAACTTGGGCGTATCCTGATGGGGGTTGCGTTCATTCTTATCTCGCTGCGCTTCCTGCGCGAAGCGATGGACCCGATCCGCGACAGCGCCTTTCTGCCCGCAATCGCGGATTATCTGGCGCGTGACTATATAACTGCGTTTCTGGTCGGCGGCGCATTGGCCTTTGTCATGCATTCCTCGGTGGCGGCGATTTTGATGTGCGTGACGCTGGTGCAGATCGGCGCTATTCCCTTTGCCGCCGGATTGTCACTGATGCTGGGGGCGAATTTCGGTTCGGCTTTCATTCCGGTCTGGCTGACCCGGGGGATGAGCCTTTCCGCACGCCGCATCCCGTTCGCCAACCTGTTTCTGCGCGGCAGCTGGGCGGTAGTTACCTTGTTCGCCGCCAATATCGCACTGCGCAGCGGTCTTCTGGGTGATCTGCAAGGGGGGCAGATGCTGGTGAACGCACACCTTGTCTTCAACGCATCATTGCTTGTTCTGGCAATCCCGTTTTGCGGTCGCTTGCAGGCCCCGTTCGAGCGGCTTATTCCCGAACCCAACAGGGACAGCGCCAAGTTGCAACCCGGACGACCGCACAGCGCGCTGGACAAGCGTGTCCTGACCAATCCCTCTCAAGCTTTGGCCGGGCTCAAGCGAGAATTGCTGCGGATGAGCGATCTGGTACAGTCCATGTTCGAACCTGCCTTGGAACTGTATCGCAGCGGCGACAAGGAACAGATCCGCGCGGTGCAGGTGATCGATGACGATGTGAATGACTGTCTGTCGGGCATCCGGTCTTATGTTGCGTCGATCCCGACAGAGGGATTCGGAAAGGAAAACGCCAAGATCGCCCGTGATCTGATGGAATATGCCATCAGGCTTGAGACCGCGGGCGACGTGGTCGCCAAACGTCTGACGGTTCTGGCCGGAGAGATGCGGAAAAAAGGCGCTTCGTTCTCGCAGGAAGGGTGGATGGAACTGGTGCACATGCATGAAGGCATCGTTGCGAACCTGAAGCTGGCTTCGAACGTGTTGATCTCGGACGATCTGGAAAGCGCCCGTCTATTAAGCCTGGAAAAAACCGAGATCAAACGTGCCGAGCGTGACAGCCGCAAGCGCCATCTCAAACGTCTGCAGCACGGCACAACAGAGAGTTTTGAGACCAGCGACATCCATCTGGAAACCCTGCGCGCGCTTCGTGAGTTCAACAGCCATATTGCGGCGGTGGCCTATCCGATCCTGTATCGCAATGGGCAATTGCTGGAAACTCGTTTGATCGAAGATATGCCGAGAAGTGACAGGCAGATGCATTCGGAGGATCAGGAATGACGGCTCCGTTCGAGATACTGAATGCAACGGGGAAAGGGCAGGTTGTGCTTCTGTGCGAACATGCCAGCAATAGGATTCCAGACGAGTATGACGGTTTGGGTTTGTCTGACGTTGAGCGCCTCAGCCACGCTGCATGGGATCCGGGCGCGCGTGCCTTGACGCTGCTTTTATCCGAGGCGCTGGATGCGGTCGGAGTGGCTTCGACGGTGTCGCGGCTGGTCTACGACTGTAACCGCCCACCCGAAGCGCCAAGTGCCATACCCGAGAAATCTGAGTTGATCGAAGTGCCGGGCAACCGCAATCTCACTCAAGCAGACCGGGACGCCCGCACGGCGGCAGTTTACGTCCCGTTTTGCGCTGCAGTCTCTCAGGTGCTGGAGGCACGCGGACCGGACACGGTGGTGGTGACGGTGCATTCCTTCACGCGGGTTTACTTTGGGCAGGCGCGCAAGGTGGAACTGGGTTTGCTTCATGATGAAGACAGCCGGTTGGTGGATGCGATGCTGGGCCACGCTGATCACATTCCACACCGCCAGATCGAACGGAACGAACCTTATGGTCCGTCCGACGGCGTGACCCATTCGCTGCGCCTGCACGCTCTGAGCCGGGGCTTGGCCAATGTGATGATTGAAGTACGCAACGATCTGTTGCGCACCGATGAGCAGGTTGCCGACATGGCACGGGAAATATTGGCGCTGCTTGAGCCGGCGCTGAAGGACATTGCGATCAGGGAGGACGCATCGTGAGCGCAACACTCACCTTCGAACATCTCAAGACACAGGTTTCGACCGGGGAAGTGGATACTGTCCTGGTTTGCATGGTGGACATGCAGGGCCGTTTGATGGGCAAAAGGTTCCATGCCGGTCATTTTGTGGCAGGCGCATGGGAAGAAACCCATTGCTGCAACTACCTTCTGGCCACTGACCTTGAGATGGCCACGCCCAGCGGGTTCGCGTCCACAAGCTGGGAGCGGGGGTATGGCGATTATGTCATGAAGCCCGATCTGGACACGCTGCGCCCGGTGCCCTGGCTCGAAGGCACGGTGATGGTTTTGTGTGACGTTCTGGATCACCACACCCACGAAGAGGTACCCCATGCGCCGCGCTCGATCCTGAAGAAACAAGTGAACCGCCTGAAGGCGATGGGGTATGAGGCGATGTGTGCCACCGAACTGGAATTCTTCCTGTTCGCGAAAAGCTTTGATGCGATCCGCAAGGAAGGGTTCCGCGATCTGGAGCCGATCTCGGGTTATAACGAAGATTATCACATTCTGCAGACCACCAAGGAAGAGCATGTGATGCGCCCGATCCGCAATCATCTTTGGGATGCGGGCATTCCGGTCGAGAACACCAAAGGTGAAGCCGAGGCCGGGCAGGAAGAGCTGAACATCAAATACGCGCCTGCGATGGACACGGCAGAGTATCACTCGATCGCCAAGAACGCGGTGAAAGAAATCGCCTGGCAGCAGGGTCATGCGGCGACCTTTCTGCCGAAATGGCATCATGAAAGGGTGGGCAGTTCGTCTCATGTGCATCAGTCGCTATGGGCGGATGGAAAGCCTGCTTTCTATGATGCCGAGGATGAGCTGGGCATGTCGGCGCTGATGAAAAGCTATATGGCCGGTCTACTGAAATACGCCGCTGATTACACGTATTTCATGGCGCCTTACATCAACAGCTACAAGCGGTTCATGAAGGGCACTTTTGCACCGACGCGGATCATCTGGTCGGTAGACAACCGCACGGCCGGGTACCGCCTGTGCGGGGATGGCACCAAGGCGATACGGGTCGAGTGCCGTATTCCGGGGTCGGATATGAACCCCTATCTGGCGATTGCAGGGATGCTGGCGGCCGGGATCGCGGGGATCGAAGAAGGGCTGGAGTTGCAGCCGCCGACAAAGGGTGATGTCTATCAGGGCGAGACGGGAAAGATCCCGGGTACATTGAAGGATGCACGCAACGCTTTGCACGGATCACAGATGCTGCGCGCGGCGATGGGCGATGACGTTGTCGATCACTATACCCGCGCGGCTGAGGTCGAAATCGAGGAATTCGAACGCGTGGTAACCGATTGGGAAATTGCCCGTGGGTTTGAGCGGGCCTGAGATCAGGCGCGGCCGGGGGTCCTGCCCGTCGCCATTGTCTGCTCGGACCAATGGCGCAAACAAAGGCGACCCCCGGGATATTTATGGCCAGATGAAGCAGGGATCCTGCTCTCTTTAGAGATGGAGTGACTATGGGGCAGATGTTGCAATGTGTCTCGCCGATCGATGGATCGGTATTTGCGGAACGAGAAGTACTGCCGCGGGAGGCTGCCTTTGCAGCCGCAGCGCGCGCGCGCAAAGCACAGGCGGATTGGGCGGCGCGGCCCTTGCAGGACCGTATTGACCTCGTTTTGGCGGGCGTCGCGGCCGTCGGCGCGATGAATGATGAGATCGTTCCGGAACTGGCGCATATGATGGGCCGCCCGGTGCGCTATGGCGGCGAGTTTGGTGGCTTCAGCGAACGTGCCAGCCATATGGCGGAGATTGCCGAAGCGTCACTGGCCGATATTGCCGTGGGCGAAGACGAGACTTTCAAACGCTATATCAAGCGCATTCCTCACGGGGTGGTCTTTGTTGTTGCACCCTGGAACTATCCTTACATGACGGCGATCAACACGGTAGCGCCCGCGCTGATCGCGGGCAACACGGTTGTTCTGAAACACGCGACCCAGACTTTGTTGGTTGGTGAGCGGATGGCGCAGGCGTTCCATTCGGCGGGGGTGCCTGAAGACGTGTTCCAGAATGTATTCCTCAGCCACGACGTGACCAATGATCTGATTGCGGGCAACGCGTTCGACTTTGTGAACTTCACCGGTTCGGTCAGTGGCGGTCAGGCCATGGAGCGTGCGGCAGCGGGCACCTTCACCGGAGTCGGCACCGAACTTGGGGGCAAGGATCCGGGTTATGTCATGGACGACGCCGACCTGGACGCAGCGGTTGATACATTGATCGATGGCGCGATGTTCAATTCGGGCCAGTGTTGCTGTGGGATCGAGCGGATTTACGTTCACGAAAGCCTTTATGATGACTTTGTCGCCAAGGCTGTTGAGATCGTGAAAGGCTACAAACTGGGCAATCCGCTGGACGCCGAAACAACCATTGGTCCGATGGCCAATGTGCGTTTCGCTGACGAGGTGCGCGCCCAGATTGCCGAAGCGGTTGAGGCCGGTGCGGTCGCGCAGATCGCCCCCTTCCCCGAGGATGACGGCGGCGCATACCTCACGCCGCAGATCCTGACCAATGTGACCCATGACATGCGGGTGATGCGGGATGAAAGCTTTGGGCCTGTAGTGGGCATCATGAAAGTGTCCTCGGATGCTGAGGCCATCGCGCTGATGAATGACAGCGAATTTGGCCTGACTGCCAGCCTATGGACCCGCGATGTGGATCGCGCGGCGCGTGTGGGCGACCAGATCGAGACCGGCACCGTCTTCATGAACCGGGCCGACTATCTGGACCCTGGCCTGTGCTGGACCGGTTGCAAGAATACCGGGCGCGGCGGTGGTCTTTCGGTCATCGGCTATCACAATCTCACCCGTCCCAAATCCTACCACCTGAAGAAGGTCACGGGCTAAGGACGACGGCCTGCTCGGGTCTGACCCCCTCGCCCGAGCAGGTCTCATATCACAAAGGAAACCTGACATGTCACTCGTTGGAAACTGGTCCTATCCGACCGCAATCAAATTTGGTGCCGGGCGCATCAAGGAACTGCCCGCAGCCTGTGCCGCAGCCGGTATGAAGAAACCCCTGCTGGTCACGGACAAGGGGTTGGCCGATCTGCCGATCACTGCGGCGACGCTGGATATCATGGCGGCGGCTGGTCTGGGCCGCGGTGTATTCAGTGACGTGGACCCTAACCCAAATGAGAAAAACCTCGACGCAGGCGTTGCGGCATACAAGGCCGGTGGGCACGATGGTGTGATTGCCTTTGGCGGCGGCTCGGGGCTGGACCTGGGCAAGATGGTCGCCTTCATGTGCGGCCAGACGCGGCCCGTGTGGGACTTTGAGGATATCGGCGACTGGTGGACCCGCGCGGATGCCGATGCCATCGCGCCGATTATAGCGGTGCCCACCACTGCCGGAACCGGGTCCGAAGTGGGCCGCGCCAGCGTCATTACAAATTCCGAGACCCACGCCAAGAAGATCATCTTCCACCCCAAGGTCCTGCCGACGGTGGTGATCTGCGATCCTGAACTGACGGTTGGGATGCCCAAATTCATCACCGCAGGCACCGGTCTGGACGCCTTCGCGCATTGCGTCGAAGCCTATTCGAGCCCGCATTATCACCCGATGAGCCAGGGCATCGCACTGGAAGGTATGCGCTTGGTGAAAGAATATCTGCCGCGCGCTTACGCAGATGGCAGCGACATTGAGGCCCGCGCCCAGATGATGAGCGCAGCGGCCATGGGCGCAACCGCCTTCCAGAAGGGGCTGGGCGCGATCCACGCCATGAGCCACCCCATCGGCGCGGTGTTCAACACCCATCACGGCACCACCAACGCGGTCTGTATGCCTGCTGTGCTGGATTTTAACGCCCCCGCCATCGCCGACCGATTCCAGCACGCCGCCGCCTATCTGGGTATCAACGGGGGCTTTGACGGCTTTCGCGCCTTTGTGCAGGAATTCAACGACAGCTTCGGCATCCCGCGCAGACTGTCTGAACTGGGGGTGACAGAGAGGTCCATTCCAGAGTTGGTTAAAGGTGCCATCACCGATCCGTCCTGCGGCGGGAACCCGATCAAGTTGACCGAAGAAAACCTGATTGGCTTGTTCAGAACCGCCTTGTGAATTGAAACACGTGGGTGAATCGGGCCGGCGTGTAGGCTCGCCGGCCTGAATTTCCCGACGCGAAAGAAGTTTGTTGCATGCCCCAATACTGCGCTATGGGAGATCACTTTGGGTGAAACGCGCGCCGCCGGTGTTTATTCTTTGCCCGATGTCCCAAAACTGGCGAATGCAGCGACTGACGGTTGCTCTCAATTGTGTTGACCTTGCAAGTTGATCTGTTTGAAACTGAGTGCATGACGGAACAGGTGAGATGGATAGTGGAAACCTCAATGGAGAACCACCGATCCAAGAAACCCAAAAAGAATGCAAGCCGATCATGAGCTGCGCATCAATAATCTGCTGCAAACTTTTCAAATAATTGAAAAAGGTTAAGCGGGCATGTGCGGGGAAGTGGCCAGCGGGTTTGCAAAGGTAGATGACCAATGCAATATTTCACTAAGAATTGAGTCCTTACGTAAACTGGACTTATGGAAATATCCAACTGTCACTTCAGGAAGGGAAAAGACACTAGGAAACTTCATGAAAACGTCATCATCTGACAACAACAACAAACTAGCCAAAACAGTCCAAAATGGGAGAATAAAAATGGCTTCAAAATCTAACGTAACTCGACGCAGTGTCTTGAAGAGTGCAGGTGCAGCCGCTTTGGCAGCGCCTTTGTACTCGAAAAGCGCGCTGGCCTCGTCGGGTGAAATCAACATCCTGATGTGGTCTGACTATCTGCCACCGTCGTTCCTTGAAGCGTTCGAAAAAGAGACCGGTATCAAGGTGAACTATACCGGTATCGGCTCGAACGAGGAAATCATCAACAAGATGAAGGCCACCAAGGGGCAGGGTTTCGATATTGTTTCGCCTACAAACAATCGCTCGCTCCAGTGGGAACCGCTGGAACTGCTGCAGCCCTTTGACATGAGCAAGGTTGGTATCGACGCGGTGAACCCGGCCATGGCCAAAATCGGCACCGATGCCTGGAATTTTGGCGGCAGCGGCGTGCACTGGCTGCCGCACATCTGGGGTACCGAGGGCATCGCTTATCGTACAGATCTATGGCTTCCCGATGGCGATGCACCATCCTACGGCGATGTTTGGTCGGAAGAGAATGCTGGCAAGACCATGGGGCGCGCGCATTCGATGATGCTGGGTGCTGGCCTGTACATGGAACGCGCAGGCGAGATGGAGCCTGGATCGGTTTGGTCTGCATATAATGACGAAGACACCATGCGTAAGGTATGGGGTCAGATCACCGATTGGGTCATCGCGCGCAAATCGCGCATCAAGCTGATCTGGAATGACGCCGACACCCAGAAGAACGGGCTGTTGAACGAAGGTGTTGTGGTCGGTCAGACTTGGGATGGTCCTCCGCTGGCGCTTAAGGCCGCAGGCGAACCGGTCCACTATCAAGCCCCGGTCGAAGGCGCGATGGCGTGGGTTGATGGCATGTCGATGCCTACCGGTGCAGAAAACATGGATCAGATCTATGCTTTCATCGAGTTCGCCTATCGCAAGGAACCGGCCGGCGTGGCCATCGACAGTCACGGCTACAACTCGCCGGTACTGGGCGCCGACCAATTCGCTGGCGACGTCTACAAGAAGAACTTTGCCGAAGCCTATCCGGGCGACTCGCTGGCCAACCTGAACCCGTGGCCGGCCGAAGCCCCCTGGTATGCCGAAGTGCGGACCGAGTTCGTCAACAAGTTCGTAAGCGCCTGATCGCTTCAAATATGGGTCCCCTGCGTGTTCAGGGGGCCCTCTTTGTGTGCGTCTTGCACACTGCAACAAAAGATGTCGCCGCATGAACGGACTGACATCACAGGGAGAAACCAAAAATGAGTGCTGGGGTCGGAGTCGATCTGGAAAACCTTTGGATCCGTTTCGGGGACTTTGTCGCCGTGCGCGACGCCAATGTGAATATCAACGGGGGCGATTTCTTTTCGTTCCTAGGCCCTTCGGGCTGTGGCAAGACCACAATCTTGCGCGCAGTTTCGGGCTTTCTGGAACCGTCCGAGGGCAATGTTCTGATCGGCGGCAACAACATGAAGGGGATCGGCCCGAACAAGCGGCCGACGGCGCTGATCTTTCAGAACCTTGCGCTGTTCCCGCTGATGAAAGTTTGGGAGAACATTACCTTTTCGATGGAAATCAAGGGCGCCAGTGCCGCTGAACGTCGCAAGCGCGCGGACGAACTGCTGGACATGATTGCGCTGCCGGGACAAGGTGATAAGCTTCCCAGTGAGCTTTCAGGCGGCCAGCGCCAGCGTGTCGCCATCGCTCGTGCGTTATGTGCCGAGCCGCATGTGCTGCTGCTGGACGAGCCTCTTTCCGCACTCGACCTGAAATTGCGTCAGCACATGCGTACTGAATTGCGCGAAATCCAGCAGCGCGTGGGCATCACGTTCATCTATATCACTCACGATCAGGGCGAGGCACTGACCATGTCGGACAGCATCGCCGTGATGCGTGCCGGTGTGATCGACCAAATCGGTGATGGCAAATCGATCTACAACGATCCGTCGACGGCATTCGCTGCGTCGTTCGTTGGCGAAAACAACGTGTTCCGCGGTAAGATCAAGAAAATCATGGGTAATGAGGCGATGATTTCGACGAACCGCTCGGGCGATCTGGTTGCGCGAATATCGACTGCCAATCGGGGCAAGATGAATGAGGGCGATGCCGCCATGATGTTTATCCGCCCCGAAGCGTTCGCTATCGCTCCGGATGGTGCCAAGGGAACGCACTTTGTTACCGCGCGGGTCAATCACGAAGAGTTCGAAGGAAATGCGTTCAACATTTTCACCGCAGGTGAAGGAGGCAAAGAAATCAAGGTGTCCATTCCCAACCTTGGCCAATCCTTCGACGATCATACCGGCCAGATGATCACGCTGGAATACGAGACCCGCAATGCGGTTATCGTGCCCGCCGGCGAACTGGCTGCGGAATAAGGAGGCCAGATCATGCCCGGCTTCCTCAAGGAATTCTTCAACCGCAACGGCTTCGGCATGGGGCTTGCGATCCTGGGTCTGGTCCTGTTCTGGACCATCGGCCTGATCATCCTGCCACAGCTGTCGATGCTTGACTTTTCATTCCGTCCGAACCTGCCGCCGCCAGAAATCGGTGGTCCAAAGGACGTCTATACACTGGAGAACTATAAATACCTCGTTTTTGGACCAGAAGGGGGCGGGCAGGACTATAACGTCGTCGACCTCAAGGTCTTTTTCCGCACGCTTGTTGCCGCAGTTTGTGTGACGATCTTCAACCTGATCCTGTGCTATCCGATTGCCTATTATCTTGGACAGACCAAAGGCAATCAGATCCGCGTCTTCGCGATCATGTTGATCATTCCCTATTGGATCAACGAGATCCTGCGCGCATTTGCCTTGCGTATCATCTTTGGTGAGACCGGGGTGCTGAATACTTTGCTGATAGGGACAGGTATCTTTGATACGCCCTTTGACTTCATCCGCAACGACATCGCGCTCTATGCCGGTCTGGGTTACGCCTATATCCTGCTGATGATTTTCCCGATGTACAACGTGATCGAAAGCCTCGACGGCAATCAGATCGAAGCTGCACGGGATCTTGGTGCACCTTGGTGGCGCATCCATTGGCGGGTGGTTATTCCATACGCCAAACCCGGTATCAGCTCGGGCTGCACCATGGTATTCATGCTCAGCGCCGGTGCGCTGGCTGCGCCACAAATTCTGGGCGGTCCGTCATCCCTGTGGTTCACGCAACTTATTTATCAGCAGTTCAATGACAACAACGACTGGCCGCAAGGCGCAGCCTATGCGATCGTGCTGTTGGTGACCTGTATCCTGTTCGTGCTGGCAATGATGCGAGTGTTCAAGGTGAACATGGGGGATATAGGGAAATGAACAACTCTATCCTTCGTGTAAGCATCTGGGTCTATCTGGCGATATTCTTTGCCTATCTGTTGGGCCCGTTGGTGATCATGTCGATCACCGCCTTCAACTCGTCCGAGTTCCCGAGTATGACGCCTTGGGAGTGTCTGACGTTCGAGTGGTTCGGCGCGTTGTTCCAGGATGATCGCATCCTGAATGGCATCAAGAACTCGGTGATCATTGGCCTTGGAACGGTCATTCTGTCGGTGGCGATGGGTCTGGCTGGAGCGCTGATGCTCACCCAGATCTGGCCCAAGCTTCGGGCCACCTACTATACGGTCATCATTGCACCGATCCTGATCCCTGGCGTGGTATTGGGTATCTCGACACTGGTGTTCTGGGATCGGATTAACCGGGTTCTGGGCTTGGGGGCCGACAGCTTTCTGTCGAATGGTATCTTCCTGACAGTGGTGGGTCAGTCGACGTTCATCGCCAGTTATTGCATGCTGGTACTCGTGGCGCGGCTCCAGCGTTATGACGTGGCGCTCACAGAGGCGGCTCTTGACCTGGGGGCAAGTCACGCTCAGGCCTTCCGCAAGATCCTTCTGCCGTTCATGCGACCGGCCATCGCCTCGGCAGCGGTATTGGCGTTTCTCGCCTCGTTCGAGAACTACAACACCACTACCTTCACCTTCGGCGAATATCCGACGCTCACGATCGAACTGGCGCAAAAGGTGCGTTACGGGATCACTCCGGCGATTTCGGCGCTGGCCTTCATAATTGTTGTGCTGACGGTGTTCTTTGCCCTTCTCAACGAAACCAAGATCAAGCGTCAGGAATTGGTGGCGGCTGCACGCAAGAATGCAACGGTCGAGGAATTGGCGGGAAAGATCAAACTGCCCAGCTTCTTTGCCGGCAATATGGCAGCTGTTATCCTTGTGATGTTCTGCATCGCAACGATCACGGTTGTTGGCACGGCAACCGTCTATAATCCTGCGCAATGTATTGCGGACGTCAAAGAGCAGAAACGTCTTGAAGCTGAAGAGCGTATTCAGAAACTGCGTCAGGAGCGCGAAGAGCGTCGTCAACGCAGGTTCGAAGGCGTGTTCGATCCGGACGATCTGACGCCGGGAACGGAAGAGGACGACTCTCAGGCGCCATCTGGTTCCAACAACTCTGGCTTTGGCGGTGTGTTCGCGCCGGGATCGCTGACTGGTGAAGAGGATGACAGTTCTTCGAATACCGAAGAACAGCCGTCGAACAACAGTGGGTTCGGAAATGTGTTCGATCCCAACAGCCTGAAGAGCGACGAGTAGGACAATCCTTGCGACCAAAACGAACCCGGGCCGCGCTGGCCCGGGTTTTTTTATCGTAAAGGCAAAACCGGTCAGCTGCTAGATCGGGATCCAAAAAGCTGTCTGTTTGAAAGGTTGCGGCCAATGGCAGCCCGTAGGGGAATCGAACCCCTCTTTCCAGGTTGAAAACCTGGCGTCCTAACCGATAGACGAACGGGCCATTTCTTGGTCCAAGACAAGCACATGTGGCAGCCCGTAGGGGAATCGAACCCCTCTTTCCAGGTTGAAAACCTGGCGTCCTAACCGATAGACGAACGGGCCACGGTGGCTTGTGGAGGGCCTTTTACGTATTACGCAGTTCCCCCGCAAGCCGAAAAATGCGGTGCGGAGAAACTTTTTTACGCCTCTGCAATCAGGAAGAAAATCACGACAAAGCTGCCTCAGCCGCGTCTTCGATCCGTAGTTGCACAGTTTGCCGACCACCCCAGGAGTTGACCTCCAGCCGCCCTGCAAAATGGAACCGCGCCCCACCATGATTGGTCAACCTGTCCCCCATCGAGCTGTCAAAGGCGGCAAAGGCGATTGCGTCCAATCCCCCGCTCATACCATCGGATAGAGACAGCTTCAGGTGGCTCTCTCCGACGCGTTTGGCAAAGCGGATTTGCAAGTCAGGTAGGGCATAGCGTGGGGCAGGGGCACCGGCCCCGTACGGGCCTGCTTGTTCGATCTGTTCTACCAGGTCCACTGTTGCAGCTCCCGGCATCAAGGTGCCGTCGAGCTTCAGATCGGCAGGGCCACCCTGACCAGCTCCCTGTTTCGAGAGCAATTCCGACAATCGCTTCATTGCCGGTTCAAGTTGATCGCGCAGGACGGTCAGTCCGGCAGCCATCTTGTGACCGCCACCTTTGACCAGCAGTCCTTCGGCGGCAAGTCTTTGGATTGATGCGCCTAGGTCGATCCCCGACACCGAACGCCCAGATCCCTTGCCTTCGCTGCCATCGAACCCGATCACGATGGCCGGGCGATTGGCAGCTTCTTTGAGTCGAGAGGCGACGATCCCGACAACACCGGGATGCCACCCTTCGCCAGCGGCCCAGACCAACGGGGCATCAAACCCGCGGTCCTCTGCCTGCGTCAGAGCGGCAGCGCGCACCATGTTCTCAATATCGCGGCGCTCGGTGTTCAGTTCGTCCAGTCGTTGCGACAGCGCTTCGGCTTCGACCATCGAGTCGGTGCTAAGCAAGCGCGCGCCGAGGTCGGCCTGTCCGATCCGGCCGCCTGCATTTACCCGAGGACCTAAAAGAAACCCAAGATGATATGTATTGGGCGCCGCATCCATTCGAGCTATGTCTGACAGGGCCACAAGTCCAGGGCGCTTTCGCTGCGCCATCACCTTCAACCCCTGCCTAACCAGTGCCCGGTTGGCCCCAATCAGCGGTGCTACATCCGCGACTGTGGCAAGGGCCACCAGGTCGAGCAGCGACAAAAGATCCGGCCCATTGGTGCCAGCTTCGCGCATCTGGCGGCCTGCCTCGACAAGCATCAGGAAAACTACTCCAGCAGCGCAAAGATATCCCAGATCGCCACTTTCGTCCTGCCGGTTCGGGTTTACCACGGCAACGCAGTCGGGCAGAGCCTCGCCGCCCAAGTGGTGGTCCAGGACGATCACATCGGCCCCCTGTGCCGCAGCAATCGGTTCATGGCTCAGGGTGCCGCAATCGACGCAGATGATCAGATCATGCGATGAGGCGAGCTCCTGCATTGCTGGGGTATTGGGTCCATAACCCTCGTCGATGCGGTCGGGAACGTAAAGCGTCGCATGTATTCCCATGTGCCGCAGCCAGACGAGCAACAGTGCCGCCGAACTGCCTCCGTCCACGTCGTAGTCTGCAAAGACGGCGATCTTTTGATGTTTTCGAACCGCATCCAGAAACCTCTTGGCGGCCCTTTCCATGTCTTTGAGTGCACGGGGGTCGGGCAGCAATTCCTTGAGTTTGGGTTCGAGAAAACTCTTGGCTTCGATCAGGGGCACGCCGAGCCGCGCCAATACCTGACAAACCGGCCTGGGCAAGTCGCTTTGCTGCGCCATCATTTCAGAGGCGCGTTCAACCTCGACCGAAGGACCAACCCAACGCCGCCCGGTCAACGACTGTTCCACACCCAGAAAGCTCAAACCGCACCTCATAGACCAAGGCCGGACCCATTTCGGACCCGGCCCCTCGTGTTTTGCCATTTACGCCTGCTGACAGCGGCAGTGCAAGTGTTATGCCGGATCGTGCGACCACATCGGGGTGCGATAGGACATGCGACGCACCGAACCGGTTTTGGAGCGCATGAGCAACGTAGTGGTTTCTACCCAACCGGGTTCGCGTTTGATGCGCGGGAGAAGCGAACCGCCGGTCACGCCGGTTGCGGCAAAGATAACATCCGCAGTCACCATCTCGTCACGCGAATAGATACGGTCAAGATCGGTGATCCCGGCCTTGGCGGCACGACCACGTTCATCGTCGTTGCGGAACAGGAGGCGGCCGAAAATTTGGCCTCCCATGCATTTAAGTGCCGCTGCAGCCAGGACGCCCTCGGGTGCGCCGCCCTGACCCATGTACATGTCGATACCGGTCGTCTCGCTTTCGGCACAGTGCATCACGCCGGCGACATCGCCATCGGTGATCAGACGGATGGCCGCGCCGGTATCGCGAACTTCGGCGATCATCGCTTCGTGGCGGGGTCGTTCCAGAATGCACACGGTGATGTCTGACGGCTTGCAGCCCTTGGCATTTGCCAGCGCTTCGACCCGTTCGCGCGGTGTCATGTCCAGAGAAACGACGCCTTGCGGCAGGCCTGGACCCACTGCCAATTTGTCCATGTAGACGTCGGGTGCATGCAGCATCGAACCACGCGGACCCATGGCGATCACTGTCAGCGCGTTCGGCATGTCCTTGGCAGTCAGCGTGGTGCCTTCGAGAGGGTCTAGGGCGATGTCGACGCCCGGGCCATTGCCCGTCCCTACTTCTTCTCCGATATAGAGCATCGGTGCCTCGTCGCGTTCACCCTCGCCGATCACCACCACGCCCGCGATATCGAGCAGGTTCAATTGCTCGCGCATCGCATTCACTGCAGCCTGATCCGCCGCCTTTTCGTCACCTCGTCCCACCAGAGAGGCGGAGGCCAGGGCGGCCTGTTCTGCCACCCGCGCAAGGCCCAGTGACAGCATCCGGTCGTTGAATTCGATCTTGGCTGCGTTCATGTCCCTAATTTCCTTCGGTCATTCAGACGTTTCTATCGGCATAGCCCGCCGATGGCGGGTCTCGCAAGAGGAGAGGTCACTCAGACCTGTTCGATCCGCAACGCAACCGCTTCCCCAGCGACGACATCGGTTGCCCGGAAACCTTCGAGGGCCACATCCAGAGCTGCCCGAGTGGTTTTGTGTGTGACTATCAAAACTGGTGCGGTGCTTTCGGTGTGCCCATATTGGCGCATTCGGTCTATCGAAACACCCGCATTGCCAAGAATCGCAGCAACTTTGGCCAACGCGCCGGGTTTGTCTTCCAGTGCCAGGCGCAGATAGTAGGGGGCCGGCAAACCTGTTTTTGCCGGAAGCATTTCTTTCAAAGTGTTCGCGGGTTGTCCGAAGGTGGGGATATGCAGACCTCGTGCGAGATCGCAAATGTCGCCAAGTACCGCGCTCGCGGTTGGACCTTCGCCTGCTCCCGGACCGCGCAGAACGATTTGCTCAACCGCGTCGCCCTCGATGACCACCATGTTGGTGCCACCTTCCAGTTGACCAAGCGGCGAGTCGCTGGGCACCAGGCATGGCTGCATCCGCTGGACTAGTCCGCGAGGGCTGCGCTGAGCGACACCCAACAATTTGATTCGATATCCCATGTCAGCCGCCTGACGAATGTCATCGAGGCTGATATGCTGGATGCCCTCGATCTCGATTCCATCAAAATCGGGCTTGGTGCCAAATGCGATTGACGACAACAGGGTCAACTTGTGCGCGGCGTCGATACCGCCCACGTCAAGATTCGGATCTGCTTCTAGATAGCCGAGCTTGGCGCATTCTTCGAACAAGGAGTTGTAGCCGAGCCCCTGTGATTCCATGCGTGTCAGGATATAGTTGCAGGTCCCATTCATGACGCCCATGACACGGGTGATTTCGTTGCCGGCCAACCCCTCGGTCAGCGCCTTAATGACCGGGATGCCACCGGCGACAGCCGCTTCGAAACGAATTACGCGGCCTGCCGCTTCGGCTGTTTCTGCCAGTGCCAGACCGTGAATGGCAAGCAGCGCCTTGTTGGCAGTCACCACGTCCTTGCCAGTTGCCAGCGCAGCCTCGACCGAGGTTTTGGCAGGGCCGTTTTCGCCACCCATAAGTTCGACGAAAACATCGATGTCATCCCGTTTGGCCAAGGCCACGGGATCGGATTCCCACGCATAGCCAGACAGGTTGATGCCCCGGTCCTTTCCGGAATCTCGGGCCGATACGGCCACGATCTCGATCGGTCGACCTGTGCGGGCCTTGAGCATTTCAGCCTGACGTCTGATAATCTTGACAACTCCGACACCGACAGTTCCCAAGCCAGCAATCCCAAGCCGCAGCGCCTGTGTCATTTTTTGGGTCCTTTTCCGCTCGAATTTTCAGCCATTGACTGTAAGCCCGTTGCGGGCTGCCTTACCCGGTTCGGTGAACGGGTGCAATGCGGCTGAGGCCTGTTTTATTGGGTAATTTCGTGACCTAGTCGGTCCCGATCCGCTTCGTCAAGAACTGGGGATTGCAATTCGCGTGCCTTTGACGCCAGCCTCTCGCTCCGCGCCTGTAGGTGTTTCTGCAGTTCCGTAGCTTCTTCTTGCGGATTGACGGGTGCCCCCAAGACATCCTCCAACGGAACCAACTCGGGATAAGCTGCATTCTTAATTTGGGGAGGGACTCTTTCGGTGAGCTCGGGAATCGTCGTACAGCCAGCGAGCATGGCAAGAGGAATGGCAAAGATAAGCCGTATCATGGAAGTCTCTTCCGTAGGAGCGTTATATCTTGATGCCCGCTTTTCCAGACTGGTTCAAGCGGGGTTCTATTTGAACGAATGTTCATATAACCTGCGCCAATGGCACGTACTCAAGGTTCCCATTCTGATATCACTGGCCCGCGCATCCAAAAGGCGGCGCTACGTCTATTTGCACAACACGGGTATGCTGCGGTTTCCATGCGGCAGATCGCAAAAGATGTCGGAGTTCAGGCCGGTGCGCTGTACAACTATACCCCTGACAAACAGAGCCTGCTGTTTCGCCTGATGCACGGGCACATGGACGAGTTGTTGCGCGCCCGCGAAACAAGGTTAGCCACCGGCAACGCTTTGGGGGACTTGGAGCAATTCGTGGGGTTCCACATCAGATTCCATCTGGAGCGGCCCGATGAGGTTTTCATAGCCTATATGGAATTGCGCAATCTCACTGCCGAGAATTTCGCAATGATCGAAGCACTGCGTCGCCGGTACGAGGACGATCTTGAAGGCATTCTGAAAAGAGGCGTGCAGGAGGGCTGTTTCATTGTTCCGGACACCAAGATCGCAACGCTGGCCGTGATCGCCATGCTCAACGGCGTGAACACCTGGTATCGTAGCGGAGGAAGGTTGTCGCTTGATCAGGTCGAAAAGATCTATTGGGATATGGTGCGAAAGGCCATGACGTCCTGATCAGGGTGTTTCCACTGCCAAGTCGTAGTGGTGTAGAAACCGCTCTTTCACGATGCCTTCCTCTTCGGGCATGATATGTGGATGCTGCCATTCCTCTCCGGCAAAAGCTGCCAGGGCCTCCACCGACTCCCACACCATCACCAGGCAAAACTCGTTTGGAGACTCCGGTCGGGGTAGGCATGGAGTTATCGAAATGAGCCCCTTTTGTTTGTGCATCAAGGGCATTGCAGTTTCGAGCATGAACCGGCAGAAATTCTCGATCTGATCATCAAAGATAACGGCGCGAAAGATACGAACGATCATGGTGGCTCCCTGTTTTAGGGGAATATAGAACCATCATATCACACCTCAGTGCGTGGGATGAATAAAGGTCCCGTTTCGCAGGTCACGAAATGCCTGGTGCAGTTCCTCGCGTGTATTCATCACGATCGGCCCGTGCCAGGCCACTGGTTCTGCAATTGGCGCGCCAGAAATCAGCAGGAACCGCACACCTTCCGGCCCCGCCTGCAGCGTGATTTCGTCACCAGTGCCGAACCGGATCAGCGTTCGGTCACCCGACATGTCGCGAATATTGACCTCTTGCCCGCCAACCTCCTTTTCAAGCAGCACGCCTACCGGTGTCGATGCATCAGCAAAGGCAGCCTGACCTTGGAAAACATAGGCAAAGGCTTTGCGGTAGGTGTCGATTTTGAACGTTTTCCTGACGCCTGCAGGAACAGAAATGTCCAGATATTGCGGATCTGCGGCAATTCCCTCGACCGGTCCGGTCTTGCCCCAGAATGAGCCGACGATCACACGAACAGTGGTGCCGTCGTCATCGGTTATTTCAGGAATGTCGGTGCCACGAATATCCTGATAACGTGGCGCTGTCATTTTTTGGCTTGCGGGCAAGTTTCCCCACAATTGGAAGCCGTGCATCTGCCCGGTCGCGTTCCCTTTGGGCATTTCCTGATGCAGGATTCCAGACCCTGCTGTCATCCATTGCACATCGCCCGCGCCCAAAGACCCAGTATTACCAAGCGAATCGCTGTGTTCCACCGTTCCAGCCAGAACATAAGTTATGGTTTCGATACCGCGATGGGGATGCCACGGGAACCCTTTAAGGTAGTCCTCGGGGAAATCATTTCTGAAATCGTCAAAAAGCAGGAACGGATCAAGTTCAGTCGGGTCCTGAAAGCCAAATGCCCGGTGAAGTTTGACACCGGCCCCTTCCATCGTTGGAACCGCTTTTCTAGATTCAAGCATTGGTCGGATTGACATGGTGCCTCCTGATCTTTGTGGGATCTTGCGACATTAAGTGTAATCATGATCTTGGTGGTTTCAATCGGCCGATGCTCACCGAAAGTGTGCGATTTTGCGAAGTGCGGAAGGTGAACAATGTCAGGCTGTTGCTTGGTTGTCGTTTGGGGTATTGGAAAGCCTGATCAACCCGGAGTGGCCGAATGCAAGACGAGATTTTAGCAGTTGTCGAGGCTTCGGCGCCCAGGCGCTGGATGGGAGTCCTTATTCTAAGCGTTGTCGGATTCTTGGTGTTTTTTGTGGCCATATCACAGCCGCCGGCCTTGGGTTGGCAAGTCTTTCTGATTTTAATCGGTGCGTTGTCGTTGTGGCTTGCGCAACGACTGTATCAGGCGACGTCCCACCGGATCGAGTTGACGGAAACGGAGTTGCGAGCCAGTTCAGGCGAAGTGATTGCGCTGGTCTCGGAAATCGAGGGAATTGACCGGGGTGTTTTCGTCTTCAAGCCATCCAGTGGTTTTCTGATCCGGACGAAAAACCCCGGATTTCGCGCATGGCATCCGGGGTTGTGGTGGCGCGTTGGTCGACGCGTTGGGGTAGGAGGTGTTACACCGGGTGCTCAGACAAAGTTCATGTCCGAAGTGCTTTCAGCGATGATTGCCGAGCGGATTTAGACATTTCCCTTGAGGTTTTCCGTAAAGCGCGGACGGGTAAAAACGAAGTTCTTCAGATCGATGTTGTCAAGGCCAACTCTGAACGGCGGCACAAAGGTGTTCGATGTCTCGACCAGAATCAGAGTGTTTTGATCCGCCATCGCTGGCAAGGAATCCTTGTAAAAAACGATGTTTGCATCGTCGAGTTTCTCAGTATATCCGCCGCGAATTGCTGACCAGGATACGGAGTGGCTGTCTGTGGCCTCGTCGTATACCACGACTGAAATCCGCATCTTCAGGTCAACTTCGTTGCGCACCATCAATTTGAACATGTCCTCCATTGAGTCGACGTAAATATTGTCGATGGTGCGGGTCTCTCGAGACAGAAGGTCTCCGATTGTATAGGCCGCCTTGATGTTCGACGCGCTCTGTCGATAACCTTCAAAGAATGTATATCCGGCCATCACCGCCCAAAAAAGGATCGGCAAGATAATCAAGGATTCCACCGCAATGGAACCTTGCTCGTCATTGCGGAAACGTTTCATTCGGGTTTGCATGCGGGATATAAACATGGCTTAGATCGGCTCTTGTACAAATACAGTTGTCGCTGTCAGGGCGTACTGACCCTCCAGATTGGCCAGGGCCTTTCCCATTGTTGAAGTCGGGAACACGGGGTTGATCTTTGCGCATGCGCGTAGAACCATCAGCTGGTTTTCCTGTCCATTCTCAAAATTGCGTACGGGTCTCGGTTCTTCTGACAAGTCGGTGCAGTCCGGCTCGGGCGGTATCGTCACCGTGGCAAACGGATCCTGGCTGATCATTTCCAGTTTGAGGCTGTTTTCACAGTTGCGAATGAACATAGCACGCTCGCAAATCGACTTTTTGATCGTATCGTGGTTCAAAACGACACCGGTGTTCAAGCGGATGTCCCTTACCGTTTGGTCTACCGCTCGTTCCAAAGTCGCGTGGTTGAGTGTGACGAAGGCCAACTCGACCCCCGACAGCATCAGGGCCATGAAAGCTGGGAAGACGATCACAAACTCGACCGTTGCGGTGCCGTCTTCCCGGTTTCGGAAGCTGCGCAGAGCAGAAACCAGTTTTCCGATCATTGGGTGAGCCTCAGCATGCGGACGGACGAGCCGATCGAGGTGAAAGCATCCGGAAGTTCAACAGCCGTTGCGTCGTAATAGTGGCTGTCCGAGCTGGCACAGTCTTCTAAGACCTTTTTACCGTTGGAGGCTACGTCGACACCGACGCTGAACACGATCACGCCTTCGTCCTTGGCGGCCTTGCAGACATGCTTGGTGCGAGCGTCCTTGGCTGTGGATTCTTTCTTGCTGAACGCCGCGCTTTCCCACACACCGTATGCGTTTGGCGTATCGAAGATCTCATTTTCGATATACTCCAGCGAAACGAGGTTCAGAAGCTCCACATAGGTCAGCTGTACTGCAGTACCGGGTTCGTCGGCGGCAGGTTGTTCGACGCAGGTCCGGCTTCCGCCTTTTCCGGTGCAGTATTGGCCGCCGTTGCCGTAGGGATGATCCTGCCAGGTTTGATCGTGTGGCCACCAGTACTCTTTGCTACCGCTTGATTGATACAGCGAGAAATAGCCTTCGTCAGCAGTTGCGTCCGGATTGTACCAGATGTCCGACGTCGTAGTACGGCGCGATGAATTCAGCATGAACTGGTCGGTGTTGTCCCCGTCTGAGATAATGATCAAGATCTTCAGGACGTTGGTTCCATACTCAACTGGGCGGTTGTCAAACATGGTCGGCACAATCCCGTCAACATGCGCCAAGCTGTTGATCACCGGTCGCGTGCCGGGGTCGAGAAGGGCAAGACCCCAGTTGGCACCATTGTCGGTACCGGTATCTTCACTTGAGTCCTCGTCCCACACCGCCGGGTTCAGGGCAGTCAGACCATCAATGTAGTTGTGAATGACGGTTTCGTCATTCTGGAATGGCAGGATTGCGGATCCAGCCCGAGTTGGACAGACAGGGTATTCAATTGGCTCCCTCGACATCGTGTAGGGATCGAAGTGCGCGGTCTGCTCTCTCAACTCGGTTGTCGACAGATACGGCTTGCTGAATTCGTCATCGACGAAGTTGATGCAATGAGAATAGTTCTGGAAACGATCCAGATTATAGTACTTGATCATGTCCGCGCCAACGTTCACCTGGCTTGCGTAAGGGATGATCGAGAAAGACACCTCTTTGTTCCAAAGACCATTCTTCAAGCCCAACTGCGTGACAATGCTTTTGGCTGCAGTCTTTAGGTTTGCCAGTTTCGGACCATACATGGATGTGGAAAAATCCAGAACCAGAGACACTTCGACGGCACCGACACTTTCCTCGGCGGAGCTGAGCGCTGGAGCGCTCAAGCTATCGACGCCACTCAAATGCATGAAATGAGTCGGGAACTCAGCAACCGCCGACGCAGTAACATGGCGGTAACCAGTACTGTTAATCACTTTGACGTCCTTGAGGTTGTCCAGTAGATCCGCCTTGTCGAGATACGACTTTACGACTGTTTCGGCATCAACCTTTTGATCAAGGTCAGCCGCAGCCAATACCGCGCGGTCCATTGTGTACTGCAATTCGGCGCGCTCTCTTTCATACTTCATCAGGTCCACACCGATCCCGGCTGCGGCGACAATGATGAGGAACAGAAATAGAGCGAGAATGCTCATCGACCCATCTTCGCTGTCAATGAAGCCTCTCGTTTGTGCTGGCGTACAGTCAGCCGACGTTATATTGTCGCCATTGGACTTCCAGAGAACCTTGCGCATAACGATACCCTTTCCGGACCGGGCAGAACGGTCATTCGAAATATTGGACTGACTAAAGGTAAATGCAGAACGTGGCGAGAATTGGGCGGTTTTGCCACTATCTTGCTGTAACTGAACGACAATTGCGCCCACTCTTGGCCAATCGCCCGTTCTGTTGCTGAATTGAAAACAATAGTCGCCATTCTTGATAGTTTGCACGACTCGCGGGTGCCGGACGGTTAATTTTTGCAAATGCTCAAAATATTGGCAGAATTGGATTGATCAGGTTTAACCAGATTGCGACAAAGTGACATGGAGAGTGTCTCCAATTGTCTGAGGTCAGGGAGGAATTTATGACGCGCGTAACCGAACCCAGTTTCCGTGAAAGTGTGGATCTGATGTTCAACAGAGCGGCCGCTCTGATGGATCTTCCCCCCGGGCTTGAAGAAAAGATTAGGGTCTGCAACGCGACCTACACGGTTCGCTTTGGCGTAAGGTTGCGGGGCAAGATTCACACCTTTGTCGGATACCGGTCCGTTCACTCGGAACATATGGAACCTGTCAAAGGTGGAATTCGTTATGCGACTGCCGTGAATCAGGACGAGGTCGAGGCCCTTGCGGCTCTGATGACTTACAAGTGCGCGTTGGTCGAAACGCCGTTCGGTGGATCCAAAGGTGGTTTGTGCATTGATCCGCGTTTGTACGAAGAGCACGAGTTGGAACAGATCACCCGCCGGTTCGCATATGAGCTGGCAAAGCGCGACCTGATCAATCCGTCTCAAAACGTACCCGCTCCGGATATGGGTACCGGGGAACGAGAGATGGCCTGGATTGCGGATCAGTATGCCCGAATGAACACGACGGATATCAATGCGCGGGCGTGTGTCACCGGAAAGCCCCTGAATGCTGGCGGCATTGCTGGCAGGGTCGAGGCTACCGGGCGAGGCATTCAATACGCGCTTCGCGAGTTTTTCCGGCATCCTGAAGACGTCGCAAAAGCTGGATTGTCCGGAAAGCTCGATGGCAAGCGCGTCATTGTTCAGGGTTTGGGTAACGTAGGCTATCACGCCGCCAAATTTCTTAGCGAAGAAGACAACTCGAAAATCGTCGGGATCATTGAGCGCGACGGTGCGCTGTATGATCCTGAGGGTATAGACGTCGAAGCGGTGCACCAATGGATAGCAAAGCACGGCGGCGTGGCGGGTTATCCGGACGCGACCCATACGGCCGAAGGTTCAGCAGTTTTGGAAGAAGAATGCGACATTCTTATTCCGGCTGCGCTGGAAGGGGTAATCAACCTGTCCAACGCAGAGCGGATCAAGGCACCTCTCATCATCGAGGCCGCGAACGGACCAGTGACTGCGGGCGCAGACGAGATCCTGCGCAAGAAGGGAACCGTAATAATCCCGGATATGTATGCGAACGCAGGTGGTGTGACGGTTTCCTACTTCGAATGGGTCAAGAACCTCAGCCATATCCGTTTTGGCCGCATGCAACGTCGCCAGGAAGAGGCGCGGCACGAACTGATTGTGCAGGAACTCGAGCGGCTCGATCGTTATCTTGGCGACGCCTGGTCGATGTCCCCAGACTTCAAGGCCAAATACCTCAGGGGTGCGGACGAATTGGAGTTGGTTCGCTCGGGCCTGGATGACACCATGCGGATTGCCTATCAATCGATGAGAGAAGTATGGCACGCCAGATCCGACGTCGAGGATTTGCGAACAGCGGCCTATATTGTAGCCATTGACAGGGTGGCCAAGAGCTACCGCGCCAAAGGCTTGTAACGCATTGCAAGTTTTCTTCTCGGGCGTGCCTTTTGGCGCGCCCTTTTTGGTCCGTGTTTGGTTTGGGGCAGGTGAACAGGCGTTACGAATACGGCGTTAATAGTCGTGGGTAGGATAGTATTTGTCGAAAAGCGATATGGCCCAGGGGCGATCTGCTTGATAGGTGTTCGCCGGTGGGCCAGTCAAGAGTTGGCCGAAAGGGAGTGAACGATGCGTTTTTCTGGCCTTCGAGTGCTGAAGGAAGGGTTGACGGGCAATAAGGGATGGGAACCTCATTGGCGGGACCCAGAGCCTAAGTCTGGATATGATGTCGTCATCATTGGGGGCGGCGGTCACGGGCTGAGTACGGCCTATTACTTGGCAAAGGAGCACGGTCTCACCAATGTTGCGGTACTGGAGAAAGGATATCTCGGCGGCGGTAATGTGGGGCGGAACACCACTATCGTCCGGGCAAACTACTTTTTGTCGGGCAACTCCGAGTTTTACTCTCATTCGCTGAAACTTTGGGAAGGTTTGGAAGAAGACCTGAACTACAATGTGATGCATTCCCAGAGAGGCATCATCAATCTATTCCATTCCGATGGTCAGCGGGACGCAGCGGCGCGTCGTGGCAACATGATGATCAGTCAGGGTGATGACGCCGAGTTGCTCGACCGCGATGGCGTCCGCGCCAAAGTGCCTTTTTTGAATTTTGAAGACTTGCGCTTTCCTATCTATGGCGGGCTCTATCACGCGCGCGGAGGCACCGCGCGCCACGACGCGGTGGCATGGGGGTACGCCCGTGGTGCCGACCAGCGGGGCGTAGATTTGATTCAGAACTGCGAAGTCACGGGCATCGATATCGAGAACGGCGCTGTTCGAGGCGTGCGGACAACACGCGGCGCTATCCGGGCCAAGAAAGTTGCTATGGTAGTTGCCGGAAGATCCAGCCAGGTGGCTGCGATGGCGGGGATGCGCCTTCCGATCGAAAGCCATGTTCTGCAGGCTTTTGTTACCGAGGGGTTGAAACCTTGTATCGATCACGTTGTGACATTCGGTATGGGGCACTTTTATATCAGCCAGTCGGACAAGGGCGGGCTGGTTTTTGGCGGCGATCTGGATTTCTACGCATCCTACGCCGCCCGCGGAAACCTGCCCACTGTTGAAAACGTGATGGAAGCCGGCATGGCGCTGATGCCGATGATCGGCAAAGCTAAAGTGCTGCGCAGTTGGGGGGGCATTATGGACATGTCTCCCGATGGCTCGCCCATCATCGACAAGACGCATATTGACGGACTCTACCTGAACTGCGGTTGGAACTATGGTGGCTTCAAGGCAGTTCCGGGGTCCGGCAATGTCTTTGCTCACCTGATCGCCACGGGCCAATACCATGAGAACGCCACCAAGTTCCGCCTGGACCGGTTCCGGACCGGGCGAAGCATTCTGGACGAAGAGGGCAAGGGCTCTCAACACAACCTGCACTGAGGCGTATGGCAGATGTTGGAATTCGGTATTCTTGACGAAGAAAAGCTGGGGGCGAGAGCATGAGGATCACCTGTCCGCATTGCGGCGAGCGCGATCGCCGGGAGTTTTACTATCGCGGTGCTGCCGTGGGTTTGGACCGGCCTGCACCCGATGCCGGGGAGAAGGCATGGGACAACTTCGTCTACTTGCGCGAGAATCCAGCCGGAAAGACACGCGACCTGTGGTATCACGAAGGTGGCTGCGGGGCCTGGATCGTAGTGACCCGTAACACGATCTCACATGACATTCTGAACACTGAACTCGCATCGGAGACGCAGTCATGAGGATCAAGGGCAAGGGCCTTGTGGATCGCACCAAGCCAATTTCCTTCTATTTCGACAGTGTGCGTTATTCGGGATTTGCCGGAGATACTCTAGCCTCGGCCTTGCTTGCGAATGATGTCCGTTTGATGGGACGGTCGTTCAAGTATCACCGCCCGCGCGGGGTGCTGACTGCAGGAGGCGAAGAACCTAATGCGTTGATGACCGTAGGCCATGGGTCTGGGCAGGAACCCAATGTGCGTGCCACCATGCAAGAGATCTATGCCGGGTTGGAGGCACGCAGTCAGAACCGCTGGCCGTCTCTGAATTTTGATGTGCTCGGTATGAACGATCTAGCGGCACCGTTTTTCGGGGCGGGCTTCTACTACAAGACTTTCATGTGGCCAAAGAGTTTTTGGGAAAAAGTCTATGAGCCAGCGATCCGCCGAGCAGCAGGTCTTGGCGCGCTTTCGGGCCTGAACAATGTCGACAAGTATGAACGTGCTTTTGCATTCTGTGATCTTCTGGTTATCGGATCAGGGCCTGCCGGGCTGATGGCAGCGTTGGCCGCAGGTCGGGCCGGGGCGGATGTGATCCTCGCGGATGAAGGCAGCCGAATGGGTGGCCGTTTGTTGGCCGAAACATATGAGGTGGACGGGAAAACCGGCCACGTCTGGGCCGACGAAGTTATCGCCGAGTTGAGTGCGATGGACAATGTGCGCCTGATGACGAGGACGACCGTGGTAGGCGCTTATGATCACGGCACATATGGGGCACTGGAGCGGGTGCACAATCACACTGGCAACCGTCCCAACGGTGCACCGATGGAGACGTTCTGGCGGATTGTAGCCAAGCGATCGGTACTGGCCGCGGGCGCGTTGGAGCGGCCGGTTGCGTTTCGCGACAACGACCGCCCGGGAATCATGACCGCAGGGGCAGTGCGCGCGTACATCAACCACTGGGGTGTGAGTGCGGGCAAGAACGTAACGGTGTTCGGCAATACTGACGACGTTCATCGCACGGCCCGCGACCTTTTGGAGGCCGGTGTGCATGTGGCGGCGGTGATCGACAGCCGTCATGATGCACCTCTGTCCGACGACTATCAGGTTCTGCGCGGGGCTCAGGTTTGCGGTAGTTCCGGCCGAAAGGGGTTGGAAAGCATAACCGTGCGCCGCCCCAGCGGAGAAGAGAAGATTCAGACTGACTGCCTTGCGATGACAGGTGGGTGGAATCCGTCAGTCCATCTGACCTGCCACATGAGCGGGCGTCCGGTTTGGCGGCGCGACATTGCTGCCTTTGTTCCTGCTCCAGGTGCAGTTCCTGGAATGGTGGCAGCAGGTGCGTGCAAAGGGGCTTTCTCGACCGCGGACTGCCTGCGCGAGGGCGTTGCCGCAGCGGAGGAGGTGTTGAGCGAGTTGGGGCGTAAAGTGCCAGAGGTGGCGGTGCCGCATGCCGAAGATGCGGCTTATGAAATCGCGCCGCTTTGGTCCGTTCCAGGCAAGGGGCGCGCCTGGCTGGATTTCCAGAATGACGTCACCGTAAAAGATGTGAAACAGGCAGCAACCGAGAACTTTCGTTCAGTTGAGCACATGAAGCGCTATACCACCCAAGGGATGGCGACTGATCAGGGCAAGAATTCGAACGTGGCGGCGCTGGCCATTCTGGCTGACGCTACCGGACGTGAGATACCCGAGACTGGGACGACCACTTTCCGACCGCCATATTCGCCGGTAGCGATTGCCGCGCTGGGCGCTGGTGCCGAAGGAATGGGTTATAGACCACAACGGTTTACAACCTCGCACAAGGCCAGCGTCGCGCGCAAAGCACCTATGGTCGAGGCTGGCCTGTGGTACAGGCCCAGTTACTTCCCGCAATCAGGTGAAACTACTTGGCGTGAGAGTTGTGACCGCGAGGTCAAATACGTACGCGAGGCGGTTGGCGTAGCCGACGTTTCAACTTTGGGAAAAATCGACGTTCAGGGTCGGGATGCAGGACAGTTTCTGGATTTCGTCTATACTAGCATATTCTCGACGTTGAAGGTCGGGCGCACTCGCTATGGCTTGATGCTGCGCGAAGATGGGTTTGTCATGGATGACGGCACCACCGCACGATTGGGAGAACATCACTATGTCATGACCACAACGACTGCTGGTGCGGGCGAGGTGATGACGCACCTGGAATTTGTGGCGCAATGCCTGCGCCCGGATCTGGATGTGACCTTTACATCGGTAACCGAGCAATGGGCGCAGTTTGCCGTCGCCGGACCAAGATCACGCGAGTTGCTGAGTGACTTGGTTGAAGAAGATCTGAGCGATGACAACTGGCCATTTATGGCTTGTGGACCGATCAAGGTTCTGGGGGTTGATGGGCGATTGTTCAGAATATCATTCTCGGGTGAGCTAGCCTATGAAATCGCGGTTCCTTCACGTTATGGCGCTAGCCTTTTTGATTTTCTGACCGAACGCGCCGAGGCGCTGGGCGGTGGTCTCTACGGGATGGAAGCGCTCAACGTTCTCAGGATAGAAAAGGGATTCATCACCCATTCCGAAATCCATGGTCGGACCACTGCGTATGACATTGGAATGGGCCGGATGGTATCGCAGAAAAAGGACTGCGTCGGCAAGACGATGTCGGAACGACCCGGTCTTGAAGAAGCTGGGCGGGAAAGGTTAGTCGGGCTGAAACCCATCGGAGAAAGCAAACAGTTGCTGGCCGGAGCGCATCTATATCGCGAAGAGGCGGATCCAGTACGCGTCAACGATCAGGGTTATATTACGTCAGTCTGTTTCTCTCCCATGTTGGGCTGCATGTTGGGGCTTGGTTTTCTGGCTGATGGGCCTGAACGATACGGCGAAGTCGTCAAGATGGTAGATGGTCTGCGCGGGGTGACGACGCTCTGCGAAGTGGTGAACCCGGTGTTCCTTGACCCGGAGGGAGGGCGCGTACGTGGATAACTTGATTGCCAAAACCCCTTGTGAAGGACTGTTGCCGCTGACGGTTGGTACCGTCACGTTAAGTGAGGAAGACGCGGGTGTGATGACGTCTGTCACGCCTTACAAAGGTAAGACCAAGGCCCTGTCCGATGCTCTGAAGTCAGCACATGGAATGACCTATCCTGCGGCAAATCGCGCGACTGGCAAGGCCGGATCGCGTGCGGTCTGGTTTGGTCATTCGGCGGCAATGCTGATGGGGCCAGCTCCAGATGTGGCATTGGCAGAGCATGCGGCCCTTGTCGATCAGTCCGATGCCTGGGCTGTGGTCCGGTTAGAAGGGGTGGGGGCCGAGGACGTGCTGGCCCGCTTGGTGCCGGTCGATTTGCGAGAGGTACACTTCAAGCGTGGACATACTGTGCGCAGTCTGATGTTTCACATGACGGCTTCGATCACTCGTATTGGCGACAACACCTTCCAGATCATGGTATTTCGGTCGATGGCCCAAACGCTGGCCCATGATCTGAAAACGGCGATGGAAGGAGCGGGTGCACGCGGTTAACATGCGTAGGTTATGAATTGATTCCCGGAGGACCATGATGATCCGCCTTGCCGTTATTGCCATGCTATTGGCAACCCCGCTTTCTGCGGCCGAGTCCAAGGAAGAAAGTTGCCGATATCAGTCGGATGTAGTCGCTGCGATACAGAAAGCACGATTGGATCGGGTCAAAGAGCGCGACGTGCCAAAAGCGATTGCGGCAACAAATCCAGTCTGGCCCGATAACTACGATGCTGCAATTCCGCTGATCACGCCCTGGGTCTATGAGCAGAAGATGCGCGACGTGCGAAACAAGGATTTGGCGGCCGCTTGGCTGGAGCTTTGCTTGCAGCAATAATCCACACATCGGTCATTTCGCTGTGGACAAACGCTCGCCTATGCCTTGGCGAGCGTTTCCGTTTCTGCCACATTCAGTTCATGTCATTGCCCCCTGGATTTCTGGATGAATTGCGTACGCGCCTGAGCCTGTCACAGGTTGTCGGGCGTAAGGTCATGTGGGATGCCCGAAAGTCAAATCAGGGGAAGGGCGATATGTGGGCGCCATGCCCGTTTCACCATGAGAAGACGGCTTCGTTCCACGTCGATGACACGAAGGGATTCTATTACTGTTTTGGCTGCCACGCCAAAGGTGATGCAATCAGCTTTGTAAAAGAGACCGAGAATGTCTCGTTCATCGAAGCTGTCGAGATTCTGGCCCGCGAAGCCGGGATGCCGATGCCTGCGCGCGATCCGAAGGCGCAGGAAAAACAGGACCACCGCACACAGCTGGCTGATGTGATGGAACAGGCGGTGCAATTCTTCCGTCTGCAACTCAAGACCGGGGCAGGAGCCGCCGCACGAGATTACCTCGCGCGCCGCGGGTTGAACGCGCAAGCGCTGGACCGGTGGGAGATTGGATTTGCCCCGGACGATTGGCAGGCGCTGTGGGACCATCTGCGCGGCAAGAACGTGGCCGAGGACCTGATCCTTGGGGCCGGGCTGGCCAAGCCCTCGAACAAGGGCAAAAAGCCTTATGACACCTTCCGCAACCGCATCATGTACCCGATCCGCGATCCGCGCGGACGTTGTATCGCGTTTGGCGGGCGGGCGATGGACCCCAATGACAACGCGAAATACCTGAACTCGCCCGAGACCGAGCTGTTCGACAAAGGGCGCAGTCTTTACAATCAAGGCCCGGCTCGACAGGCGGCAGGTAAGGGGCAGCCGCTGATCGTGGCCGAAGGTTATATGGATGTGATCGCGCTGGCCGAAGCAGGCTTTGGCGCGTCGGTTTCGCCATTGGGTACCGCCATCACCGAACATCAGCTGCAACTGCTCTGGCGGATATCGGACGAGCCGATCATTGCGCTGGACGGCGACACAGCAGGTCTGCGCGCTGCGATGCGGGTGGTTGATCTGGCTTTGCCGCTGCTGGAAGCTGGAAAGTCGCTGCGGTTTGCCCTGATGCCCGAGGGCAAAGACCCGGACGACCTGCTGCGCGCCGAAGGGGCAGGCGCTGTGAAGGCCGTGCTGGATGGTGCCAATCCGATGGTCAAGCTGCTGTGGCAGCGCGAGACCGACGGCAAGGTGTTCGACAGCCCCGAGCGCAAGGCGGCTTTGGACAAGTCCCTGCGCGAGAAAATCAAGCTGATCCGCGACCCATCGATCCGGGCGCATTATGGGCAAGAGATCAAGGACCTGCGCTGGGAGTTGTTTCGCGCACAACGATCGCCCCAAAAAAGAGATTGGCAGCCGCGTGGGAAATGGCAGCCGGAGAAGGCGCCTGCATCGCCCGGAGCCCGCGCGTCGTTTCTGGCATCTTCAGAAAATGCTGACATCCGCCTGCGAGAAGCGGCAATTCTGGCCATTGCAATTCTAAACCCGAAAGTCGTTGTCCAGTTCGAACACCAATTGGAAGACATGGAATGCCTCGACCCGGATCACGCGGCTCTCAGGCAGGCCATCCTGCGGCACGCAATTGACGACCCGGACAACATCAAAGACCACATTGTTGCAGCTTTAGGACCCGAACCCCTTGAAAACCTACTAGCCCTTCGCCATGTCGCGGTGATCCCCTGTGTGTTCAAACCGGGCGACGTTGAAAAGGCCGAGATGACCCTGGCCGAGGAACTCGCAAAAATCAAAGCACTCCGGGGGCTTGACGCCGAAATTGCCGAAGCCGAAGAGGAGTTGTCTGATCTGGCAGACGAGGCGCTGACATATCGACTGGCTCAAGCTGCCGAAGAAAGAAACCGCGCTAATCGCAGCCAGAACGAGGATAAAGCCATATTCGATGTTGCCGACAATGGTGCCCGCCTCAGCCGGGATGAAAGGGAAGCCTTCGAATCAATCATGTCTGGCATCAAATTTGAACGAAAACGTAGATGACTTTGTGTTTTCCGGAAGAACAGCAAAAGAAAAACGGGTAAACGGGTGGCCGAATCATTTCTACGCGCTAATGATTCGGTTCCAACGAATCACCCACCCTGCAGGAGCTACTGAATGGCCGCCAAGGACACGACCGAGGAACGCAAATCCGACGAGCAGGAACAGGAAGTCTCGCTGGATATGAGCCAGGCCCAGATCAAGAAGATGATCGCCGAGGCCCGCGAGAAAGGCTATATTACTTACGACCAGCTCAATCAGGTTCTGCCACCTGATCAGGTCAGTTCGGAACAGATTGAAGACGTGATGTCGATGCTTTCGGAAATGGGCATCAACATCATTGAGGACGAAGAAGCCGAGGAGGAAGAGCAGAAGGGTTCGACCGATCTGGTCACGACTGACGGCCCCCGCGAAGTTGCGCTGGCAGGCGCCCAGGCGGAGAAACTGGACCGGACCGATGACCCGGTTCGCATGTACCTACGCGAGATGGGCAGCGTCGAGTTGCTGAGCCGAGAGGGCGAGATTGCCATCGCCAAGCGGATTGAGGCGGGGCGGAACACAATGATTGCGGGGCTGTGCGAAAGCCCACTGACCTTCCAGGCGATTACGATCTGGCATGACGAGTTGCTCAGCGAAGATATTCTGCTTCGCGACGTGATTGATCTGGAAACCACATTCGGCAATCAGCTGGACGAAGATGGCGAGGTTGAAGAGCCCGTTGTCGACGCTTCTGTCGCGCCCACGACACAAAAGTCCGAAGACAACGGCCCCGAGCTTGATGCCGATGGCAATCCGATTACCAAGGAAGAAGACGAAGACGAGGACGATCAGGCCAATATGTCGCTCGCGGCAATGGAGGCCGCGCTCAAAGAGCAGGTTCTGCATACCTTGGAGCGAATTTCGACTGACTTTGCGCAACTCAGCGAAATGCAGGACAGCCGTATTTCGGCAACGCTGAACGAAGATGGTTCGTTCAGTGATCAGGATGAGGCGACCTATCAGGCCTTGCGCTCTGAAATCGTGGAGTTGGTCAACGGCCTGCACTTGCACAACAACCGGATCGACGCATTGATTGACCAGCTTTACGGCATCAATAAACGGGTGATGTCGCTGGACAGTGCCATGGTGAAACTGGCCGATCAGGCCCGGATTAATCGTCGTGAATTTGTTGATACCTATCGCGGCCGTGAATTAGATCCGAATTGGTTGGCCGAGATGGCTGAAAAGCCCGGTCGTGGCTGGCAGATGTTCATTGAACGCTCGTCGGACAAGGTGGAAGAATTGCGGAGCGACATGGCGCAGGTGGGCCAATATGTCGGCTTGGATATCTCAGAATTTCGCCGGATCGTGCAGCAGGTCCAAAAGGGCGAGAAAGAGGCGCGGCAGGCCAAGAAGGAAATGGTCGAAGCCAACCTTCGATTGGTTATTTCGATTGCCAAAAAGTACACGAACCGTGGCCTGCAATTCCTTGATCTTATTCAGGAAGGCAACATCGGCCTGATGAAAGCGGTGGACAAATTCGAGTACCGTCGCGGCTACAAATTCTCGACCTATGCTACTTGGTGGATTCGTCAGGCGATTACGCGCTCGATCGCGGATCAGGCGCGCACGATTCGTATTCCGGTTCACATGATCGAAACAATTAACAAGCTGGTCCGAACCGGTCGCCAGATGCTTCACGAAATCGGACGCGAGCCGACCCCCGAGGAACTGGCCGAAAAACTGCAAATGCCGCTGGAAAAGGTCCGCAAGGTGATGAAGATCGCCAAGGAACCGATTTCGCTGGAAACGCCCATCGGCGACGAAGAGGACAGCCAGCTTGGCGATTTCATCGAGGACAAGAACGCGGTTCTGCCGCTGGACTCGGCCATTCAGGAGAACCTGAAGGAAACTACCACACGGGTTCTGGCCTCGCTCACGCCACGTGAAGAACGTGTTTTGCGAATGCGCTTTGGCATCGGCATGAATACAGACCACACGTTGGAAGAAGTTGGTCAACAGTTCAGCGTGACCCGCGAACGAATTCGTCAGATCGAAGCCAAAGCTTTGCGAAAGCTGAAACATCCTAGCCGGAGTCGAAAACTCCGTTCATTTCTTGATCAGTAAAAAAGCGCCCTGCGGGGCGCTTTTTTTGTTACGCGTTTGTCGCATTGCTTGGAACTTGTGCGCCATGCAATCGTGAGGGCGGCAGTATTTGAGCGTGTCGGAATGCAAGACCTTGTTGAAATACCGGAGGCAGCCGGGCGCGATCTGATTGTTTTCGATGGTGAATGCGTTCTCTGCTCTGGCTTTTTCCAGTTTATACTCCGGCACGACCAAGCGCAAAAGTTCGCGTTTGCCACTGCGCAATCTGCTTTAGGTCAGAAGCTTTATCGCCAGCTTGGTCTGCCGACGGAGGATTTTGAAACCAATCTGGTCATAGTGAGAGGCAGAGTACATCAGCGACTGGATGCCTTTGCGGCAGCCATGCGGGAGCTTTCTGGGATTTGGCCGGCCTTCTCGATCTGCTGTTATCTGCCGGGCTTTCTGAAGGACCGTATTTACCAATCTATTGCCAGAAACCGCTATTCGATCTTTGGCCGGTTCAACCGATGCATTCTCCCAGATGCTGAAATCAAAGCGCGGTTTGCCGTGGGAGGATTCTGAGGCGTGAGAGACCCGTTCCTGCAGGCATTGCCGGATTGTGTGGCGTTGCCAACATCGTTACGGCAATTGCATAGCACCGCTGGGGAGTATGTTGGTCATTGCACAATCGAGAAAGGCAAAGGGTGCTTGGTTTCGCTGGCATTGCGTCTTGGAGGTTTTCCGCCTTCCGGAGTGAATGTTCCGGTGCAGTTACGTATCCAAAAGCGTGGTTTGAAATGGATGTGGGAAAGGAATTTTGACGGGCACGTTACTCGTTCGGTCCTTTCTTACGACGCGAAAAGCAATCTGGTGCACGAAAAGTTTGGGGCAGTGACCTTGACGTTGCGGCCACAAGCCAGGGGTAAACGGATCGCAATTGAGGTGGCGGGGGTATATGTTTTTCGCATACCTGTTCCTCGATGGTTCCTGCCGCAATCAGAGACGTTCGAGCATGAGGATGAGCAGGCGAGATTTGCCTTCGACGTGAGCGCCCGATTGCCGGTATTGGGCTTGTTGATCCGGTATTGCGGCACGCTCGAACCTTTGTTGTCTTAACCGCCTGTCATTTCCCGTTATTCGGCATTAGTTTAGGTAACAAGACAGTCGAAGGAAGTTCCGCGAATGAAAAAAATGATTGGATTGGCCACAGCCCTTGCTTTGGTGGCAGCGACGCAAGCGGACGCCTTTCGTGCCAGAGGTGGATATTCGGTAAATCAGGTCGACAGCAATGTGTTCGAAGTGATTCCAGGTGGCCCCCAACGTTCCGTCGACTACTGGTGTGCAGCTTCGGAATATGCACGGCGCGAACTTGGAGCAGATTGGCGACAGCGCATCTATATCGCGCGAGGCTATGGGCCAAGCGTGACAACCGGGCGCAAGACCGCCGTGCAGTTCACTCTGAACTCGCAAGCAGCCGATAACGGAGCTGGGTCAAACAGCTTTCTTCGTCTTGGTTTCAAGGTTGGTGACAGCATGAGTGTCCAGCAGGCCAACGGAAATTGCTTTCCGTCTCCTCCGGGCTTTTAGAATCCTGAGCTTTCTGCCATTCGAGAGACAACAGTGCACCGCGAGTTCCAGATCATCACTAAC
Organism: Ruegeria sp. YKSE079; assembly: GCF_059612845.1. Classification (NCBI taxonomy): domain Bacteria; kingdom Pseudomonadati; phylum Pseudomonadota; class Alphaproteobacteria; order Rhodobacterales; family Roseobacteraceae; genus Ruegeria; species Ruegeria sp. YKSE079. The sequence continues at coordinate 121,595 of NZ_JBXWRJ010000011.1, read as the reverse complement.
GGGCAGGGGCTTTACGAGTTCACGACACAGTTTAGCGACTGGTTGCAACCTGTTGGAATTGATGGTTTGGCGACACTTTTTGTTCGTCACACGTCCTGTTCCCTGTTGATTCAGGAGAATGCGGACCCAGACGTTCAAATAGACCTCAAGGCCTTCTTTCAGCACCTCGTGCCTCATTCAAACCATCCGGCCATGACTTATCTCCGTCATACCTATGAAGGCCCAGACGATATGCCCGCGCATATCAAGGCCTCGATGATGCCGGTTTCTCTGTCTATCCCGGTGGTCGGAGGCCTGCCCGTGTTGGGGTCATGGCAAGGCATTTATCTGTTTGAACATCGCGATGCGCCCCATACCCGCAAGGTCGCTGGGTATTTTGCCTAGCGCCCATTATCTAGCGGTGCAAAATTCAGACTACCCAAATCCTAGCGGCTGTCCTATAGTTGTGGATAAGTGGGCCAAAGTACTCACAAAAGAGGCGGACAAGGGACGAGGAGACGGCGGATGCGCTGCCCGTTTTGCGGAAATATCGATACTCAGGTCAAAGATTCACGTCCAGCAGAGGACCATGTGGCGATCAGGCGACGTCGGTTCTGTCCGGCTTGCGGTGGGCGGTTCACAACTTACGAGCGGGTTCAGTTGCGCGATCTGGTTGTGATCAAGACAAACGGGAAGCGAGAGGATTTTGATCGCGACAAATTGGAGCGTTCGATCCGCATTTCGATGCAGAAACGCCCGATTGAACCTGAGCGGATCGACCAGATGATCTCAGGCATTGTGCGACGGCTGGAAAGCATGGGGGAAACGGACATTCCCTCCAACAAGATTGGTGAGATCGTGATGGAAGCGCTGGCGCGGATCGACACGGTGGCCTATGTGCGCTTTGCCAGTGTTTACAAGAATTTCCAGGCAGCCGACGATTTCGAAGATTTTGTCCACGAGTTGCGCCCACCGCAGCCACCGACGGAAGAATGAACGATACAGAGAAGCGATATATGGCGTTGGCCCTGTCCTTGGGCCGGCGCAATCAAGGTTTGTGTTGGCCAAATCCGGCCGTTGGCTGTGTCATCGTAAAAGATGGACGGATCGTTGGTCGTGGCTGGACCCAACCCGGAGGTCGGCCACATGGCGAAACGCAAGCATTGGCGCAGGCAGGCGAGGCTGCGCGGGGCGCAACGGTCTATGTATCCTTAGAACCTTGTGCGCATCATGGTCAGACGCCGCCTTGTTCAGATGCCCTAATCGCCGCAGGGGTTGCGCGTGTGATTTGCGCGATTGAGGACAGCGATCCTCGAGTTTCTGGGCAAGGCTTTGCCATGCTGCAAGATGCGGGGATCAAAGTTGTTTCCGGCGTACTGAGCGAACAGGCGGCTCGCGAGCATGCCGGTTTCTTTCTGAAGACCGAGCAGGGGCGCCCGTTTGTGACGCTCAAACTTGCGAGCAGCTTTGATGGTCGTATCGCTACGGCGACGGGGCAAAGCAAATGGATCACTGGCCCGGAAGCGCGTCGCACTGTCCACGCCATGCGTGCGCATCACGACGCGGTGATGGTGGGTGCGGGAACAGCAAGGGCGGATGATCCTTCGTTAACTGTGCGGGATCTTGGTATCGAAACTCAGCCTGTTCGCGTGGTGGTATCGCGGCATCTTGACTTGCCGCTGATGGGGCAATTGGCGCGTACAGCGTCGGACATCCCGGTTTGGCTGTGTCATGGACCCGGTGCTGACATTGAACGGATCCGTGCGTGGGAAGGTATGGGGGCCCGACTTATTCCCTGCGCGGTGAATGGAACCCAGATCGATGCTTCAGATTTGCTGCAACAATTGGGCAAGGCTGGATTGACCCGGGTTTTTTGTGAAGGTGGTGCGGCACTGGCGGCAACGTTGTTATCCGAGGATCTGGTTGACGAGTTGATCGGTTTTTCTGCAGGTATTGCGATCGGAGCGGAAGGATTGCCTGCCATCAGCGCGCTTGGTTTGAATCATCTTCAAGAAGCGCCGCGCTTTGAACTCGTTGAGACACGTGATGTCGGCGGTGATGTGTTGATGCGTTGGACAAGAGATTTGAACTTAAAACCGCGGTGAAACTGCTTCATCGCCACAAATGAGTGTATGACGCAAACGCCCCTTGAACCTTTGATAAAAGGCGGTTGACTAATCCGGTTTTCGGTATGTCCGAATGCACGAGGCGATCTATGACGACTTCGACCTGACAGGGTAACCCGGTCACAGGATCGCGATAGCGAGGGTAGTCGATAAGTGCAGCATGTGCGAGTCCTTGTACAGTTGGGTGCGCTCCGCGGCGCGCGGGGACCGCGCCAAGATCCTTCGTCAAACCCCAACCGGCATAGAAAGGCGCGCCCAATGTCGTGACTTTTATCCCTCTGATCAGTGCCTCAAAGCCGATAAGGGATGTAATTGTCCATACTTCCTGAACTTGCATTAGCAATTCGGCAGGACTTGTGCCTGTGGCGACGACATCGGCTAATGCTGAGGTATCTATCGCCCCCTCTCGAAGGCCGGCTTCGACGTCGGGATGGGGCTTGTAGACAATGACTGCTTCTGGATTGGCTTCGCGTGTGGCTTGCAGGAGTTCGAGATTGGTCCGGATACTGCTTGCCCCTTTTCGGATCGACATATCGTCCTCGACCTGACCGGGAACGAGTATGCGATATCCGTCAGGCAGTTGCGGAATTGGGCCTTCGATATTGTATTTACTCAGTCCTTCGTGAATAACGCGCTCTAACAGACGCTCGGCTCGCAAACGTTGGTCGGGACGCAAGGTCTCGCGAGCGGTGATCAAAGTTTCTAATCGACTGGGGCGGGTCGGATCATAGTAGATACCCAAGTCATCCGTCACCAGAGAGAGTGGTGGAACAAGCTTTGCACCCAGCCCGCGGGAGCGTAGAAAGCCATCCTCGACCCGCACGATACCTTCCACATCGCCCGCGTGTGTGGCCCACGCCATATGCCGTCTTTGCGAAGAAGGTTCGACTTTGTCGACAAATTGGATTCTTTTCTGTTGACCGAACATGTCTTGCAGATGCCGCCGCTTCCATATCCGCATACCTGAAGCAGTCCAGCCATGGTTGTCTTCGCGCCACGCGCGTGCTTGCGCTTCGAGCGCGTCCAGAACGGTTTCCAAGTCGCATAGTTTATCACGATAGGGGTCGTACCATGTCGGATAAAGCATCATCGCTGCAGCAAACAGTTGTGCTCGGGTCAGTTTGCGAGTACGGCGCGGGAGTGGGTTTTCGTCCTGGGTCAGGCCCCAACCTGCGTAAAAAGGCTGTCCAAAGACCCGTGGTTTGTGCCCTGCCAAAATGGCTTCGAACCCCATTTGAGAGGACAAAGTGTAGACACCCACCGCGCCATCTAGCAAAGCCCATGGGCTGACAGAGCGATCCAATAGGGATACGCGGTCAGTCATGTCCGCCGTCGAGTAATGACCGGGGCGAAATCCTGCTGATGTTTCCGGATGCGTTTTGATGATCACGCGTGCTCCGGGGTGTTCCTCTTGAGCGAAAATTAGCATTTCGCGAAACATGGCGTCTGTGCCGCCGTTTGCGGCCACGGCGGCATCGCCGCGTGTTTGGTCGAGGACCAGAACATAACCGGGGTCAGGAATACTCTCGCCAATATCGTGGGCAGAGTATTTGCTTAGATGTGCTTCTTTCATCCGTTCTATGGCACCGCGTGCGCGATCCAATAGGGCGGTATCATCAAGTGGATGCGAAACAAGCAGTTGTTCCAGGTCCGACGGTACGGTTGGGTCAAAGTGAACCCCGGAACCATCCAGCAAAAGTCCCAAAGGAGGTTCGCCGCTGCGTCCCGGTTTCATCGAGCGGAGAAATGCATCTTCGATATGCAGAACGGGCAGGTTACGCCTTGAAGCAATGTTCCGGCCGCGATGTGCGGTGGGACTATTCCCCCAAACGCCGACAAGGTCGCCGTCAACTGGAAGGCCAACCCGAATATCGAAGCCTTTAAGCGTAAGAATCCGCCGCAAACGTCGTTGGGTCAGAAACCCACCGTTGAATACGAACAAGCGGGTTCGGTCATTTCCGTCTATCGCTTCGTGGGTCTTGCCCACGATCAAGAGCCGGTCAGCGTCGCGACATTGGCAACCGGCGTCAAACCACCTGCGATAAGCGATACGGTTTTGGTCCATTGCGCATAGGGCGCTTCGGTCACATAAATCGTGTCGTCGTCCCGGATGACAAAATCACGGGCAACGAACAATCCGTTGGGGGCGGTCAGATTCAGGACGTAAATCAATCGCTGCGCGCCTTGCAGACCCGGCTGCCCTAAAACGTTCCGCGCGATATCCTGCGTTTCGTTGCGCAAAACGAAAATGCCCGTTGGGTCGGAAGAAAAGGATTGTAACCCCCCAACCTGCGCCAACGCTTCAATTGCGGACAAGTCTTGGCTCTCAAACGCGACGCGGGCCTGACTGTTGGTGGATCCCAAAGCAACGTACGATCTGGTATCCTTTTCGACCAGAATTCTGTCGCCACCACGCAAAGCGATGTCGAGGCTAGGATCCTTGAAGAGATCTTGGTACCAAATCGTTCCTCTATGCGGCCCCCGGATTACAGTCACAAGGGCAATTTCCGGTTCAACTGTGACGCCACCGGCCTTTGCCAGCATGTTGGCAAGAGTACGCGTTGGGCGTTCTATTGGATAGACGCTGGGTGCCCCGACAGCCCCAGTCAGAGCAACCGTTGCACCGTCGCCCGCAAGGCGGCGAACTTGGATTTGCGGATCAGGCGTCTGATCTTGCAGTTTGGAGGTGATTAATTCGCGTAATTGCTCGGGTGTATTGCCGGACGCGCGGACGCGTCCCGCATAGGGCATGAAAATGTAGCCGTCGCTGTCGACCTGAACTTCTTCGAGTATAGTGGAGTTTCCAAGGTCGCCGCTTAGTAGACCGTCATCCACGTTCTCCCACACGGTCAAACCCAATACATCGCCTGGGCGAATAGTGTCGGCGGTAATGTTCGAAGCGCTACGAAAGGCCGATGAAAAACCCAGATTCGGGACCGAGGCGGAAGCCCTAGCTACCCGGTCGTCAACAAGAACGACATGCGCATTCCCGCTCTCCTGAATGGAGCCTGCAAGGATTTCCTTTTCATTTGGCCCAGATTTGGGAAGCGCGCAGGCCGAAAATAGGCCAACTGACACGAAAAGGGCGCAAGATCTGGCCCAAACGCGGGATATCCCCATCACTGCCCGAACTCCTCGATTATTTACGCTCGGTCTTCCGAGTTTTGCGCAACTTATACGGTTCCCGTGCGACTTTCCAGCGATAGACTGAGATATTACCTTACAACCCGCAACTGTTGCCGCCGGGACTCTGTCTTGGCTGCAAGCGCCTCATAAGGGTCTTGGGAATTCAGCATCATGTCGATGACATGTCTTAGCAATTGCCTGCGTCCTCCCTGTGAATAAAATCCGCCAGGAATCTGACTCGTTTCCAGGAGGAAGCGCCGGTAGTCACGGTAGGCATGGATGTTGGGCTGTCGTGGGTGCGCGAAGAATTCACTGATAGGCTGTAGAGACACGAATTCGGGCTTGCCGTAAACCGAGCGCCCGAATGCGCGTAAAGGTTTGCCTCGCCACAAAACTTGTTGCCCGGCAGTCGAGTTGATCGTGACTGCGGTATGGGCATCGTCCAACAGTTTTGCGAGTTTGCCACCAGGTAGATAATGTATGCGTCCCGACACGCCGAACTTGCGCCCAAGGTGGCCCACTACGCGGCGTAGTGGTACTTGACGGTTTTCCAGTGGGTGTTCCTTGATGACAAGGTGGTGATGTGCCGGGGCGCCGTTGGCGAAACCTTCGATCACTAGTTCCAAAAACTCGGTCATGGAGGAAAAGTCGGAATGGCTTTGGAAGGAACTGTCATGCTCCAATTGCAGAAGGACCAAGTGATATGGAAACCCGCCGCGTTGCACTCGGGACGTAGCCAGAAATCGCTCGATCCGGCGCAGGGGCATAAACAACAAGCGTTTGAAGTACAGGCGGAACTCTTTGGACACGGGTAGCGCGCGGTGGGGGCGGAAGTTTTTATATTTTTGGTTCAGGAGCATTACGAACCAGTGATATAGCGCGCCATAATAAATGTGCTGGCGCATGTCGCCCCAGTGGGCGGGTGGTGGAGGGGTGTCGGTACCAGCCTGATCCAGCGCATGCCGCATCTGGTCAAGTTCCATCTGCATCAATCGTGAGTTCCCGTTGGAGCCGCCTCGCTCATAAGTTACCCACCACGGGCGCAAATAACCTTCCTCGAAAACGTGTGTGACGATGCCCATTTTTCCCGCTGCTTCAACGGCAAGGGCGTGAACAGGGCGAGTGTCGCCGTACAATACGATATCGGTGACTCCGTGGTGTTTCAATAACGCGTCAATAGCTGCGGGCCACTCATCCGGTTGGTCGCGAAAAGGGATAAAGCTGTCTGCATCATTCCAAAACGCCTGGTCGCCTGAATTGAATCCTACGCGCCAAACCGTTGCGCCTGCTTGACGCAACAAGCCCCCAAGCATCGAAAAGAACGGTCCGTGAGGACCTTGCAGAAACAAAAACACCCGCCCTGAAGCCGAAATGTTGGAATTCGTTGGCGCTTGTGTCATCGATACTGCTCGCGGCCGCGGCGGCGGTTGTTTTTGCAAACTATGGCGACTCTCTGAAATTCGCGCAAGGCGGGACTTGCCGCAGCCGTTCGGGAGGGGTAGTTCGGGACTGAACGCTACCCTCGGAGAGTTAACGGCATGTTTACAGGGATCGTCACCGATATCGGAACCGTGGTGGAACTGGATCAACAGGGAGATTTGCGAGCGCGGATCCGAACTGCTTATGATACCGACACCATTGATATTGGTGCATCGATTGCCAGTGACGGCGTTTGTTTGACGGTTATAGCTCTAGGCGATGTTTGGTATGATGTTCAGATCAGCGCAGAGACGGTATCCAAGACCAATTTCGACGAATGGCACGTGGGGAAGCGCGTCAACCTTGAGCGAGCTCTGAAAGTTGGTGACGAGTTGGGTGGACACATCGTTTCAGGGCACGTGGACGGGGTAGCAGAAATCATGTCGGTAGATGACCAGGGGGACAGCACGCGGGTCACGCTGCGGGCACCTCAGGAGCTTGCCAAATTTATTGCTCCCAAGGGGTCGGTCGCCTTGAACGGTACTTCCCTGACGGTCAATGATGTCCAGGGATGCGAGTTCGGAATCAATTTCATCCCGCACACCAAGGAGGTGACCACGTGGGGGAGGGTAGAGGTCGGAGATCGCGTGAACCTCGAAATTGATACTTTGGCTCGGTATGTCGCCCGTTTGACGGAAGCTGGACAACTCTAACCTTCTCCAAATTTTCGAACCAGCGACTTTGCACTCAACCAGCAACCGAATGCCGTTGCCGCCCCAATGTACCCGTCCACAGCGTAGTGCCAGGCGAGATGAACTGAACCAATCATTACGCAAAGGGCGAACGCACTAAGCAACCAGCCGCACAGGCGCGAGTAGCTGAAGCCGAATAAGGCAATAACCACGCTAGAGGCGACGTGCATGCTTGGCATCGCGGAAATCAGGCTGATACCGTCTTCACGGAATTTTAGCAGTACAGAATCTTGAACATCCAGCACCCAAAGTGTGTAAGTTCTTCCGACGGTTTCCAGCTTTCGCAATTGTTCGGCATAGGTGTCACCATATCCGAATGCTTCAAAATACACAGGACCACCAGATGAAAAAACCATCGCCATAATTGTACCGCCGACGATGCAGGTAAGTAGGAATGCGATCAGGAATTCAGCTCCTCTTCCGGGGTTTTTTCGGTCGAAGGCAGCGACGAATATGGCCAAATACACGACGACGAACCAGATATGATATGCGAGACTCAAAAGATAGGTCGCAATCGGTGACCCAAAGACGTTCCATATCAAAGTCCACGGATCCGCCCCACCGTGAATGCTTCGGTCCAGAGCGGAGAAGTACGGATCCCAAGCAAAGGGGTTGAATATCGGAATCAAGTTTTTGAAGAACGCAAAGCCGGCAATAAAGATGGTGATTGCCAGAAAACAGATTGCACCCTCAAGCAGATTGGACGGCCCCAAGAATGTCGAACGTAAGTCGTTAACAAACCATTGAATAGGTTTCTTTGGTTTTACACGGAACGCGGCAACGGCAAAGCGCCAAACCAGATAGATGCCGCCAAAGAGAAACAAGAAATACCGCAAGACGTACAACCCGCCAGAAACGTGCGATTGAACTTTCGGCCAGAAATCCAAGCCGATAATGCTGCCAATAAGAGCACCGACCAGCAAATAGCACGAGACAATCGAAAGGAGCAGCTTTCGCCTTCTAACGATATCACCCAGCGCTGAGTGCTGGCTAGGAAATTCTGTTGTAATAGCCATGCCCGATCGTGCCGTAGTTGTTCAAGATGAGGAAACCACTTGTCGATATGTCAGATTTTATTCTGACAGCGGATAGGCATCAATCGGGCGTTATTGTGGCAGAGGTGATAGTATTCCCAAGAATGTTGCGGTGGCTGTGTCTGCTGGCGAAACGATCTGGGATGTAAATCCACGTCATTTCAAAGTTGCCTATGCTGTTTTGCGGTCTGGTCTTTACCGGTGTTGTGGTCTATTCCCGCCCGGCAAGACTTGCGCTGCGAAAGGCTGCCACATGAGCTTTGAAACACCCGGTCCAGTCGAGGCCCAGTTGCGTGATGCGATCAGCCCCATTGAGGAGATCATTGATGAGGCCAGGTTGGGTCGTATGTATATCCTGGTTGACCACGAGGATCGTGAGAACGAAGGGGATCTGGTGATCGCAGCGGAGTTTGCGGATGCTGATGCAATTAATTTCATGGCGACCCATGGGCGCGGGTTGATTTGTTTGCCGATGACGGCCGAGCGGATTGACCGGCTGGGGTTGCCGATGATGGCGGTCAACAATTCATCCCGGCACGAAACCGCTTTCACCGTTTCGATTGAGGCCCGCGAAGGCGTCAGCACCGGTATTTCAGCAAGTGACCGGGCACTGACTGTAGCAACAGCGATCAACGAACTGAACACGATGGCGCATCTGGCGACGCCGGGCCACATTTTTCCATTGCGCGCCAAGCGGGGTGGCGTGTTGGTGCGAGCGGGCCATACCGAAGCAGCGGTGGACATATCCCGACTTGCTGGTCTGAACCCTTCCGGCGTCATTTGCGAAATAATGAAGCCAGACGGCACGATGGCACGCTTGCCGGATTTGGTTGAGTTCGCGAAACAGCACGAAATGAAAATTGGCACCATCAATGATCTGATTGCCTATCGCGCGCGCAATGACAATCTGGTGGTCGAGACCTCGCGCGAGGTGGTGCAATCGGAATATGGTGGCGAGTGGGAATTGCGGTTATTCACGGACCAGACTCATGGTATTGAGCACGTGGTAATGGTCAAGGGAGACATTTCGACTCCGGGACCTGTACTGACCCGGACCCACGCGTTGCATGAGGCGTCTGACGTTCTTGGGATAGGTGTGAAATCAGTCAAAGAACTGCCCCGCGCCATGGAAAAGATCGCGGCGGAAGGACGCGGAGTCGTTTGCTTGTTTCGGCAACCTCGAAATTCTCTCTATGCGACCGAGGACGAAGGTCCGCGCACGATTAAACAAACCGGTCTGGGCGCACAGATACTGTCGAAGATGGGTGTTCACGAACTAATCCTGCTAACCGACTCTCCACAAACAAAATATCTGGGTCTGGATGCCTTTGGTCTTTCCATTGTCGGCACCCGCCCCATCCTAAAGGATGACTGAAATGGCCGGACATGAAACCCACTATACGTTGCCGCGCGCGGAATTCGACGATCCGGTCAAACTTCTCATCGTTGTGGCACCCTACTACAAGGATATCGCTGACGATCTTATTGCGGGTGCAAGGGCAGAGATCGAAGCGGCGAAAGGGACTTGGGAAGTCGCGGAGGTTCCAGGGGCTTTGGAAGTGCCGACGGCTATCGCCATGGCCGATCGCCAGCGTAACTTTGATGGCTATGTCGCGCTGGGTTGCGTGATCCGGGGGGAAACCACGCATTACGACACAGTATGCAATGACAGCAGCCGTGCGCTTCAGCTGATGGGGTTGCAGGGGCTTTGTATTGGTAATGGCATACTGACGGTTGAGAACCGCGAACAGGCCATTGTGCGCGCAGACACCAAACAAATGAACAAAGGGGGAGGGGCTGCGGCTGCGGCCTTGCATCTGATCGCGCTCAGCCGTAAATGGGGCGCTTCGAAGAAGGGCGTCGGGTTCAAGCCGCCGTCCGAGTCCATCCTTGTGGCGGGCGACAGCAACGGACCCTCGACGGCATGAATACCAAAGAAGCACCCAAACCGGGCAGCAGGAAACGCATGATGAAGTCCGCGGCACGACTTTATGCCGTGCAGGCGTTATTCCAGATGGAGCAATCCGGTCAAACCACCGAACAAGTGGTGCGTGAATTTCTGGACCACCGTTTCGGAGCTATCTATGAGGGCGACGAGATGATTGCGGGTGATGTCTCGTTGTTCAGCAGACTGGTGGATGACGCAGTGAACTATCAGGCTGCAATCGACCAGATGACTGACCGGGCGCTCGTAGCCAAATGGCCGATTTCGCGGATCGACCCGACGCTGCGGGCTGCCTTCCGCGCTGCAGGAGCGGAACTCACACAAAGCGATACACCACCAAAGGTCGTTATCAACGAGTTCGTGGAAATTGCTCGGGCCTTCTTCCCGGATGGCAAGGAACCTAAATTCGTGAACGCTGTGCTGGATCATATGGCACGCGAAGCCAAGCCAGAGTCTTTCTGACACGCAGGTGCGCGCTTTACCTTGGCTTCATATGCGCTAGATTGAATGTCATGGTGCAAGGAGACACAGCATGCCGAAACTCGTCCGTCTCTATATCACACAGGTTCTTATTGGTTTCATCTTGTCGGCGATCTTCGTTGGCGTGCTCCTGGCTCTGAATGTGGCTAACTTGCGCGGCCTGATCCTTGGATCAGAAGTTGGACCGATGGCCTTGGGTATGATCTGGTTCATGAATGGCGTTGTTTTTGCTGGTGTTCAGTTTGCCTGGAAGATCATGAGTATGGCCGAGAAACCTGACAAACCTCGGGGCGGTACGCCGATTGCTCCAGGTTTGAAACCCGCCTTTGTGAAGCAAAAGGCAAGCGAAAGGCGCTGAATTATTTACGGAAATGGAAAAGTGGCGGGACCACCAGACAACCGTGGGGCGTTGATTCCCGAGGACCTGCATGTACAGGTGGGTGCCAGGTAATCAGGCCAGGACCTGAACAGAGCCAGCCCCCTCGGAAATGGTTAAGGCCACCGGAATACTGCCTGACACGAGAAGGGCAGAACCCGCCGACAGCCTAAGTAGGCTTTGCAGTGAGATTGCACAAGAGGGTAGGCGCTAAGATTTTCCAAGCTCACTCGGACTTGCTTTTTGTTCACTTATTGTTCACCCTTGCAGCATGACTCTCGATTTACAACCAGGCCAGAGACTTGCGCGCGGGGTGGCGCGACACTTATCGACTCATGGTTTTGTTTCTGTTGAAGAATTTGTTCCTGCACGTGGGCTCCGTGTTGACGTGATGGGGTTAGGTCCCAAGGGAGAGCTTTGGGTGATCGAGTGCAAGTCCAGTCGGGCCGACTATCAGGCAGATTCGAAATGGCACGGTTATTTGGAATGGTGCGATCGTTTTTTTTGGGCCGTCGATATCGAGTTCCCAACCGAAATGCTGCCCCGGGATACGGGACTGATCATCGCGGATGCCTATGATGCCGAAATCATCCGAATGGCTCCGGAAGAAAAGGTTGCGCCCCCACGTCGCAAAAAAATGATCCAGAAGTTTGCAATGGACGCAGCTCGACGGTTGCGCGCTCTGCGAGATCCGAAGCTGTAGCTGTTCAGCTTTTAACGCTTCTTGCCGCTTGCGCCGCCGCGCGGATTTCTTCTGCGATTTCTTCGGCTTCTTCCGGATCGAAGTCCATCGGAACCTCAAGGTCGCCCGCCTCGATGAACAGGCGCACCATGCCTTGATCGGTCGGCCCGATCTGCAAATTCGCTTCGATGTCGCGTTCGGTATTGATGCCCATGACGGCCTCCGGAAATGAGTATTCGTGCTAGCCCGCAGCGGGTTGAGAATCAAGCGCCCTTTGCGGTCTTATGAGGCATGTCAGATGTGTCGCTTCGCAGATTTCGCCCCGAAGATGCTCCGTGGTTGGTGGAACGCCACGGAACGCTCTATGCTCGTGAAGAAGGATTTGACGATACATTTGCGCCGTTGGTCGCAAGCATCCTTGAGGAGTTCATCGCTTGCAACGATCCCAATCGTGAAAAGGGGTGGATCGCTGAAGTCGATGGGCAACGACTAGGAAGCGTTTTTTGTGTCTCTGCCGGTGATGCCGTGGCAAAGTTGCGCCTTTTCCTTTTGGTTCCTGAAGCGCGCGGAAAAGGGTTAGGCAAACGTCTACTTGGTACCTGCATGGGGTTCGCCCGCGAGGCTGGATACAGCGAAATGGTGCTTTGGACGCATGAAAGCCACCGTGCGGCCTGTGGGCTTTATGCGGCCTTTGGCTGGCAGCTAGAAGCCTGCAAATCTGTGCGTTCATTTGGGGTCGACTTGATCGAACAAAGCTGGAGAATTCAGCTATAACCCTCTTGCAATCCCGGGACGCGTTGGGTACATCGCCCCTCACAAGTGCCGCCTTAGCTCAGTTGGTTAGAGCGCTGGATTGTGGATCCAGAGGTCCCCTGTTCAAGCCAGGGAGGCGGTACCATCTCTCGATTATAGGGTATCGACGCACAAGCTATTGCGGTTTCATTCGACCTCGATTTGCTGTCTCAGATTGCCTGTCGTTTTGTCAAAGATCATGATCCGGTTGTCATCCGTCACCACCGCATACCAGTTGTTCCCGATGGTCACGGCCTGAGCGCGAGCGCCGCCGGGTAATTCGACCTCGTCCGGCAAATTAGGGGTGCGATCGGACAAACGGATGACAATCAGCGCAAATGTCAATACAACCCCGCCAATCATTACCGCCGTCAGTAACATGACCATACGCCTCAAGAGTTTAAGTTGTGGCGTTTCCAGCGGTTCTTGCGGTTCGGAAGGGACAGTCATGGGTACCCGCCTGATTGAGTTCGAAATTGCGGCGTCTCCGCCACCCCGCCTTGATAAGGCGCTTTCGCGGGATGTGCCAGACCAGGCCAACCTGTCGCGTACCCGTCTTGCCCGTCTGATCGAAAGCGGGGCGGTTTCGGTCGATGGTGCTGCTATTTTGGATGCCAAGGCACGTGTCGCTGAAGGAAGTCGTATCTCTATATTGATCGAAGATGCCAAAGACAGCCACATAGGCCCGGAAAATATTCCGTTGGACGTCGTTTATGAAGACAAAGATCTAGTCGTCATCAACAAGCCCGCTGGAATGGTTGTTCACCCGGCGCCAGGATCGCCTGGCGGGACGCTGGTAAATGCTCTGCTGCATCATTGTGGCGACAAGTTGTCTGGGGTTGGCGGTGTCAAGCGCCCAGGTATCGTCCACCGGATCGACAAGGATACAAGCGGGTTACTCGTTGTGGCAAAATCGGATGCTGCGCATCACGGTCTCGCGGTCCAGTTCGAGGCGCACAGCGTGGAACGTTATTACCGGGCGGTTTGTTATGGTGTTCCTGACAGAAGTGATCCGCGTTTGCGGGGCGTCAAAGGAGCAAGCTTCGAGCCGGGCAACATTTTGCGTCTGACCACCCAATTGGCACGTCACAAGACTGACAGGCAGAAACAGGCGGTTCTGTTTCATGGCGGTCGTCACGCGGTGACCCGGGTTAGGGTGGTCGAGGTATACGGTGCTCCCCCGGTTTTGGCGCTGGTCGAATGCTGGCTTGAGACAGGTCGGACGCACCAGATTCGCGTGCACATGGCCCATGCGGGGCATGGGCTGGTTGGCGATCCCGTTTATGGGGGTAAGAGAAAGTTGCCGGAACAGTCGTTTGCATGCGAAGCTGTCGAAGCAGTTCGGAATTTCCCGCGTCAGGCACTGCATGCGGCTGTTCTGGGGTTCGAACATCCGGTAACAGGCAAAGCTCTGCGGTTTGAATCGCCAGTACCTAAGGACATGAAGACATTAATTTCCGAGTTGCGCGAACCATTGTCATAATGCGCAAATCACTGTGATCCTCGGAAACTTATCTTTCCTTAATGAAAGTTTAAGAACAGACTGTTAACCCGCCCCTTGAAAGGGAAGTATTCACGACCCATATCCTATGTTAAATGACTAAACATTGAAGTCTGGAGGGACACGGACATGGCGAATTATGCAAATCTGCCAGCCCCGACGCCGGAAGGCGGCCTGAACCGCTATATGCAGGAAATCCGCAAGTTTCCTCTACTTGAACCGGAAGAAGAATACATGCTGGCCAAGCGTTGGGTCGAAGAGCAGGATGCTGAGGCCGCTCACAAGATGGTGACGTCCCACCTGCGTTTGGCGGCCAAGATCGCAATGGGATACCGTGGTTATGGCTTACCACAGGCCGAGGTGATTTCCGAGGCCAACGTCGGTCTCATGCAAGCCGTAAAGCGGTTTGATCCTGAGAAGGGTTTCCGTCTGGCGACCTATGCGATGTGGTGGATCCGCGCATCGATCCAGGAGTACATTCTGCGCTCCTGGTCGCTGGTCAAGCTTGGCACGACTTCAGCGCAGAAGAAGCTGTTCTTCAACCTTCGCAAGGCCAAGGCCCGTATCGGTGCGTTGGAGGAGGGCGACCTACGCCCGGAAAATGTCGCGCAGATTGCAAACGATCTTGGAGTGTCTGAAGAAGACGTGATCAGCATGAACCGCCGCATGTCAGGCGGGGATGCATCACTAAACGCAACTGTCGGCACCGAAGGCGACAGCGCCATGCAGTGGCAGGACTGGTTGGAAGATGAAGATGCGGATCAGGCCGGAGATTATGAGGCGCGTGACGAGTTGGAGGCGCGGCGCGAACTTCTGGCTGCGGCCCTTGATGTTCTGAACGACCGTGAAAAAGACATCCTCACCCAGCGCCGCCTGATGGATCAGCCGGTGACCCTGGAGGATCTGAGCACGCAATACAATGTAAGCCGAGAGCGCATTCGCCAGATTGAAGTGCGGGCTTTTGAAAAACTGCAAAAGAAAATGCGCGAACTTGCCCGTGAAAAGGGCATGCTCTACGGTATCTGATTGGGCGCTGGTGACTCCGTACCCCCAACAGGTTTAAGACTTGGTGGGGGAATTTTGAAGGTGCTGCCGACTCCAATGTTCAACGCAACCTTGTGCGCAAAACACGTAGCATGTTTTCGCCCATAACCTTGCGGATCTGAGGTACCGTCAACCCTTCGTCCAAAAGTGCAGACGTCAGCGCCGCGAGTTCGGATGTGTCGAATGCCGTTTCGACCGATCCGTCAAAATCCGATCCCAGCGACACGTGGTCTTCACCCACAGTTGCCACAGCGACCCGTATCATCTCTGCTATCCCGGCGGGAGAGTTATCACCACAGGTCACTTCGGCCCAATAACCCATTCCGATGACGCCATCAGTGGCTGCAATCTGCTGCATCAATTCGTCGGGAAAGTTACGTTTAACCGCGCAGTGCCCATGCAGTCCGCCATGACTGACAATCACGGGAATGTCCGTCATGGCCAAAACCTCTCGTGCGACTTGTGGGCTGGAGTGGGCCAGATCGATTAGCACTGGCCTCCGCGCCAACTCCGCAACCACCGCACGGCCAAAGTCGGTCAATCCGGAATTCGACTTCCCATGCAAAGAGCCGCCCAAGTCATTGTCGAAAAAGTGTTGAAGGCCAAACACCCGATGCCCGGCATCATAGATTGCATCAAGATTGGCGAGATCGCCCTCTAGGGGATGAGCGCCTTCTATCCCCAATACGCCTCCGATAACCATTTCCCCGTTGGCGCGGGCGTTCAAAACCGCGTCCAGATCTGCGGTTGACTTGATGATCTTCAGGCGGCCATCAGATTCAGCTTCGAACTTATGTAATTTCTCGGCTTGATAGATTGCGCGCTCTTTCAAGCTGGCCCAGGTCCGCAGCGGCCACATTTGAGCGATAGCGAGTAAGGTGATGTTGTCGAAAGCATCTGATGAGTTGCTGTCATAGTTCTGGCCGGCGGGTGATTTGGTAACTGCGGTAAAGACTTGCAGTGCAACGTTCCCTTCGGCTAGTCGCGGAACGTCTACTTGCCCGCGAGTGCCGGCTTTGTTTAGATCTCGGCTCCAGAGCAGGGGATCGGCATGCAGATCCCCAACGATCAGCGTCTCATGCAACGTAGCACCCGCGTCGGAAACCGGATAAGGCGCGTGGTCGATCACGTTGTTACGTGTGTCTTCAACATAGTTTGGAAGAAACCCGAAAAAAACAATGAAGCTGGACACAACAACTATGATGAACAGACCGCCAAGCAATTTCAGAAATCTGCGCATCACTGCCCTCCGTCACTGACACTTCACAGTAACTGGGTGTCACCGCAAATAAAGCCTGACTTGGCGTCGGTTTCGTCACCAGCTTGAAACGGCCTTGAAAGCCTGTAAGCATGAATGACGCAAGGGAGGAGCGATATGGCAGGTGGATGGGCGCGCGACGGCGCGGTGAGCGAACAGATAGAGGCGTCGATCAACGACGAACTGGCGCGAATGCAAGCGCATAAACGTCCTGTAGGCGAGAGCCTGACACATTGCGCTGAATGCGAAGAGCCAATTTCTGAACAACGTCGAGCAGCCCAGCCTGGAGTAAAGCTGTGTATAGATTGTCAGCAAGAGAGGGACAGCACATTCAAGGCCCGCGGTGGCATCAACCGCCGAGGATCCAAAGACAGCCAGCTGAAATGAGTTAACGGTGGTTTCTGCGTCGTCGCCAGCGGCGAAAGAGATCGACATCCATCGCCGCGACCATAATACCCAGCGGGATCATCCAGAATCCGAGCACAGGCAGGAAACCCAAAACTCCTCCAAGAATGAGTAGAAAACCCACGACAATCCTCAAGCCACGCGGCACATTGCGGCGGATACGAACCAGGGCAGGGCGCAGACGCGTCCTCAGCGCAGCCCAACGCCCTTGTTTGTTCACTCTTCCATCGCCTCCAACTCGTCAATGAAGCCCGATATCATGTTCAGGCCCTTGTCCCAGAATTTGGGATCGCTTGCATCAAGGCCGAAAGGAGCCAGCAACTCCTTATGGTGCTTCGATCCACCCGCTTTCAGCATATCGAAATAGAGGTCTTCAAAGCCGGATTTGCCCTCGGCGTAAACCGTGTAGAGCGCGTTCACCAGACCATCGCCAAATGCATAAGCGTAGACGTAGAAGGGCGAGTGCACAAAATGCGGGATATAGGCCCAGAAAGTTTCATACCCGTCCATGAACTCGAAGGCGGGGCCAAGGCTCTCTGCCTGCACGCTCATCCATAGTGCATTTATGTCGTCTGGTGTGAGCTCGCCTCCACGGCGCGCCTCATGCAGTTTGCACTCGAAGTCGTAGAATGCGATCTGTCGGACGACAGTGTTGATCATATCCTCAACCTTGCCGGCCAACAGAACCTTGCGTTGCTCGTTGGTTCCAGCCTTTTCGAGCATCTTGCGGAAGGTCAACATCTCTCCGAATACGCTGGCGGTTTCGGCCAGAGTCAGCGGAGTCGATGACAACATTTCGCCTTGTCCGGCAGCCAGAACCTGATGCACGCCATGCCCCAACTCGTGGGCCAATGTCATCACATCGCGAGGCTTGCCCAAGTAGTTGAGCATCACATAAGGATGCACCTCGGTCACGGTCGGATGGGCGAACGCGCCGGGGGCCTTACCGGGTTTGACGGCGGCGTCGATCCAACCTTTTGAAAAGAATGGGGATGCGATTTCGCCCATGCGTGGGTCGAAGGCGTTATATGCCTCCATTACGGTTTTTTCAGCCTCGGCCCAGTTGACGACACGCGTGTCCTCCATCGGAAGCGGAGCGTTGCGGTCCCAGACCTGCATCTTGTCCAGACCCAGCCATTTACGTTTTAGCTCATAGTACCGGTGGCTGAGCTTGGGATAGGCGGCAACCACCGCTTTGCGTAGGGCTTCGACCACCTCGGATTCCACGTCGTTTGACAGGTGCCTGCCTGTTTGCGCCGTCGGCATCTTGCGCCAGCGATCGATGATCTCTTTTTCCTTTGCCTGGGTGTTGTGAACACGGGCGAAGGTCTTGATGTTGTCTGCGAAGACACTAGCCAGTTCTCGTGCCGCAACCTCGCGTTTGGTGCGGTCCTGCTCGGTGAGCAGGTTCAGAGTGCCTTCAATGCTCAGGCTCTCGCCATCGACGGAAAAGGTCAGCCCGGCAATGGTTTCGTCGAACAGCTTCTCCCACGCATCACCGACCGCGCCGAGATCATGCAGGAATTTTTCCAGTTCATCCGACAACTGATACGGTTTCATCGCGCGAATGCGGCGAAAGACGGGTTCATAGCGCGCTAGCTCTGCATTGGCCGAGAAATGCTCCTTAAGCGTCTTTTCTTCGATCCGATTCAGCTCCAGCGTGAAAAAGACCAGCGGCGTTGTGAAGACTGTGATCTGTTCCTGACAATCTGACAGAAATTTCGCGCGTTCAGCATCGGTGGTAAGTTGATAGTACCGCAAGCCGGCAAACGACATGATCCGCCCGGCGATAGAACTGATTTTTTCGTTTCGTTGGACGCAGAGTAGCAGTTGATCGGCATCCAAACCTGCTAACTTGTTTTCATAATCTGCAGCAAAGGATGGGCATTCTTTTTCCAGCCAGTTCAGATCCCGTGCCAGTTCGGGGGCATCCTTCGACGTGTAGAGGTCCGTCAGGTCCCATTCCGGCAAGTCGCCAAGATCCTTTGTTCCTCCGTTGGCATTGGCATCTTGTAAAGGAAAGGGAAGGTTGAGCATTGAACACCTCATGAAACTGCGTTGCACACATCTAAGCGTGACGACAGAAGATCACAAGCGAGGCATATTGGGGCCCGTCAGCCCTTCAATTGAATTTTCGTATTGGAACACTGAGGCGATCTTATCGAACACCGGACCTCTGACTTCAGGGGATTCCATAAGTACCTCGTGTTCACCGCCCGGAATCTCAACCAAAGTACCCTTGGGCCAATTCGCCATCCGCGCCCGGATGGCCTTCCGGTCAACGATTTGTTCATGACTGCCGAGAAAAGTAACGCAGGGAAGGTCCGGCGCGGGTTGTGCCATCAGATAGTCGCACTCGGTCAAAGCCTCGCGCAGCCAAAGCGTAGACGGTGCCCCAAGCGCCAGTTCCGGATGGGCTGCCAACTGGTCCTTCATCATCTGATACATATCCGGATCGCGCGTTAGTACATTACCTTCAAACGGCTGTGTCACGACATAACTCTCCAGCGACGTCGTAGGCGGCGTTTTATGCCCCAAGCCGAATTTTGGTCCCCAATAAGCCGTCACCCAACTGAGTGGTTTCATAATCGGGGTAAAGAAAATTCCCCACATCGGCCCGGTAAAGGCGCAGGCTGAAAAGCTGTCGCTCTCCATGACCGCGCGCAGTCCGATGGCGCCGCCCATCGAGTGGCCAACCAGATACCAGGGTCTGGGCAATGCCAGTTCTAAAGCCAGATCAAGGACAGCCGACAGGTCTTTTTGGTAGTCCGAAAAATGACCTACATGCCCGATGCGTGGGTCGCTAAGCAGTCTTTGCGCCAACCCCTGTCCACGCCAGTCCACGGCAAGGCAGGCAAATCCGCGTCTGACGAATTCACGCGCGGCGTCTGCGTATTTCTCTATGTATTCGGTGCGACCCGGTAAGATCATTACAGTTCCGTGCGGAACCTCGTCAGGCCGCCAGAGGCCTACGCGGATACGGATGCCGTCAGACGTCTGAACCCAATGGGCGTACCCGCCAGCTGGTTCGCCGGCCACGTCGGAAAAATAGGGGGCCGGCGACAGGGTCATCAGGCCAGAACCGATGCCAGTTGCATCGCGACACCCATATCGCCGTCAATTGTCAGCTTGCCTGACATGAATGCGCCTGTCGGGTTCAGTTCACCGCTGAGAATCTGTTCGAATGTGTCGGCATCGGCACTTAGGGTCACGTCGGCATCTTCGTCGCTGACGCGCGCTCCGTCAGTGTCCAGAACGATCGAACCCATTTCTGCAATAGAAAACTTTGCTGAAGCACCGAAAGCGCCGCCCGCCAGTTTGTCGTTCAGTGCGGCCGCGGCCTTCTCTAATACGTCGTTCATTTTTTCCTCATATTGATACGGCGCAGTGATTGGACTTACTCTGACGCCACGCTACAGTGACTCTTGTTATGAGCTTTGAATATCCCAATCTCAAACCTATCGTCGCGGCAATCGCGTTCATAGTCACGTTTTCCGGAATGAGCGTGGCGCAGGACTCGGATTCAAGCGATGAAGCCAAGTTGCTGGGCGAGTTGTTGCTGGCCGATCCGGTGCAATCGATTCATATCGATCGCCAGTTGCAGGCGCTTTGGGCCAAGTCAGGGTCTGCTTCGGCCGATTTCCTGCTTGAAAGAGGTCGCGAAGCGTTGGAAATCGGTGATATTGAGACCGCTATTGAACATTTGACTGCCCTAACAGATCACGCGCCCGATTTTGCCGAAGGTTGGCATGCTCGCGCTTCCGCGTTTTTTGGGTTGCAGCGATACGGTTTGGCGCTGTCAGATCTCGAGCGGGCGCTGGCGCTTAATCCCAATCACTATGACGCGATTTTCGGTTTGGGGTTGATCTTTGAGGCCTTGAACCAGCCAGAAAAAGCCTTCGACATCTATTCGCGTGCGTTGGCTATACATCCCAGCCACGAGGAAGTAACCAAAGCCGTGAATCGGTTGAAGCCCCAGGTGGCGGGCAAATCACTCTAGATCGCCCTGGATGCGGGGCAGGGGGCATAGGTGAACGGGTCAACCCGAATCGTGGCTGTTCTGGGCCCGACCAACACAGGCAAAACACACTATGCCATTGAACGGATGCTGGGGCATCGCACCGGGGTGATTGGTCTGCCGCTGCGTCTATTGGCGCGTGAGGTTTATGACAAGATCGTTGCGATTCGCGGGCCATCGGTTGTGGCGCTAGTGACGGGCGAAGAAAGGATCGTGCCGCCGCGTGCTCAGTATTGGGTCTGCACAGTAGAGGCGATGCCGGAAGGAATGGGAGCGGACTTCGTCGCGGTGGATGAAATCCAACTTTGTGTGGATCCAGAGCGAGGGCATGTGTTTACAGATCGGTTGCTGCGCGCACGGGGTACACACGAGACGCTGTTTCTGGGGTCCGACACCATGCGCGGCCCGATCACCGCGCTTGTCCCGCAAACACAGTTCGTGCGCCGCGAACGTATGTCGCAACTGATATATTCAGGTTCCAAAAAGATCAGCCGGATGCCGCCGCGCAGTGCGATTGTCGGTTTCTCGGTTGAGAATGTCTATGCCATTGCTGAATTGCTGCGCCGACAGAAAGGTGGCGCAGCCGTGGTGATGGGGGCCCTTAGCCCGCGCACCCGCAACGCACAGGTAGCGCTCTACCAAAATGGCGAGGTTGACTATCTGGTGGCGACAGATGCCATTGGCATGGGGCTGAATCTGGATGTGAATCACGTAGCTTTCTCGGCGCTAAGCAAGTTTGACGGAAGGCGAATGAGACCCTTGGCACCGAATGAGTTGGCACAGATTGCCGGCCGGGCAGGGCGCGGAATGTCAGACGGTACATTTGGCGTTACAGGCGAGGCGCCACAGTTGGAAGAAGGTGTGGCCCTGGCAATAATGGAAAGCCGCTTTGCGCCTCTCAAAAAGCTGAACTGGCGAAACGAGGCTCTGCGGTTCGGCTCGATTGACACTTTAATCACCTCTCTTGAGGTTGCTCCGGACAGCGACCATCTGATCAAGGCACGGCCTGCCGATGATCTTAACGTGTTGAAATCTCTTTCCCAAGTGACTGAGGTAGCTGCGCGCGCCAGCGATGGCTCTTCGGTTCGGTTGTTGTGGGATGTATGCCGCATTCCGGACTTTCGAGGCATCAGCCATGCTGAACATGCCACCCTTTTGGAGGTTATCTACGGCAATCTGCACGAGCACGGCGCCATTCATGAGGACTTCATGGCGCGGCAAATCCGCCGTATTGACAGAACTGACGGCGACATAGATGCACTTTCCAGACGACTGGCATATATTCGCACATGGACATACGTCGCCCAGCGGAATGGCTGGGTTCGTGACGAATCGCATTGGCGCGCCGAAACGCGCGCTGTAGAAGACAGGGTGTCAGACGCTCTTCACGAACGTTTGACACAAAGATTTGTGGATCGGCGCACTTCCGTGTTGTTGCGCCGGCTCAAGCAGAAGGAGGCCCTTTTGGCCGAGGTTAATGACAAGGGTGAAGTGACCGTCGAAGGAGAATTCGTTGGTCGTTTGGAAGGCTTCCGGTTCAGCCCGGACAAAAGCGCACAAGGGGCCGAAGCGAAGGCACTGAAATCGGCGTCTTTGCAGGCTCTGGCACCGCAATTCCATCTACGCGCCGACCGCTTCTACAATGCTCCCGATACCGAGATTGATTTCACCGAACAGGGTGGCCTTATGTGGGGCGAGTACGCCGTAGGCAAACTTGTCTCGGGTGCCGGACCGCTCAATCCGCAGGTTGAAGTGTTTGTGGATGAAGCTGCAGGCCCGGATGTGCAGCAAAAGGTACAACGCCGTTTGCAGCATTTCATTGACCGAAAAATTTCTGCGCTTTTTGAACCGCTTTTGACCTTGTCGCGGGATGAGGAGTTGACCGGGCTAGCACGCGGGTTTGCGTTCAGAATGGTCGAAGCGTTTGGGATCCTACCGCGTGCTCAGATCGCACAAGAGGTCAAGGATCTGGACCAGGACGCGCGCGGCGCACTTCGCAAACATGGTATTCGATTCGGACAATTCACCATCTTTATGCCGTTGTTGCTGAAACCCGCCCCGACGCGGTTGAGGCTGGTTTTGTGGTCACTAGCAGAAGGTTTGCAAGAATTCCCCGAGGCGCCGCCGCCTGGTTTGGTGACTGTTCCAACTGCAATTGATGCACCAGATGGCTATGACACCATGTGCGGTTATCGCGCAGCAGGCGAACGTTCGATTCGCATCGACATGCTGGAGCGCCTGGCGGATATGCTGCGTTCCGAGGACAGCCGGGGCGGGTTCGAAGCCAAAGCCGATATGCTTTCGATCACTGGTATGACATTGGATCAGTTTGCCGAGTTGATGAAGGGGCTGGGCTATAGTGCCGAGCGCGGCGAGCGCCCCAAGATCAAGCCAGCTGCAACGGAGACCGTTTCAGAGCCTGCTACGACGACGGAAGCGCCAGATCAGGCGGAGGCTGCAGAAGAGCAAGAAAGCGCGGCCGTAGAGGCAGAGAACTCTGAACCTTCGGAAATAACAGAGGTCGCAGAGGTCACTGAGACAGTAGCCGCCCTTCCGACTGAGGGTGAGCCCGAGAATGAGGTTTTTTATACGTTTGTGTGGGGTCGCCAGCGTCAAACCAACCGCGGGCCACGCCGGGAGCAGCGCACGGGTCAGGGCAAAGGCAAACCACGCGGAAAGCCTCAGGATGGACGAGGGAAGCCGCAAGGAAAAAAAGGCGGCAAACCTCTGCAGGGTGCCAAGACCTTCTCTTCCCGTCCTCCGAAAAAAGAAAAAGCCATCGATCCGGACAACCCCTTTGCTGCGCTGATGGCGCTCAAGGAAGGTAACTGACCAGATATGGGCGAGGCTCAGGCCAAGCTTCGTATCGACAAATGGCTTTGGCATGCGCGTTTTTTCAAGACGCGCAGCCTGGCTGCCAAGTTGGTTGGCTGCGGTCACGTCCGCGTAAATGGAAGCCGGGTACTAAAACCTGCCTATGGCGTTGGACTTGGCGACGTTCTCACCTTCGCCCAGGGCCGGGATATTCGCGTCGTTCGTATTGCGGCCTTGGGTGCAAGGCGTGGTCCGGCGCCTGAGGCGCAAACGTTGTACGAGGATTTGACGGAAAAGCGGGACGAACCTCAGGCAAATCCGAAATTCGAGGGAAAAGGTCGCCCAACTAAGAAGGATCGACGCAAGCTTGATCTTTCTCGTCCTGATGAGGGGTGATCTTCCCTTGAAGAGCGGGCAAGTCTGTTTTAGCTAGTCGCCAAAGTGTAAACGGGATTCCGACCATGACCTATGTTGTCACCGAAAACTGTATTGGCTGCAAATATACCGACTGTGTCGAAGTCTGCCCTGTGGATTGTTTCTATGAAGGTGAAAACACGCTGGTCATTCACCCCGATGAATGCATCGACTGTGGAGTGTGTGAGCCGGAATGCCCTGCCGACGCAATTCGTCCTGACACCGAACCGGGGATGGAGCAGTGGGTCGAGTTCAACCGCAAATATGCCGAGCAGTGGCCGGTGATTGTGACCAAGAAGGATCCGCTGCCAGATGCCGAGGAACGTGACGGAGAAGAAGGCAAAATGGAGAAGTATTTCTCCGAAACGCCGGGCGAAGGTGGTTGAGTGATTCGGCGTTGATCGTCATGAAGTGATACAAGAGTACCATTGTCGGATCCTTGAAAACAAAGTGCTTCCTTGCGTATTACGCTGGGTCAACTTCCAGTGGTCGGATTTTTATGGTATGATTGGTGTCACAAGATGACAGAGATCGGGATGTGCTCCGTAAGTGTGTATGCTTTGGAGTTGTAAATTAGTGACATGGACACCGCCAGCCGGGGCTGAACCAATGCCCCGAATGGCTGTTTTCGTCGTCTGCATGTCGGTCTCCAACCAAGGAAAAATGTGAATGACAAAGTCGAAGAAGCTCGAATTCCGCCCGAACGAGTATGTTGTGTATCCGGCGCATGGCGTTGGACAGATCATGTCGATCGAAGAGCAGGAAGTCGCCGGGTTCACACTCGAGCTGTTCGTGATTTCCTTTGAAAAGGACAAAATGACCCTCCGTGTGCCGACCAACAAGGCAACCGAGTCCGGCCTGCGATCGCTCAGTTCACCCGATGTGATTAGTCAGGCAATGAAGACACTGAAGGGTAAAGCCAAGGTCAAACGCGCCATGTGGTCTCGTCGCGCGCAAGAGTACGAGCAAAAGATCAACTCGGGAGATCTGATCTCGATCGCCGAAGTGGTTCGCGACCTTCACCGAACTGATGACCAGCGCGAGCAAAGCTATTCAGAGCGTCAGCTTTATGAAGCTGCGCTGGAACGGTTAACTCGTGAGGTCGCCGCTGTATCCGGCGGGGATGAGATGTCGGCTGCCAAGCAGGTGGATGATGTCCTGACTTCGCGCGCTGCGTAACATAGCCATGATAAGACAAAGGCCGCCCCGTTTCGGGCGGTCTTTTTTTGTGGTTGCGGTAATGCCCTGATCATGTGTCTTTAGTCAGGTTTGCGCCGCCAGTGCCAAAAGAAAAGCGATTTCGCTCAGTGCCTGCGTAGCCCCGAGTATATCACCCGTCTGCCCGCCGATTTTCGATTTGGCTATCACTGCGAGGGTAAAGGCTGTGGCGCTCGCGCAGAGAGCAGGGAGCAGGAATGCAGTACCACCCAGGACAAAGCAAAAAACTAGCGCAACTCCCAGACCAGCTATCCAAGTGGCTTTTGAGGGTCGTCCAACCTGATGGCTGAGACCAGAAATTCGAGCATTGGGCAAAACTCCCATTGAGATTGGCATCAAGGCCCGCGACCAGATTGCTGCCGCGAGAAGCGACCACAAGGCTCCTGCGGCTATGAGTGCGGCAACAGCCGAGATCCGCAGAAACTGGGACAGGATCAGCGCCAGGACCCCATATGTGCCGATATGGCTGTCCTTCATGATCTCCAACCGTCTTTCTGGGGAAAAACCGCCCCATAACCCGTCTGCGGTATCTGCCAAGCCGTCCTCGTGCATCGCGCCCGCGCAGAGGATCAGGACCGCAACAACCAAACCGCCGCTCACCCACGATGAAAGCCCGATGGCGACTGCGATCTGGCCGACAGTGCAGGCCAGCCCCCCCAGAACCAGGCCCACAACTGGAAATGCCCATGCGGCTCGCTTCTGACGAGCAAGCACCCAGTCAGGGAGCATTGGAATCGGCAGGCGTGTCAGCAGGACGAGTGCAAGGACAACATCCCACAGCAAAAAAGCTTTCGTGTCGTTTTTTGTCACATCCAGGCCTTTCGGGGTGTTGCGGCAACGGATGCAGTGGTTAAACACGCAGCACCACTCCGATGCAACGAGGCTTTCCATGCTGCCCGAACTCTCCGATTTGAATTCATTTCGTGCATTTCTCTCCGATGCGCCTGGTCCAGATATCGAAGCGGTCAAAGGGGCGGAAGAACGCAATGGGCAGTTGACGAAACCGCCGGGGGCGCTTGGGCGGCTGGAAGAACTGGCCATCTGGTATGCTGGTTGGCGAGGGAATGCACGGCCAGTAATCGAAGCGCCACAGGTCATCGTATTTGCAGGAAACCACGGTGTTACGGTGCAAGGGGTGTCGGCATTTCCACCGGAAGTGACCGAGCAAATGGTTTTGAATTTCCAGCATGGTGGCGCTGCGATCAATCAGTTGGCAAAGGCAGCGGGCGCAAAGTTGGATGTCTGTGCGCTTGAACTGGATCGGCCGACTGAAGATTTTACCAAGGCGTCCGCGATGTCTGAAGACGACCTTTTGATGGCGCTGCGGACCGGCTGGCATGCGGTCAGTCCGAATTCGGATCTTCTGGTTGTAGGTGAAATGGGGATCGGAAACACGACACCAGCGGCTGCTATTGCTTGTGCCTTGTTTGGTGGAGAAGCTGTAGACTGGACCGGGCGCGGCACCGGTGTCGATGATGCTGGACTTGCTAATAAAACACGCGTCGTGGCCGAAGGTGTTGCCCTGCATGGTGACAGCGGGGATGGCATCGAAATCTTGCGTAGGCTAGGTGGACGCGAAATCGCGGCGATGGCTGGTGCAATCGCTGCCGCGCGGGTGTTGCGCATTCCCGTCATCCTGGACGGTTTTATCTGTTCGGCGGCCGCGGCGTGCCTGGAATACACGGTACCTGGTGCGCTGAATCATACCGTTGCCGGGCACCAGAGCGCCGAGGGCGCACACGGCGCAGTTTTGGAACAACTGAACAAGGAGCCGCTGTTGTCCCTTGGTCTTCGATTGGGCGAGGGGTCGGGCGCGGCGCTGGCCATACACATTCTGAAAAGCGCTGTCGCATGCCATTCAGGTATGGCGACTTTTGCCGAAGCAGGTGTATCGGACGGTTGAACCGCCTGTCTGTCTAGGGCGGGCCGCATTAGCATTGACCCGTCGGGTGACGATCAAGCAGTTTTCTTGGCATGTTCCTCAGCTAGTTCCAAAAGCGCGGTTTCGAGGTCTTTCTCTAGAAGCTGAGCCCGTTCGATGTATTTCTTGTTCTCGGCGGTCGGCATGCCGGGTACCCACAGATCCGCCAAATCCCGGATCGTGTTGCGGTCGTGGCGATAGAATGTCTTTTCAGCCTGCGCGGCCTCGTACTCACTGAGGCCGACATTCTCTAGAACATAGCGTCCTGCGCGCAATGCCCCGTCGAACATTTCGCGAACGATGTCGTCAGCCCCGGCCTGATAGAGTTCGTAGACGTGATTGCGGTCACGGGCACGGGCGATAATGTGCAGGTCAGGTCGCTGTCTGCGGGCGTATGTCACAAGACGCGTCACCATCTTCGGATCATCCATGGCTGCCACCAGAACCTGTGCCTTTGCGAGCCCGGCTGCACGTAGCAGTTCCGGTCGGGTCGGGTCTCCTAGAAAGCCTTTGACTCCGAAGCGACGCATCAACTGGATCGTTTCAATATTGTGATCCAAAACGATGGTCTTGAAACCACTGGCTTGTACCAACCGATTAACGATCTGCCCGAACCGCCCAATGCCTGCTATAATTACCGGGCCTGCTTCGTCGATCTTGTCTGGTTCGGGTGTCGGGATTTTGTCCCGCATGTTTCGAGACAGGATGTCGTAGGCAATAAACAAAAGCGGTGTGATCAGCATGGTCAGGGCAATGACCATCAGAAGCTTTTGCGACAAGTCTGGCGGAATGACGTTTTGTTTGGTGGAAAACGCCAGCAGAACGAAACCGAATTCACCTGCTTGGGCCAATCCAAGAGTGAAAAGCCAGCGATCCCGCCCTTTGAGTTTGAATGCACGACCTACGACGTAGAGAATGATACCTTTGGCCAGTATTACCAGTAACGCCAGCCCGATCAGGTCAAACGGATCGCGGAAAAAATAGGCGATGTCGATCCCTGCGCCGACAGTAATGAAGAACAACCCCAGCAGCAGGCCTTTGAAGGGTTCAAGGTCACTTTCCATTTCATGGCGGAATTCAGAACTGGCCAGAACCACGCCAGCAAGAAATGAACCGAGTGCAGGAGACAGCCCAACCAACGTCATCAGGAAAGAAATGCCTACCACGATCATTAACGCCAGGGCTGTGTACATTTCGCGCAGCCGCGTGGAGTGAATAAAGCGAAACAAGGGTCGGGTTAAATAGACGCCAGCGAGAACAACAAATACAATCGCTCCAATCGTTACCAAGGTCACTGCCCAGCCCGGCAAGCCGTCTACCAGTGAAAGGGCCTGATGATGGCCGCTATCACTACCTCCGCGGCTGATGGAACCGTCGTTTTGTATCCGTGCACCAGGGCTGATGGCGAGCAATGGAAGGAAGGCGAGGATGGGAATGACCGCGATGTCTTGCGTGAGCAACACGGAAAACGTCGCTCGCCCGCCGTTGGTCTGCATCAGTCCCTTTTCCGAAAGGGTCTGCAGCACGATGGCCGTCGACGACAAGGACAGCGTCAGCCCGACGGCCAAGGCGATCGACCACGAATGTCCGGCAATCATAGCTACCACCATGATCGCAAGCGAAGATACCCCGACCTGGAGCCCGCCAAGCCCCAGAAGCTTGTCGCGCATATCCCAAAGTGCTTTGGGTTCAAGCTCCAAGCCGATCAGGAACAGCATCATGACGACACCGAACTCGGCAACGTGCTGGAGGCTGGCTGTTTCTGCGCCGACCAACCCCAGAATCGGTCCAATGACAATGCCGGCGGCCAGATAGCCCAGTACCGATCCCAATCCCAGACGTGCCGAAAGCGGTACCGCTATTACCGCCGCCGCCAGATAAATCGAAGCCTGGTAGAGGAAATTTTCCATTGGTGCCCTTTCCGGCGTTCAAATAGGCAGGGGAGCGTCCCGTTTCAATTGGTCCATAACGATCTGGCTTTGTACCCGCGCAACTGCAGGATGGGGCAGGATTACCTCGTGAAGCAACCGATTGAGAGCAGGAAGATCGTCGCAATAGACGTGTAGGAGATAATCCGCTTCTCCGGTCATCGTCCAGGCACTGGTGATCTCTGGTCGCGAATGGACCATGCGGGCGAATCCGGCGGACTGGTCAGGACCGTGAGTACCAAGGTGCACCTGAATAAAGCCCTGAACATGCAGGCCTAGTTTCAAGGGATCCAGTTTGGCCGCATAGTTGGTGATGTAACCTTCTGCTTCAAGCCTTTGTCGGCGGCGACCTGCCTGGCTAGGCGATAAATTCAACATCTCTCCCAACTGATGTGAGGTTAGGTGGGCGTTCTTTTGCAGTGCTGCCAGAAGTTTCGAGTCTATAGAATCCAGCATGTGCGTCATTTTCTCTTTTTTCTCAATGATAGTGCGCGAAACGCGCGTGTAAACATCTGGGTAAGCTAAAAATTGCGCAAAACTAGCATCTAGAAAGGCGTATTCTCGAATCAGCTAAATTGAACCCGTCCTAACATGGAGAAGCCGCATGGGCCCCTTTCCACACAATGCCCCCAAGTCTGTTATCAGCGCTGATAACCCCGCTGGCACGGATGGGTTCGAGTTTGTCGAATTCGCTCATCCCGAACCGCAGGAACTGCGTGATTTGTTTTCCAAGATGGGGTTTGAACTGGTAGCCCGCCACAAGAACAAGCCCTTGGTCGAACTCTGGCAGCAAGGCGACGTGACGTATATCCTGAATGCCGATGTGAACAGCTTTGCTGCAAAATTCGTCGAGGAACACGGCCCATGCGCCCCGGCGATGGCTTGGCGTGTTGCGGATGCGCGGGACGCCTATGAGCATGCAGTCTCGAAAGGTGCCGAGCCGTATGATGCCGCCGACAAAACAATGAATGTACCCGCCATCAAGGGCATTGGTGGCTCTCTGATATATTTCATCGACCAATACTACGATACTTCACCCTACAACGCAGAGTTCGAGTGGCTCAAGCAATCCAAACCGCGTGGCGACGGGTTCTATTACCTCGATCACCTGACTCACAATGTCTTCAAGGGCAACATGGACAAGTGGTTCAAGTTCTATGGCGATCTGTTCAACTTCAAGGAAATCCGTTTCTTTGACATTCAAGGCAAGTTTACCGGGTTGTTCAGTCGCGCACTGACATCGCCATGTGGCCGCATCCGCATCCCGATCAATGAAGACCGCGGCGAAACGGGCCAGATCGTGGCCTATCTGAAGAAGTACAAGGGTGAAGGGATCCAGCACATCGCGGTGGGTACTGATGATATATACGATTCGACAGACGCAATCGCGGCCAAGGGTTTGAAATTCATGCCCGGCCCGAACGAGGCCTATTATGACATGTCCTATGAACGTGTCACGGGTCATGGCGAACCCAAGGATCGAATGATGAAACATGGTATCCTGATCGATGGGGAAGGCGTGATTGACGGCGGTGAGACCAAAATTCTGCTTCAGATTTTCTCGAAAACCGTAATTGGCCCAATCTTCTTTGAGTTCATCCAGCGAAAAGGCGATGACGGATTTGGTGAGGGCAACTTCAAGGCGCTTTTCGAGTCAATCGAGCGCGAGCAGATCGAAACTGGTGAGATTCACGCTGCGGAATAGACAGATATGGGACGCGGGCTTGAAAAACAGGCCCGAAAAAGAAAAGCGTCGCGCTCCCTCGCGTGGCGTTTTTTTTGCGACGGAGCCATGGGCTATTTTATGACGTCTGCAGTACCAACGTGATCAGTCAAACAAACGGAATGGTCGCGCAGAACTTCCAGAACACGACAGCCACTTCCCCATTGTCTGCACCTCGGTGCGAGTTCTGCGAGACAAGGTTTCGATAGGCAGCATCAAGGGGATTCTACAAGAGAAAGACGGGAACTCAGCCTTTAGGCATGTCCAGCGTTACTTTTCGGCCGTTTTTTTGATAGTGTAATTCGCTGTCGCCAATGGCGACGATCTTCCCGCCGTCGATCCGGTCGCCGACTTTGACCTTTTTGTACCGCCCGCTCGGCAGTCGGATCAAAGCTCGACGGTTGGCCGGGGTTCCATATACGCCGATCAAGTTGAGACGCCTAAGGTTGAGCGCATTGTCTAGCGTTGCCTGACGGGCAACTGATGCTGTTGAAGGGATTTTCGGCGTAACGGATATTGCTGCAAAACTGCCTGCTTCCTCGGAAGATGCAGAACTGTCCTGACCGCCTGACGCTCCAAGTGTGCTGTTTGTTGCCGCGGACACTGAGGCCGTTACAGGTGCCAGACCTTTCGGGCGGACCTTTGGTTTCAAAGCGACAACAACAGCAAGAGCTGTTGGTGCGTTGTCAATCTTCGGATCGGTCTGGAGGGATTCAGGGCGTAATTTGGGGCGCAGCCCGGCCAATTCTTCGACCGAGCGCCCACCAAGTTGCTGGCGTTCACTATTCTCTACAAGTGTATCGGGGCGCAGCTTCGGCTTGAACCCGCCAAGGCGAACTAGGGTTTCATCTATTTCCGGTTTGGATTCAGTCCGTTCGGGTGGCGGCGGCGGTACGGTCGAGGGCCGTCCCAAATAGATTATCACCCCATCCGGATTGAGCGTTCCTTCGGGCGTTGCAGTCACCAGCCCTCGAGAGTCTAGTTCAAATTTCGCTCCAGCCGTGCCTGGGAGGCTTACCTGACCAAGAGGATAGTCGGTATTAAACGAATCTGCATCAGGTAAAGCGATGGCATCTTGCGACAGGTCGGCGGTATCGATTGAGGCCACGTAAAGATCATTAAGGGACGTGTCGATCTCAGGATCCAAAGGCGGTAACGGATCGTCACTCCAGACACCACTCTCTGCATAAAGTGAGTCTTCTACTTCTGGATTGACGTCAACCACATCAACTGACTGGGGTTCGACCCGCAAAGCGTCGAGAACTGCGCTGTCTGTGACGGATAACACCGGCGTTCCCGCCGTTTCGGGAATGCCCTGATCGACAACCACATGTGGCCCTTCATCGGGATCGGCAGGGTTGAACCGCTCGGATACTTCTAATGGCGGGTTCTGGAGGTCAGGAACGGCATCGGGACCAGTGCTCGTCCCAACTACAAGCCAACCCGCCAAACCTGTGACGACAAACATTGATGCGGCAATGGCCGTAATCGTTAAAAGACGATTTTTGCGCCCTGAGTTTCTTGCGCCGAAGATTGTCAATCTCTCCGCCTCATTCGGCGGTGATTTCGGCACGATTGGCGCCTGAAATACCGCAGCTGGTGCCGAGTCGGCGATCGGATGTATTGTAGGTTGGTGCGGTCGCTGCAGTTTAGTAGTGTGCGGTTTTTCTACGGGTTTTGTTGGAGTTGGCTCGGCGCTGTTTCCTGTGTTTTCCTGTTCGACTTCGGGTAGATTTGGGCGTCGGCACGATGTGAATCCTACGGTGTCTTGTCGCCCTGTTGCCGGTCCGACGGGGCCTTGGACTAAAGGAACAGAGATTTCTCGGTTCTGGGAAAGTGCATCCGAAGAAATTTCAAATTGCGGAATAGAGGCTTCCCCGACTATTTCGATTCGATCGTCGTCTGGCTCGATCGGTTCGTCAAATCCCAAAGCTGCTCCAAAGAACGGTTCATGTGGGAACATATCTGGTTTGGGCAATGCAACGTAGCTGACTGGTTGAAACTGGTGCTTTCTGGCAAATGCCTCTGCCTCGCTCAGTGTGACTTTGGCGACTGCGGCGACATGCGTAACCGTTCCCTCTTCTGCAGCGTCAAAGACCAGATCGTTCAGCCGATACGGAGTCGCGGATTCAAGTTCCGATTCAATCAGGACCTGTCTTTCGTCAACGGAGGCCGAACCGGTATCAATCGTCAGATATCTGATCTGATCGTCGGGAAGCACCACCTTGCAGCGTGTGTCCAGTTCGAGCAACGTGGCCTTCTCCAATAGAGTTGCCAGAACAGCGGTGAGGTCGGGATCGCTGGCGAATACATCCCCGACCCGCAACCAGCCCTGATCGGCTCGGTGCAGCAACGTGATCTTGTCGACCGACAACAGCAAAGCAAATGCGGGTTTCATGCTCTGGAAATACCGTAAACCTCAGATCATGTGCAGACGGTATCGTGTCCACGTGCCGAGATTAGAGCAGGATGTCGCCGAGGGAAAGAAAAACACCAAATCTCCCCTTGTCCGGCAAAGCCCCGCGCACCCATCTTTATGACTGAAACAACAGGAGAAAGTGTTTTGAGGATATTGGTTTTTCTTATTGCAGTTTTGTTGGCAACAGCTGCAGGATTGGCGCGCGCAGATGAAGGCCGTATCACGGTCAACGGAACCGGAACAGCTGAGGCAGCGCCAGATATGGCGACCATCACGTTAGGCGTTACCAACCAGAACACCGAAGCTGCCGCGGCAATGCGTGCGACATCAGATGCCGTGACCGCGATTCTGAACAGGCTCTTGGAACTAGAGATCGAGGAGCGTGACATCCAAATACGTGATCTATCTCTGTCCCCGGTTTGGGCTGGGCGTCATGGCCAGAATGATCAGGAGCCCAGAATAACTGGCTTTGTCGCGTCGAATCGGGTTGTCGTTCGGATTCGCGATCTTGATCGTTTGGGGGGCATACTGGATTCGGTCATTCGCGACGGTGCAAATGATTTTGACGGGTTGAACTTTGGAATGCAGGATCCAAAGCCGTTGGAGGCTGATGCGCGCGTCAAAGCGGTTGCTGATGCAATGAACAAGGCGAAACAGTTGGCTGATGCGGCGGGTATAACGCTCGGCAAAGTCGTTGCCATCAACGATCACGGTGGAGGCGGTCGACCAATGATGCGTATGGCTGAGATGTCGATGGCCGATTCGGGCGGACTTCCAATCGCCGCCGGTGAGATAACGGTGGAAACCTCCGTGTCGATGGTATTTGAGATAGCGGAATAGTCCGCTTTCAACTCTCGCGGGCCAATAGCGCTGATTTCTGTTGGCCCGCGGCATCAAAATTTCCGGGGTCAAGCCAAGTTTGAAAGGTGCGCCGGATGCGCGGCCAGTCCTTATCGATAATGGCAAACCAGGCGGTATCCCGGTTCCGACCCTTGTAATGCGTCGCCTGACGGAACGTACCCTCATACCGGAACCCAAGACGTTCAGCTGCTCGACAGGACGGGCCGTTCAAAGCATCACATTTCCACTCATATCTGCGGTAACCTAGTTCATCGAAAACCCGGCGCATCATCAGATACATCGCCTCTGTCGACTCGGGACGGCGCTGAAGCAGGGGCGAGAAATGGATGTGCCCGACTTCAATTGCTCCGTGGTTGGGTTCGATGCGTAGATAACTGGCTATTCCGACTGGCATTCCCTCGACATTGGTTACGGTATGAAAAAGAGGATCGGCTCCCGAGCAGGAGTTGATCATCCAATCCAGAAAACTCGCCTGGGTGTCAAAAGGGCCATAGGGCAGATAGGTCCAGTTCCGCCCGTTCGCGTCTTGCGCATAGGCCCGGAATAATTCCGGACCGTGCGCGTTTACGTCCAAAGGCAAAACTGAACAGAACTGCCCATGCATTGCACTATGAGGTGGGAGAGGGCGCGGAAAACCGGTCGTGACCGGCTCTCCGATGGGTTGTCCAAATTTGTTAGTGCGCTGCTCCGTCATGGTACAATCGCCAGTAGCGTTCAGTCACACGCCTTTGCCAGCGCCTGATCCAAATCGGCAATCAGGTCGTCCGCATCTTCGATGCCGATGGAAAGGCGTACAACGTTTGGTCCCGCACCTGCGGCTTCCTGTTGCTCTACTGTCAACTGGCGGTGTGTTGTAGAGGCTGAGTGAATGATCAGCGAACGTGCATCTCCGAGGTTGGCCACATGACTGAAAATCTCGAGCGCGTTGACGAGCTTGACGCAAGCCTCATATCCGCCCTTGACTGCAAATGTGAACAAAGCACCCGCGCCCTTGGGGTAATATTTTTTGACCCGATCATGATAAGGGGAAGAGGGCAGGCCAGCATAGGTCACATAGTCCACACGCTCATCCGTTTCGAGCCATGCCGCCACCTTCATCGCGTTTTCCACGTGGCGCTGCATCCTTAGAGAGAGTGTTTCGATGCCCATCAATGTATAGTGTGCCGCTTGTGGGTTCATTGTCATGCCCAGATCACGCAGGCCGATAGCGATGCTGTGGAAAGTGAAAGCGAGGGGACCGAATGTTTCGTGAAATTTCAGCCCATGATAGGCTGGTTCGGGCGCGTTGAGCGAGGGAAATTTGTCACTGGCGGACCAATCAAACTGCCCGGAATCCACGATACAGCCACCAGTTACCGTACCATTGCCGGTAAGGTATTTCGTGGTCGAATGCACAACAAGCGTTGCACCTTGTTCGATCGGGCGGCAGAGGTACGGGGTGGCCGAAGTATTGTCCACGATTAGCGGAACGCCGGCTGCATCAGCGACATCTGCAAGCGACCGAATGTCAGTCACATAGCCTCCGGGATTGGCAACGGATTCACAAAACACGGCCCGAGTGTTTTCGTCGATTGCCTTTTTCACCGCGTCAAGGTCGTCGGTATCGACGAATTTGGCCGACCATCCGAACCGTTTTATCGTCTGGCTGAATTGAGTGACCGTTCCGCCATATAGGCGCGTCGATGCGACAACGTTGCAACCTGGTCCCATCAACGGAAACAGGGCCATGATCTGTGCCGCATGGCCCGACGAGCAGCAAACCGCGCCAACACCGCCTTCGAGTGTTGCGATGCGTTCTTGCAGAACCGCGACGGTCGGATTGGTCAGGCGCGAATAGATAAAGCCGACCTCTTGCAGGTTAAAAAGCGCTGCAGCGTGATCGGCATCGCGGAACACGTAGGCCGTGGTCTGATAAATCGGCGTCTGCCTTGCGCCGGTTGCCGGATCGGGGCGCGCTCCGGCATGAATTTGCAGCGTATCAAAGCCATAAGTCGGGCCGTTGGACATCATCTGGTCTCCCTTTGGAACATGCTTGGCGGAATCAGTAAGCTATAGCTTGCAGTTTCACAACGAACCCTATGTAAAGAACGGTGGTGTGTCATAGGCTGGATAATCAGGAGCGCTCAACGGAGCCATAGGCCACTGTCCTTGATCCGTTTGCGAATGACCTGTTCTCTTACAGGCAGGTTGCGTTGGTCGAACATCGCTCGTACTTTGGCGCCTTTGCCTTGAAGCACCATTTTCTTTATTGGTTCATACGGTTTTAGTGCTTTTTTGATTTTGTTATGAGATGTGGCCGCTTCGGCGACTTCGATGGCATGGTCACTCTCACGGGCATACAACAAGGGAAACAGGCGATAGTGGCAACTGACGGTCCCATCCAGAAGTCCCAGCGGCAACGCGTCACGCCCACCGCCGAATGAGTGGATCACCAGGGGCAGCGCAACCTGATCCAGCCATGGATCAAGGCTTTGCCCTACAAGTTCGGGAATATCGTCATCTCGAATGGAGCGGGCGTAGTCGAGAAACCGCTGTCCGAACTTTCTTGGGCAGGAATAGTAAAAAAAGCCTGCGTTGAAGTACAAGTAACGCCGCCAATGATCGACCGGCTGACTGTGATCGAGAGAGCTTTCAAAATCCAGTCCAAAACGTTGATATAAGGCGCGCCAGATGTCGTCGAAGCCTGGGCCATAAAGTGTAGGTTTGGGCCAGGATCCTTCGACCCGTAACGAGGCCGAAGGGCGTTCAAACTCGAACGGGACCGTGGTTAGATCGCCGGTGATCAGGGTATCGGTATCAAAGAATACAAACGGTTCTCCCTCAGGTAATGACAAAAGGGCTTCGATCTTGTTGCCATAGGGGTAACTTTCGCCGAAAACTCGGCTTTCAAAGGGTAAGAATTCGACCTCCAAGTAGTCCAGTGCATTCAAAATGTCCTCATTTCGTATGCCGGGGTCGTTGTTCCATTCTGACCCCATTTGCGGTGCGGCGACGATTAGGCGGCCATTGAAATTGGGGGAACTCATACGCAGCGATGCGGCAAACAGAACGGCTTCGTATTGCAAGCGGTTATTTTGCCCGATGATGACAATATTGAAGCTTGCGCCCGTGTTCGGTGTCATTGAAGATCTCTGCCTGTTTTGGCTTCGGCTGCCAAGCGCTTATAGAGTGTGCCTTGTTGGGTGAAAACCATTTTGGAGGAACAGGTGCCTTGCTACGCTCTCTCTTCAAATATGTTGGAACTTTACGCTTGAGATACCATCTAAAGATGGAAAAAAGGTCAGGAGAAAGCCCATGAGGATCAATGCCGATTTCACGAAACGCGCAGCCGTGCATTTTGAGGAAACCGAATGGGTGAAATCTCCGGCGGTTGGGGTCGAGCGGAAGATGCTGGACCGTATTGGAGAAGAGGTTGCGCGGGCCACAACGATTGTCCGTTTCGCGCCTGGGAGCTCTTTTGCTGCGCATACCCACGATGGTGGGGAAGAGTTTCTCGTACTCGAAGGCTTATTTCAGGATGAAAGCGGCGATTTCCCAGTTGGCAGCTATGTTCGTAATCCGCCAACCACTTCTCACACACCTTCGGCGCAAGAAGGGGCGACCATTCTGGTCAAGCTTCATCAGTTTGATCCAGCAGACCGCACGGAAGTGCATCGTTCGCTCAACGGTGAGAGTGACATCGCTCTCTACAAAGATATCCACGAAGACGTCCGCGTCGAAACATGGTTGCCGGGAGCAGATGTCAGCATTGACGTAGCCGGAGGTTTGGAAGTGTTTGTGATCCGTGGGATGTTCACAGAATCAGAAGAGAAATTCGGCAAGTGGGATTGGCTGCGGTTGCCGCCGGGTGCCGAGTTTCGGGCGATTGTCGGGCCAGAGGGTGCCCGCGTCTGGATCAAGTCCGGGCATCTGACGAATATGGTGTGAACTGGCAAACCGCGCGAACAGTTCCAGGTTTCATGAGATCCGGGCCGAATGGTCCGGATTTCGCTTTTTTTGATTGATTTCTAAATTTTACCAATTGATAAAAATTTCAAATGTGGCAAGCTGTAGTCAAGAAAACACATCTACAGGGAGTAGAGCGATGGCAAAGGGCCAGATGGCTCCCGGCATTGTAGCCGGACGGCTTTCCAGCGAAGAGCTGATTTCGAATTTCGCGGATCTGCATCCGCCTTATGCGCCTCACGAGGCCGCGGTGGCGGCAGATCGCTGCTATTTCTGTTATGATGCGCCGTGCACCAAGGCCTGTCCCACCGATATCGATATCCCGCTGTTCATTCGACAGATTCAGGCGGGACAACCCGAGGCGGCAGCCAAGACTATCTTAGAACAAAATATTCTTGGCGGGATGTGTGCCCGCGTCTGTCCTACTGAAACGCTGTGTGAAGAGGTTTGCGTTCGGGAGGCTGCCGAAGGCAAACCGGTCGAGATTGGACGTTTGCAGCGGTATGCCACAGACAGCATGATGGCTTCTGGCACGCACCCGTTCAGCCGTGCCGCACCGACAGGCAAAACCGTAGTTGTTGTCGGGGCAGGTCCGGCAGGGTTGGCCTGTGCTCACCGACTGGCAATGATGGGCCATGATGTGGTGATCCACGAGGCACGTGCAAAATCGGGGGGGCTGAACGAGTTCGGCATTGCCGCGTATAAAGCCACAAACAACTTTGCCAAAGCCGAGGTGGATTGGCTTCTAAAGATCGGTGGCATCACCATCGAAACAGGGTCCGTGTTGGGTAAGGACATAACAATAGATGGCTTGCGCGAAAACTATGACGCCGTTTTTCTCTCTATCGGTTTGGCCGGGGTTAACGCATTGCGTGTCGAAGGCGCGGATAAGGATGGCGTACTTGATGCGGTGGATTTCATAGCGGATCTCCGGCAGATCAGCGACTTGGCTACTTTGCCTGTTGGTCGCAATGTGGTCGTCATAGGTGGCGGGATGACCGCGGTGGACGCCGCAGTGCAGTCCAAACTGCTGGGGGCGGAGAATGTCACCATCGCCTATCGTCGGGATCGCTCAGCAATGGGAGCCAGCCGGTTCGAACAGGACCTGGCGGCTTCAAAAGGCGTCAAGCTGATGTTCAACGTACAACCGTTGTCAGTTCACGGAAGTGATATCGCGACCGAAATAGAACTGGAGTATACTGTCAATGATGGTGGCAAACTGATTGGTACGGGCGAAACCGTGCGCCTGCCTGTCGATCAGGTGTTCAAGGCCATTGGTCAAACGCTGGAAGGTGCGCCGGAAGGGCTGAAGCTGGACGGCAACAAGATCGCTGTCAACGGTGCGGGCCGCACTTCCGTGGCAGGTGTCTGGGCGGGTGGAGATTGCGCGGCGGGCGGTGAAGACCTCACCGTTACGGCTGTTGCTGAAGGCCGGGATGCTGCGATGGACATCCACGAGACGCTGGTTTCGTGATAGGATGGGGTATTCGCCCCATTCCTTTCGCTGCTGAGGTATTCCCATGTCCCAGATCGAACAAGCCGTAGCGCAACACTACACCACCGGAGCACTGACCGACCGCGTTCGCGCGGCGCTTGAGGCCAGCGGTATCGATCCGGATGCGGCCACGGTCGCAGACCTGAAAGCAGGGGACGAGTTCCATACGGGCGGCGTTCTGGCGACCAACAACCTGTTTGCGCAGTTGTCGCCGACCCATGCGACCCGTGTTCTGGATGTCGGATGCGGTATCGGCGGAACCTCTCGCTATGTCGTGGATCGCTATGGCTCGACAGTAACAGGCGTCGATCTGACACCGGAATTCGTTGAAACCGCCAAGGTGCTCAGCGATATGGTCGGGCATTCCTCGAAAACCAGCTTTCATGTGGGCAGTGCTTTGGAGATGCCGGTGCCGGATGCTGGGTTCGATCTGGCTGTCATGATGCATGTGGGCATGAACATAAAGGACAAGGCCGGGCTGTTCGCTGAAGTGTCGCGGGCGCTGGCCAAGGGCGGTACTTTTGCCCTGTTCGATGTGATGGCCGGAGACGTGGACGAGCCGCTGGCTTTCCCTCTGCCGTGGTCCACTGTTGCCGAAACCTCGTTCGTGGATGCGCCGGGTGTTTATAAGTCTGCGGCAAGCGCCGCGGGTCTTGAACTGGTGACAGAAACGGATCGCACCGAATTCGCGATACAGTTCTTCGAGGACGTCTTTGCAAAGATTGCCGAATCCGGCCCGGCACCGCTGGGCATTCATCTGATGATGGGCGAGACGGCACCCGAAAAGTTCCAGAACTACGTCAAAAACCTCAAGGCCGGGCGCATACGTCCGACCGAAATGATATTCAAAAAATCCGGCTGAGCCGGGAAGGGAGAAGCCATGGCCGATCTGACAACAAACTTTCTGGGCATTTCCAGCCCAAATCCGTACTGGCTGGCCTCTGCGCCGCCGACGGACAAGGAATACAATGTGCGCCGCGCCTTTGAAGCCGGTTGGGGTGGTGTCGTCTGGAAGACCCTGGGGGCCGAAGGCCCGCCGGTGGTCAATGTAAACGGTCCTCGCTATGGCGCCATCTATGGGGCTGACCGGCGTTTGCTGGGTCTCAACAACATCGAACTGATCACCGACCGCCCGCTTGAGGTGAACCTCGAGGAAATGGCGCGAGTCAAGGCGGACTATCCAGATCGGGCGTTGATCGCTTCGATCATGGTGCCATGTGAAGAAGCGGCATGGAAGGCGATCCTCCCGCAGGTGACCGAAACCGGGGCTGACGGGATCGAGCTCAATTTCGGCTGTCCCCATGGGATGAGCGAACGCGGCATGGGTTCGGCGGTTGGACAGGTGCCCGAATATAT
This sequence comes from Ruegeria sp. YKSE079, assembly GCF_059612845.1. NCBI lineage: Bacteria > Pseudomonadati > Pseudomonadota > Alphaproteobacteria > Rhodobacterales > Roseobacteraceae > Ruegeria > Ruegeria sp. YKSE079. The sequence continues at coordinate 80,564 of NZ_JBXWRJ010000011.1, read as the reverse complement.
CGAAATGGTCACTCGCTGGTGCAAGCAATACTATGATAAGCCGGTGATCGTTAAGCTGACGCCGAACATCACTGATATCCGAAAGCCAGCCACTGCGGCGAAAAACGGTGGTGCAGACGCGGTGTCTCTGATCAATACGATCAACTCGATCACCAGTGTTAATCTGGACACTTTCAGCCCGGAACCGACGATTGACGGCAAGGGTAGCCACGGCGGCTATTGTGGGCCAGCGGTCAAGCCGATTGCATTGTCAATGGTGTCAGAAATCGCGAGAAATTCCGACACGCGCGGGTTGCCGATTTCGGGCATTGGTGGCGTGACAACGTGGCGTGACGCGGCAGAATTCATGAGCCTCGGCTGCGGCACGGTGCAAGTTTGCACCGCTGCTATGACCTATGGGTTCAAAATCATCGACGAGTTGACGGCTGGCCTGTCGCGGTGGATGGATGAAAAGGGATATGTCAACGTTTCCGAAATCGTTGGACGTGCGGTCCCCAACGTCACCGATTGGCAATTTCTGAACCTGAATTACGTAGCAAAGGCCAGCATCAATCAGAATCAGTGCATCAAATGCGGTCGTTGCTATGCGGCTTGCGAGGATACCAGCCACCAAGCTATTTCGATGTCGTCAGACCGGGTGTTCGAGGTGAAGGACGAAGAATGTGTGGCTTGCAACCTCTGCGTTGATGTATGCCCGGTCGAAGGGTGCATTTCGATGGTGCCGATGGCTGCGGGTGAAACCGATCCACGCACTGGCAAGGTGGTCGAGGCAGAATACGCCAACTGGACCACGCATCCGAATAACCCGATGGCCAAGGCGGCGGAGTAACGCCAAGTCGTACGCCATGGCTGGTATTGGACAGAAAGGCTATGATAAGCGGGGTGGCATTGCTGCCCCGCTTTGGCATTGAAAAGGCTCACTAATGATCAAGCAACTGTTTCCGGTAAGTGCATTGCTGCTGGGTTCGGCATTGCTGTTGTTCGCCGGCGGCATGAACGGTTTGATTCTTCCCATACGGGGTACAGCTGAGGGATTCAGTGCTGCTTCTTTAGGTCTTCTTGGAACCGGTTGGGCTGTGGGATACGTTGCTGGATGCTTGATGACGCCTCCGCTGGTCGGCAATGTCGGTCACATCAGGTCGTTCGGCGTCATGGCAGCTTTTGCGGCCATCGCAGTTCTTGCATCGTTGATTTTCCTGTCACCGTACGCCTGGATACCGCTTCGTGCCATATCGGGTTTTTGTTTCGCCGGAGCCGCGATGATCGTTGAGAGCTGGCTCAGCGAACGGGCCGACCCGTCCTCGCGAGGTAGGATTTTTGGTCTCTATACGATGGTTAACCTCGGAGCTTCGACCGCGGGGCAACTGGTTCTGACGTTGGGCGACACGCGCGGGTTTCTGTTCTTTGTTCTGCCAGCGATTTTCTACTGCCTTGCCCTCGTTCCGACCGCGATTTCCACTGGCGCGGTGCCAAAGCCACTGGTCAGTGTAAGACTTGATCTCAGGGCGTTGTGGCGCAACTCGCCAGTAGCCGTGGTCGGCGTGTTTTTCGTGGGCATATCCAACAGCGCATTCGGAACTTTGGCGGCAGTTTATGCCGACCGGATTGGTCTTGCCGTCGCATCGATGGCGCTGTTTGCGAGCTTGCCATATATGGCGGGCGCTGTTTCCCAGATCCCGATTGGTTGGCTGTCAGACCGAATGGATCGCCGCATCGTTTTGGTAACGGTTGCCGCTGTTGCAATCGTATCCGACCTCTTCTTCATTCTTATCCGACCCGAAACGGTTGAAGTCAACTTGGCTCTCTCTGCACTGTTTGGAGCGGCGATCTATGCGATGTATCCGATCATCATCGCTCATGCCAATGATCACGCGCCCGAAGGGACGGCCATTCAAGTAAGCGGTGGTCTTTTGATGATCTATGGTGTTGGCTCAATCGCGGGGCCGGCCGTTGCGGGTTATGGAATGTCATATTTGGGCGGTCAGGGCCTGTTCATAACTTCGGCTTTGTCCCACGCGCTGCTGATCCTGTTCACGACAGCTCGCATTCTTACACGCCCCGCCGTCGAAGCGGACGGCAAGGCTGCGTTTGTACCCTCGCCGACAGCTCGGGCGATGACGCCAGAAACAACACTTCTTGCGGTCGGTGAAGGCGAAGATCAGGAATTGCCGACTGAAGGTTAGATGTCATTTAGGTGTTAAAAGGCGACGGTAAAGCGTGTCCACGAATTCTGAAGCGCCGTCGAACGGGTCTTCACCCCCCAAAACAGCCCGAATCTGGATGTCAAAATCCGCATAGTGCTGGGTCAGAGACCAAATCGAAAAGATCAGATGGTATGGATTGATCTGAGCCACGTGGCCTTTGTCTATCCAGTGCTGGATCAAGACCGCAGTTTTATCCACCAATGCTTTCAGGTCGGTGGACAGAACTTCATGAATATGCGGCGCGCCACGGATGATCTCATTTGCGAACAGGCGGCTTTCACGCGGATAGTCGCGGCTCATCTCCAGTTTTCGCTGGATATACGACAACAGTTCGTCCAGAGGGTTGCCTTTGGGATCTATGGCACGCAAAGGATCGAGCCAGGTATCCAGCAGTCGTTCGAGCAACGCCGAGTAGATCGCATCCTTGCTCCGGTAGTAATATAGCAGATTTGGTTTGCTCAGCCCTGATTCCACAGCGATCTGATCCACGGTTGCTCCACGGAATCCATGAGCCGAGAATACCTCCAGCGCTGCTTCGAGAATCGTAGCGCGGTTCTTTTTCTGGATGCGGGTTGGCGCGCGGTCGTCTGGCATCGCTTTTGTGTTGTCCCGTCTTTCTTACCGAAGCACGCCAAAATCGTGTATTTTTTTGGCGATACGTTGCTATTCCTTGACTGACGTCTGCCCCGTGATAGCGTGAGTTTGACCAGATGGTCAAATCAAGACATCAAAAGCGTGCCAAATAGCAAGACACAGGGGGAAAACATGGCAGCTCCGGCGCAGAATCTCAGGATCAATGGCGACAGGTTGTGGGACAGCCTGATGGAGATGGCTAAGATCGGTCCCGGTGTTGCGGGGGGGAATAACCGGCAAACTCTGACCGACGACGATGCCGAAGGTCGCGCCTTGTTCCAGAAATGGTGTGAAGAGGCCGGATGCACCATGGGCCTTGACCAGATGGGCAACATGTTTGCGCATCGTGAAGGCACCGATCCGGACGCTTTGCCGGTCTATGTGGGATCGCATCTGGATACGCAGCCGACCGGTGGAAAATATGACGGTGTGCTGGGCGTTTTGGGGGGGCTGGAAATTATCCGCACGCTCAATGATCTCGGGATCAAGACAAGACATCCCATCGTGGCGACCAACTGGACCAACGAGGAAGGGACGCGGTATGCGCCTGCGATGCTGTCGTCTGGTGTCTTTGCTGGAATGCACACGCAGGACTGGGCTTATGACCGTGAAGATGCCGAGGGCAAGAAATTCGGGGATGAACTGAACCGGATCGGTTGGCGGGGTGAGGAAGAGGTCGGCGCGCGCAAGATGCATGCTTTCTTTGAGTTGCACATCGAACAGGGTCCAATCCTTGAAGCCGAAGGCAAGGATATTGGCGTTGTCACTCACGGGCAGGGCCTGAGTTGGACGCAAATAACGATCACCGGAAAGGATGCCCATACCGGCTCGACCCCGATGCCGATGCGCAAGAATGCGGGGCTCGGTATGGCGCGGGTGTTGGAAAAGGTTGATGAGATCGCTTGGTCCCACGCGCCACACGCCGTGGGTGCGGCGGGGCACATCGATGTCTATCCAAATTCGCGTAACGTGATACCGGGCAAGGTTGTGTTTACGGTCGATTTCCGTTCGCCCGATCTGGTGGTGATCGAGGACATGGAGCGGCGATTGCGCATCGAAAGCCAGAAGATCGCCGACGAAATGGGGCTAAAGATCGCCTTCGAGAAGGTGGGCGGCTTCGACCCGGTGGAGTTCGACGAGGGTTGCGTCGCGGCGGTGCGCAACGCGGCGGAGCGGTTGGGCTATTCGCACCGCAACATCATCTCGGGCGCCGGCCATGACGCCTGCTGGATCAACCGGGTGGCGCCGACGGCGATGGTGATGTGCCCCTGCGTGGACGGGTTGAGCCACAACGAGGCCGAGGAGATCAGCAAGGATTGGGCGGCGGCCGGGGCGGATGTGCTGTTCCACGCGGTCGTGGAGACGGCGGAGATCGTGGAATAAGGGGCGTTACCCCCGTCGCCCATTGGGCGACTCCCCCGGGATTTTTTAGCTAGATGAAGCAAGCGGCGCAGACCGCATCAGGGAGTTCAAAGTGAGTACTGTTATTAAAAACGGAACTGTTGTCACCGCGGATTTGTCATACAAGGCGGATGTATTGGTCGAAGGTGGCGTGATCACCGGGATCGGGATGGGTCTGAAAGGGGATAACGAGCTGGACGCAACTGGCTGTTATGTGATGCCCGGCGGGATCGACCCGCATACTCATCTGGAAATGCCGTTCATGGGCACCTACAGCTCGGATGATTTTGAATCCGGGACCCGTGCCGGGCTTGCGGGTGGCACCACGATGGTGGTTGATTTTGCGTTGCCCAATCCGGGCGAGAGCCTGTTGGACGCGCTGAAGCGATGGGACAACAAATCGACCCGTGCCAATTGCGACTATTCCTTTCACATGGCGGTGACCTGGTGGGGCGAACAGGTTTTCAACGACATGAAGACTGTAATTGAACAACGCGGCATCAACACCTTCAAGCATTTCATGGCGTATAAAGGCGCGTTGATGGTGAATGATGACGAGATGTACGCTTCGTTCCAGCGTCTGGCCGAACTGGGGGGGATCGCGCTGGTGCATGCCGAGAACGGTGACGTGGTGGCCGAACTGCAGGCCAAACTGATGGCCGAAGGTAATACCGGACCCGAAGCGCATGCTTATTCTCGCCCGCCGCAAGTGGAAGGCGAAGCCACCAACCGCGCCATCATGATCGCCGACATGGCGGGCGTGCCACTTTATGTGGTTCATACATCTTGCGAGGAAAGTCACGAGGCAATCCGAAGGGCACGGATGCAGGGCAAGCGCGTTTGGGGTGAACCGCTGATCCAGCACCTGACTTTGGACGAAGGCGAATACGCCCACCCCGATTGGGATCATGCCGCCCGGCGTGTCATGTCGCCACCTTTCCGCGACAAGAAACACCAAGACAGCCTTTGGGCCGGATTGCAGTCGGGGTCGCTCTCGGTGGTGGCCACTGATCATTGTGCCTTTACGACCGAGCAGAAACGTTATGGCGTTGGTGATTTCACTAAAATCCCGAACGGCACGGGTGGTCTTGAGGATCGGATGCCGATGCTCTGGACTCATGGGGTTAACACAGGGCGTCTGACACCGAACGAGTTCGTGGCCGTGACATCGACCAATATCGCCAAGATACTGAATTGCTATCCCAAGAAAGGTGCTGTTCTGGTCGGAGCGGATGCGGATTTGGTAGTATGGGATCCGGCGAAAACAAAAACGATCCAGGCCACTACGCAACAATCTTCGATCGACTACAACGTATTCGAAGGTCACTCGGTGAAAGGCTTACCGCGTTTTACCCTGACACGCGGGCAGGTCGCCGTGCATGACGGCGAAATCCGCACGCAGGAAGGCCATGGCAAGTTTGTTGCCCGCGAGGCCAATACGACGGTGAACAAGGCCCTGAGCACCTGGAAGGAGCTGACCGCACCGCGTCCCATAGAGCGGACAGGTATTCCGGTAACGGGGGTTTGAACCGAGTGTCAGGGCTCAGCACCGATCACGAACTGGCAATGCGGTTGGCCGCCGAAAAGGCGGTTACCTACCGCCTGGGCGTGCCGGACCGCCAGGTGCCTCCAGCGCTGGGTCTAGATGAGGCGGTCGCCAGGTTTCGGACGCCGCTGACCGAGGAAGGTCTGTCCGCCGAAGCGGTCGTTGCGCATATGGCCCGAGATGCGGATGCGGGGATAAACCAGATGTGCTCACCCAATTTTTACGGCTTTGTTCTGGGTGGCTCTCACCCTGTTGGCGTAGCGGCGGACATGTTGGTATCCGCTTGGGGACAGAATGTCGCTTCTTCTGTCGAGACACCGTCGATCACCGGGATGGAGCGTGCCGTATGTGATTGGGTGGTCGATCTGTTAAACCTTCCGCCTGAAAGTGGAGTGGGTATAGCCACCGGGGCGACGCTCGCAAACACCACAGGCATTATGGCTGCACGGCATGCGTTGCTGGCGCAAGAAGGGTGGGACGTCGAGGCGGACGGGTTGTTCGGAGCACCCGAGATTTCTGTGTTGATTGGTGAAGACGCGCATTCGGCGCCATTCGCAGCGCTCAGATACGCTGGATTTGGTGCGTCCCGCGTTCTGAGGGTGGCTACAGATGGTCAAGGACGGATTAGACCGGAGGCATTTCAAAAGGCATTGAGTCGAGCGACTGGGCCTGTTCTGGTTGTTCTCCAGGCGGGACAGATCAACACCGGGGCATTCGATCCTTTTACCGAAGTCATCCCGATGGCCCGTGGGCGAAATGCTTGGATTCATGTGGACGGTGCTTTTGGCCTGTGGCTTGCAGCCGTGCCAGGACTAGCGTCGCGCCTTGCGGGGGTGGAGTTGGCGGACAGCTGGGCGGTTGATCTGCACAAATGGTTGAATGCGCCTTTTGATGCGGGTGTTGCCATAGTTCGCGACCGTGCGTCACTGGTGGCATCGATGTCTGCGCGGGGGGCGTATTTGCCAGCAACCAACGCACATTGGGAACCTACCGATTCTGTTTTCGAGCTTTCTCGCAGAGCACGTGGTGTGCCCAGCTACGCCATTTTGCGCCATCTTGGTCGGAGCGGTGTTCGGGAAATGGTTTCCCGACACTGTGCGCTCGCCAACCGGATCGCCGGGAAGATCGTTGCCGAACCTGGGCTGACGGTGATGAACGATGTGGTGTCAAACCAGGTGGCCATTCGCTGTGGCGACAGCGACGCTGAAACGCGCGAGGTGTTGCGGATCGTGCAGTCAGCGGGGCGGGTATATCCGACCCATGGGCAGTGGCAGGGGCGCGAAATCATTAGGGTTTCAGTGATCGGCTATTCGACACAGGAAGAACACACGGACCAATTGGTGTCCGAACTTATCAATGCTTGGAAGATCGTGCGGGGGAAGAATTGAAGGAAGAAGTCATCAAGGCCGAGAATCTGGATTTGACCTTTCAGACCAATGACGGGCCGGTCCACGCGCTCAAGGATGTGAGTCTCACTATTAACAAGGGCGATTTTGTCAGCTTCATTGGGCCTTCCGGGTGCGGGAAGACCACTTTTCTGCGATGTGTTGCGGCATTGGAAACACCCACGGGCGGCAGCCTCAGCGTCAATGACTTGACACCGGACGAAGCGCGGCGCAACCGGGCCTATGGCTACGTTTTCCAGGCAGCAGGCCTTTATCCTTGGCGCACCATCGCAAAGAACATAAAACTCCCGCTCGAGATCATGGGATATTCTCGTGATGAGCAGGAAGAACGGGCTGACCGGGTTCTGGAACTGGTTGATCTGAAAGGGTTCGGTGGCAAATATCCTTGGCAGCTTTCTGGCGGGATGCAGCAGCGCGCTTCGATTGCGCGGGCTCTGGCCTTTGATGCGGATATTCTGTTGATGGACGAACCATTTGGTGCGCTGGACGAAATTGTCCGTGATCACCTGAACGAACAGTTGCTCAAACTTTGGCGCCAGACTGGAAAGACGATCGGCTTTGTTACTCACTCGATTCCGGAGGCAGTATATCTGAGTTCCCGGATTGTGGTGATGAGCCCGCGTCCGGGGCGGATTACCGATGTGATAGAAAGTCCGCTGTCCAAAGAGCGTCCGCTGGATATTCGCGATACTCCGGAGTTTCTTGAAGTTGCACACCGCGTGCGTGAAGGCTTGAGGGCAGGGCACGCCTATGATGATTGATGCCTTGGATATCGTGGGGTGTATTGCATGAGAAATTTCTTGCCTATCCTGACTGTGCTGGCTGTGCTTGCCGGGCTTTGGTATCTCGCCGTGGCGCCGATGAACATCCGCGTCGCGCTGGATCAGGCCGAGCGAGGCGGAGAGCAGGTTGTGCCCGAAACGTCCTTGGCTCGGCAGAGCGTCTCCGTATGGTGGTTGATGACGCAAAACCGGCATTTGGTCGCCGTAGGCTACGATCTGGAACGTCCGCGTCTGCCAACACCGGCCCAGGTGGGCAGCGAATTGTGGAAAACGACGGGTGAGATGGCCTTGCGAGGCCGAGCGATGTCCAAACGTTCACTGATCTACCACGCGGGGATCACGCTGCAATCGACGCTTTGGGGTTTCTTGCTGGGAACAACCCTGGGAATTCTGGGCGCGGTGGCTATCGTCTATTCCCGCGTCGTGGATATGAGCTTGATGCCTTGGGCGATCATCAGTCAGACAGTTCCTATCGTGGCGCTGGCACCGATGATCATCGTGCTTAGTTCGCAACTTGGAATTGAAGGGCGAGGAGTTCCCAAGGCGATTATTTCAGCCTACCTGTGTTATTTTCCGGTTCTTGTAGGGATGGTAAAAGGGCTGCGTGCGCCGGCCCATTCACAGCTGGATCTGTTGAAAACCTATAATGCCAGTGGGTTAGACGCATTTATTAAACTTCGCCTTCCCAGTTCTGTTCCGTATCTGTTTACTTCTCTCAAGATTGGTGTCGCGGCTTCTCTTGTGGGAACTATTGTAGGGGAACTGCCGACTGGTGCAATCTCGGGGTTGGGGGCACGCATTCTGATCGGGGATCAATTCGGAACGCCACTGGCGATCTGGGCGGCGCTGCTCGCTGCAGCAATTTTGGCAGGTATCCTCGTGACGCTTTTGGATGTGTTGCAGCGGGCAGCGCTCAAGCGGATGGGGATGGAAGCATGAACTGGCTAATGTTCGCCCTGTTGTTCTGGCTCGGTGCTTGGGCGCTGAATTCTTGGCTCGCCCGTTCTCAATTGCGCGATACCCGCTCGGCGCGAATATTCGTTCCAGTCCTGTTTGGGGTGACGCTTCTGATTCTGTGGGAAGGTATTGTAAGGGGGCTGCAGGTTTCTCCAGTCATTCTGCCAGCGCCGTCAGCTGTCGCGCAGACCTTTGCTGCCTCTACGGCCACATTGTGGGAAGATTTCCAGCAAACTGTGTTCAAGGGGGCGATGACCGGATTTCTCATCGGCGGAGCAGCGGCATTGGCAACCGCGATTTTCATCGACAGATCATCGTTCTTGACGCGGGGTCTGTTGCCCATCGGCAATTTCGTTGCCGCTTTGCCAATTGTGGGTATTGCCCCAATACTGGTCAGTTGGTTTGGATTCGATTGGCAATCGAAGGCTGCGGTCGTGGTGGTGATGGTGTTTTTTCCAATACTGGTCAACACAGTGCAGGGATTGCGCGAAACCGATGCGATGCAGCGGGACCTGATGCGCACCTATGCGGCCGGATATTGGCAAACCTTGCTAAAGCTTCGCTTGCCAGCCGCAATGCCATTCGTGTTCAACGGATTGAAAATCGCCACCACCCTGGCCCTGATCGGGGCAATAGTAGCAGAGTATTTCGGTTCGCCGACCCGGGGCATGGGATTTCGCATATCAACGGGTGTCGGAAGCCTGTCCATCGACCTCGTTTGGGCCGAGATCGCGGTTGCGGCACTAGCGGGAACGGCTTTTTACAGTATCGTGGTGTTGATTGAGCGGACGGTTACCTTTTGGCATCCTTCGCAGCGCAGAAGATGAACTACAGGAACAGCAGATCCTCTGAAAGAGGACATTGAAATCAACAAGGAGAGTAAGACATGAGAAAAACGATCACAGGGTTGGCCCTATCCCTGGGCTTTGCTGCCTCAGGCGCTTTGGCGGCCGACGAAGTTACGTTGCAGTTGAAATGGGTTACCCAGGCCCAGTTCGCGGGCTATTATGTGGCCAAGGACAAGGGGTTTTACGATGAAGAAGGTCTGGAAGTCACCATATTACCTGGTGGTCCGGACATCGCTCCGACGCAAGTGATCGCTGGGGGCGGTGCAGATGTTACGGTCGAATGGATGCCCGCAGCGCTGGCTGCACGTGAAAAAGGCCTGCCACTTGTCAATATCGCGCAGCCGTTCAAAAGCTCCGGTATGATGTTGACCTGTTGGAAGGATGCGGGCATAGCCTCGCCTGATGACCTCAAGAACCGCACGCTAGGTGTCTGGTTCTTTGGCAACGAGTTCCCGTTCATGAGCTGGATGAGTCAGTTGGGCATCGATACAGGCGGCAAGGGTGACAGTGGCGTCGAAGTACTCAAACAAGGTTTCAACGTGGATCCGCTCTTGCAGCGTCAGGCGGATTGCATCAGCACGATGACCTACAATGAGTACTGGCAAGTGATTGATGCTGGTGTCAGCCCCGAGGAACTGGTGACGTTCAAATACGAAGATCAGGGCGTTGCGACGCTTGAAGACGGGCTTTATGTCCTTGAGGAAAATTTGGGCGACTCGGCATTTGTCGACAAGATGACTCGTTTCGTGCGTGCCTCGATGAAAGGCTGGAAATACGCCGAAGAGAATCCTGACGAGGCCGCATTGATCGTGCTCGACAATGACGAAACCGGGGCGCAAACCGAAAAGCACCAGAAGCGTATGATGGGTGAAATCGCCAAGCTGACCGCCGGGTCCAACGGCGCGCTAGATCCTGCCGACTATGAACGCACGGTGAGTACTCTGCTCGCTGGTGGTTCTGACCCGGTGATCACTGCGGCGCCGGATGGCGCCTGGACGCATCAGATCACTGATGGCGCCTTGAATTAAGTCGACCACCTTCCTGCTCGAATTGTATACAAGCAACCGACGCGGCCCCTAGAGGGGCCGCGTTTTTTTGGTATCTTGTCGGTTTTGGTGCTGGAGATTTACCGTCGCCGCGTTAAGTTGTTTTGTAAATCTCGGTGATTTAGGCATTATCTTGGTGTGACGGAAAATAATGCAGAATTTTGCGGCAGAACTGCAGGTGGCCATAACCCTGATATTTCAGGGCAATGCCGAGCTTTGGGCGATTGTTCTGTTGTCATTACGTGTCTCAATAATGGCTGTGCTGATTTCCGCGCTCATCGGCATGCCTTTGGGGGCGGCTTTGGCCGTTGGTCGTTTTCCCGGACGACGTGCTGTGATCGTTCTGATTAATGCCTTAATGGGCCTACCACCAGTTGTTGTCGGGCTACTGGTTTATCTGATGTTGTCGCGTTCGGGACCGTTTGGTGTACTACAATTGCTTTATACGCCAACGGCGATGATCATCGCGCAAGTGGTGCTTGTGACACCCATTGTCGCCGCCTTGACCCGTCAGGTTGTGGAAACGCTGGCCGAGGAATATGCCGAACAACTGCTTTCCCTAGGGGTCTCGCGCCTTGCCTCGGTCCCGGTCCTCCTGTGGGACGCCCGCTTGGCGCTGGCGACGGCGTTGTTGGCCGGTTTCGGGCGCGCAATTGCCGAAGTTGGTGCCGTCATAATCGTAGGCGGCAACATCAACCACGTCACTCGGGTAATGACCACCACAATCGCTCTGGAGACATCAAAGGGCAATCTTTCGCTTGCCTTGGCCTTGGGCACGATCTTGATCGCTACCGCCGTTGCCGTGAACGCATTTGTCAGTGCTCTGACGCTTAGATCGGAACGGGAGGGATTGCGCCATGCGTGATCTCAGCGTGGAAGCGATGCGAGGGTTTGAGGCGCGAGGCCTGCGCATCAGACGCAACGACCGTATCTTGCTGGACGTGCCACATCTTCTGCTTGAAGGTCCGGGCCCAACGCTCATTCTTGGCCCGAATGGTGCCGGCAAAAGCCTGTTGCTACGATGCTTGCACGGATTGATTTTTCCAGACGCTGGAAAGGTCATACAGGACGGAACTGTACTCAATAGCGAACAAAAGTCGCGGCAAGCGATGGTGTTTCAGAAACCTGTACTGTTGCGCCGTTCGGTTGCCGCCAATCTGGATTTTGTTTTGAAGCGCCAAAGATTGCCGCGCAATGTGCGACGTCAAAGAATTGCTGAGTTGCTGACCGAAGGCGGTTTGCTAGCCAAGGCTCGGCAATCGGCTCGTTCATTGTCGGGTGGTGAGGCTCAGCGCCTTGCAATTCTGCGGGCGCTCGCGACGGTCCCGGATATCCTTTTGCTTGATGAGCCCACGAGCGCTCTGGACCCAGCTGCAACCCAAGCGATCGAACGAATGATTTTGGACGCTTCGGCACACGGTGTGCGAATCGTAATGGTGACGCATGATATCGGTCAGGCGCGCCGACTGGCGGCAGATATCGTGATGATGCAAGGCGGTCGTGTTGTCGAACATGGTGTCGCCAAACAGATACTTGATACCCCGAAAACCGATGCGGCACGCTGCTATCTCGCCGGGGGCTTGGTGACGTAGTTCAATTATGGAGAAACACATGTTTGGAGCATGGTTCCGGGCAAGTGCGATTGCACTTGCTTTGGCCGCCGGATCGGCACAGGCCGAGGACGCCTTCATTGTCTTGCAATCGACGACGTCGACGCAGAACTCAGGACTGCTGGACTTTATCTTGCCGGGATTTGAAGCTGAAACCGGTATCGAAGTTCGCGTGGTTGCGGTCGGCACCGGGCAGGCAATCAAGAACGCGACCAATGGCGACGGTGATGTCTTGCTGGTGCATGCCAGGCAGGCCGAGGAGAAATTCGTTTCTGACGGTTGGGGGGTTGAACGTTTTGACGTGATGTACAACGATTTTGTGCTGGTCGGTCCGAAAAAAGACCCGGCCCGGATTAAAGGTGGCAATGATATCGTCGCCGCTTTGAGAGCCATTGCCTGGGCTAAAGCCCCTTTCGCTTCGCGTGGGGATGACAGCGGAACGCACAAGGCCGAATTGCGACATTGGGCGAACGCAGGAATAGACGTTGGTGCGGCCTCGGGGGATTGGTATCGCGAAACAGGGTCCGGCATGGGCGCAACACTAAACATAGCAGCCGGAATGGATGCCTATTCTTTGACCGACCGCGCCACATGGATCGCATTTGGTAATAAGGGGAACCTTGAGATACTGATCGAAGGCGATCCCCGACTGTTCAACCAGTATGGAGTTATTCTGGTCAATCCAAATAAGCATCCGGGAGTCAAAGCTGCAGCCGGGAAACGGTTTATTGACTGGTTGCTTAGCGACGATGGTCAATCGGCTATCGCGTCTTACATGCTTGACGGACAGCAACTGTTCTTTCCGAACGCGAAATGAGCCGAGGCGAACCGCCGTGTCGGAATAGGTAGGGTGCCGTGCGGCTTCCTAACCGGACTGCCCGTTGTGGTGAACTGTTCCAAGACCGCAAAGGTCATACCCGCCCAATTCCACCGCTCGTGCTGAGAACCTGTCCGAGCGCAAAAACCCCATAAGGTTTTGCATTGGTGGGTCGAAAAAGGCCCGCCGCCAAATCGCCAGATCAAAGCGTTCCTCGTGGGTCGGAACGAAATCCAGCCCATAAAGACCCGCAAGAGCACCCAGACCAAACCCGGCCTCGGCCTTGCCGTCGTGCAACGCAATGGCCAATTCTTCTTCGGTGCGGGCACAGTGCTGGGGCAGGGCAAGATCATTCGTGTTCAGGCCGTGTTGTTCCAGTTGCGACAGGAACAGGCGCTGGCTGGCAGCGTTGTGTTGGCGCTGCACCACCCGACGACCCCTCAGGTCTTCAAAACCGGTAATGCCAACGCTGCCGCGTGCCAACAGTAATCCGCGTTGGCGACGGGAGATCTCAATCAGAACTACAGGTGCCTCGCCCATACTGTGATGAAGGGTATGTAGGTTGAAACCGTCGGCTTCGTGAATATGCAACGCTGCGGCCTGTGCGCCTCGACGTCTGAGACGTTCCAACCCATCGAAAGACCCATCGTAATACGTTGCAAGTCCTGACCCGCTTTCCCTCAGCGCCCAGTCCAGCAATGGATCATGACTACCGGCCACGATCTGAGGCAATGAAGGTTCCGCAACCTGCGGACCTGAGTGTGACGCTTTGAGCCAAGCCAAAATCTCGGTGCGGGGAAACAGCAGTTTTCCCATAGCACGCACATGTGGAATTTCACCTGATGAGGCCATGTCATAGGCTTTGCGCTCGCCGATCCGCAGCAATTCGGCCAACTCGCGGGTGGTCAGAAACTCGGGCATTCAGTCGAGACGAACCGAGGAACCGGTGTTTGAAGCCGAAAACCCGAATTGCTCCAGCGCCATCGGGGCGGCTGCGGCGACCGCGACCATGGTGGCGAGAGCGGCCAAAAACGCTTTCATCAATGTTCCTCCTGCGAAGTGGCCCAGCGCAGAAACTCAATCAGATCGGCGCGGTCGTCTGCGCTCGTGATCCTCTGCATTGGCATCTTGGAGCCCGGAATGTAGTGGTCCGGCCCAAGATCGAAAAGGGCATTTATGGTCTCTTCTGTCCAGATGATATCAGAGTTTTTTAGTATCTCAGAATACAGATAGTCTGGAAGGCTTCCTGCGCGCCGCCCCCAAAGGCCATGCAAACTCGGCCCGGCCTTGCGACCCCCATCGGAAACGACCGAATGGCAGATGGAGCATTTTCGGAAAAACTGGCGTTCACCATTGTCCATTTCGTCCGGATCCTTCAGAAATGACCGTTCCTTCTCGGCAATCAATCTGTACTCGCCCAGGGCAGACAACGGCCAACTGTACATGACATCGTCAATACCGCCAGCGTGAATGTTTTCTCCGTCCGGAGAAAAGGCCAGAGCCCACACGGGACCATGCAATGTCGCGCGAAAGTCATGGACGATCCCCCAGTTTTCTGTGTCAATCACCATGATATAGCCTTCGCCATCACCAACAGCCATGAGGCGCCTGTCGGCGCTCAACGCCAAGGCCAAAATGGGGCGGCGGTCCAGAGTGAAATCGTGTTCTTCTCCTGTGTCGAGATATAGAACACGAGTGCCGCCATCGACTGCCCCATAGGCCAACCAACCGTCATGTTCGTTCAGGACTAATTCATTGACGCCGAATTCGTGTTTGACGATGCGACGCAGTTCCCTACCGGTTTCGACATCCCACAGGCGAATGGCGCCATCGGCTCCGGCAGAGTACAACTGGCGACCATCGTTACTGAAGGTGACAGCATTCACGCCGCTACTTGTCGGACCCAGAGTTGTCGGCGAACTGCCGTCGACGGGCCATATACCGATGGAAGCGTCCCAACTGGCTGTGGCTACATGCGTTTTGGAAGCGGCGATGCCGACGATCTTACCCTTGTGTTTTCCCACAACGTCACCACCAGGCCATCGGCGCAGCGAGAAATCGTCACCCGCCGAGTAGACCGCAGTTCCATTGAAGATTACTGCATTGACTGCCGCTTTGTGGCCCTCGAGCCATTCTGGCGCGCGCCCGGACCAGATGCCCACGGAATTGTCGAAACTAGCAGTGGCAATGCGACCATCTGGAGCGACCGAGATAGCCATGATCGGCCCACCGTGTCCTTTGAGCGTGAAAAACTCTGCCGCCAAAGGCAGCGGCAGTAGGCTCAATACAAGGATAAGCGACCTCATCTACTCCGCAGGCGAGGTCGCGCTTTTGGAGGCTTGTGCCTCTCGGACCTCATCCAGCCACAGCGAATGGTGCTCACGAGCCCATTGTTCCTCAACTTCACCCGAACCCATTGCGTCGAAAGCGCCTTCCATTCCAATCGATCCCAGATAGATGTGCGCGATGATAATGGCCAGAAAACCGTAGGCGACCATTTCGTGCCATACCTGAGCAAATTGCATCTCTTTATGCGGGGACATTTGTTCGGGTAAGCCCAGCCCAAGATATTCGGGAAGTCCGGTAGCGTTAGCTATGACAAACGTCTTGGCGAACATCGGAAACTCAAATGGGAAAAGCAGTGATAAACCCGATAGGCTAATCGATATGCCAAGAATAACGCACGTCCAGAAGATGATTTTTTGTCCGGCGTTGAACTTCTTTGCCGGGGGATGGCTGCCCTTTGTGAACAAACCGCCGCCCGCAGCAAGCCATTTTATATCATGGCGGTTGGGAATGTTGTGGGCGACCCAGTTCAGCGTGATGATGATCAGCCCCAGCATAAAGGCCCATGCGATATTGTTGTGAACCCATTTGCAGGCCAACGCAATTGAAGCGAAGCCAGTTTTCCCGACAAGCGGAATCAAAAAATCTCGTCCGTAGAGCGTAATCAAACCGGTTGCTCCAAGGATCAGGAACGACCCGCCAAACAACCAGTGACCGAAGCGTTCAAAGCCAGAGAACCGTGTGACAGTCCGCCCCGTTTTCTCGCCATCGATGCGGATCTTGCCTCGGACGAAATAGAATAACAGCAGGACACCCAGCATTGCCCCCAACAGATATGTGCCATAGGTACGAAGCGGGCCAGTACGGAAATTCAACCACCACATGCCGCTGTCCTGAATGATAACACTCGAGGCCGGGCTGCGCGATGAGGTTGTTACATCCGCCGATCCATAGCGAAGAGCGCGGAACACGTCGCTGTCCGACGCAGTGCCGCGCGTGCCTAATTGCCCGATCAGCGCCTCGACGTTTCCCTGACCTGTATTGCCAGAGCGGTAATCGTTGCTGACTTGCTCACCACGCTGACGTGCAAGGATATCTTCAAGAGTCGAAGCTCCGCCTGTTGCAGCACGCGCGTTTTCACCTGTTGCCGTTTCTTGCGCAGATACATCTGCGGCCATTCCAAACGCGAATATGATTGCAAAAATCATTCGGATCATGGCGATACCTATCCCTTTTCAGAGGGAGGGGCGACCCGCAGGGCGGGTCACCTATTTCGTTATTAGGCCAGCGGTTTAACCGCCTTTTTGGTCATAGGCTGTGCCCCATCCCCAAGCGCCCGAGCCGAATCCGCGCGCCACGACGCGTTCACGGTAAATCGCCGAAACCACATCGCCGTCACCTGCCAGCAGGGCCTTGGTGGAACACATCTCGGCGCAGATGGGTAGTTTGCCCTCGGCAATACGGTTGCGGCCGTATTTCGAGAATTCCGCATTGGAATGCGTCTCCTCGGGGCCACCGGCGCAGAACGTGCATTTGTCCATCTTTCCACGTGATCCGAAATTACCCGCCTGCGGATATTGTGGCGCGCCGAAGGGGCACGCATAGAAACAATAGCCGCACCCGATGCACAGGTCCTTGGAATGCAGTACCACACCGTCTTCGGTCTGATAGAAACAATCTACCGGGCAGACCGCCATGCAGGGTGCATCCGAGCAGTGCATGCAGGCCACCGAGATTGAGCGTTCGCCTGGTTTGCCATCATTGATCGTTACCACCCGTCGGCGGTTGATGCCCCAGGGTACCTCGTGCTCGTTCTTGCACGCGGTAACGCAGGCGTTGCATTCAATGCAGCGTTCAGCGTCGCAGAGAAACTTTGCTCTAGCCATAAATCGTCCTCCTTACGCTGCCGAGATCTTGCAGAGAGTACACTTGGTCTCCTGCATCTGGGTCACTGAGTCATAACCGTAGGTCTGTGCCGTGTTTGAGCTTTCACCCAACACATAAGGGTCTGCCCCGGCCGGGTATTTGTGACGAAGGTCTTCGCCCTGGAAATGCCCACCGAAGTGGAATGGCATAAAGGCCACGCCGGCACCGACCCTTTCGGTTAGCATCGCCATAACCCTGACCTTGCCTCCCTCAGGACTTTCGACCCAGACCTGACTGCCGTCACGAATGCCAAGGTTGTTGGCGTCGCGCGGGTTGATCTCGACGAACATGTCCTGCTGCAGTTCGGCCAACCATGGGTTTGACCGGCTTTCCTCGCCACCACCCTCATACTCGACCAGTCGACCTGACGTGAGGATTATCGGGTAATCCTTTGAAAAATCGTTCTTCTGAATCGAGGCGTAGAGGGTAGGCAAGCGATACGCATGCCGGTCTTCGTAGGTCGGGTAATCCGCCACCAAATCACGCCGCGGTGTATAAAGCGGCTCGCGATGGATCGGGATCGGGTCCGGGAAAGTCCAGACGACCGCGCGGGCTTTGGCGTTGCCGAAAGGAGCACAGCCATGCTTGATTGCCACCCTCTGGATACCGCCGGAAAGATCGGTTTTCCAGTTGGTTTCCGGGCCTGCAACCGCGTCGATGGCCGCACGTTCCTCGGCCGTCAGATCCCCGTCCCATCCCAGATCCATTAGCATTTGCATGGTGAATTCCGGATAGCCATCCTGAATTTCAGCACCTGGGTTTGAGACCCCGTCAGCCAACAGGTTGTCACCATCCCGCTCGACCCCGAACCGTGCGCGGAAGCACAGGCCGCCTTCGGCGACCGGTTTGGACATGTCGTAAAGGTTAGGCGTTCCGGGGTGCCCCATCTCGGCTGTACCCCAGCAAGGCCACGGCAGGCCGTAGTATTCGCCATCGTTCGGTCCGCCCACAGCCTGCAACGTGGTTTTGTCAAACGTGTGCTGGTTGGCCATGTGACTTTTGAGCCGTTCCGGCGACTGCCCTGTATATCCGATTGTCCAGAGACCTGAGTTGAGTTCGCGGGTGATGCTTTCGACGTTTGGGGTTTCGGCATCCTCCATTTCGATGTTTCGGAACAAACGATCTGACCAGCCGAACTTATTGGCGAACTTGGCCATGATGACCTCATCCGGCAGACTTTCGAACAACGGATCCACCACCTTGTCGCGCCACTGCAGCGAGCGGTTCGAGGCCGTGACCGAGCCCCGGGTTTCGAACTGCGTGCACGCAGGCAACAGGTAGACGCCGTCAGTGCGATCATGAAGCACGGCGGAAACAGTTGGATACGGGTCTATAACGACCAGCATATCGAGCTTCTCCATCGCCGTTTTCATTTCCGGCCCGCGGGTCTGCGAGTTGGGCGCATGACCCCACAACACCATAGCCCGGACGTTGTTGTCCTGGTCCATGTTGGCCGGGTCTTCCAGAACACCATCGATCCAGCGGGATACTGGAATGCCACTTTCATTCATCAGCGGCTTATCCTTGCCATCCTTATCCTTGATCGTGGCGAACTGCCCCTTTAGCCAATCCAAATCCTCGCCCCAAACTCGCGACCAGTGGCCCCACGCCCCGGCGCTTAGGCCATAATAGCCGGGCAGGGTGTGGCTGAGTACGCCAAGGTCGGTTGCGCCCTGCACGTTGTCGTGGCCGCGGAAGATGTTGGTTCCGCCCCCCGTGGTGCCCATGTTGCCTAGCGCCAATTGAAGCACGCAATAGGCGCGGGTGTTGTTGTTACCATTGGTGTGCTGGGTGCCGCCCATGCACCAGATTACGGTGCCGGGACGGTTGTTGGCCATGGTGCGGGCCACGCGCTTGAGCTGGCTTCCCGGTACGCCTGTCACACGCTCGGTCTCTTCTGGTGTCCATTGAGCGACTTCGGTGCGGATTTGATCCATGCCCCAGACACGGGTGCGGATGAACTCTTTGTCTTCCCATCCATTGTCGAAGATGTGCCAAAGGATACCCCAGATCAGTGCCACGTCCGTCCCCGGACGAAAGCGCACGTATTCATCGGCATGGGCCGCGGTTCTTGTGAACCGCGGGTCACAGACGATGAGCGGGGCATTATTTTGTTCTTTTGCGCGCAAAACATGTAATAGCGAGACCGGATGAGCCTCGGCAGGGTTGCCGCCGATAATGAAGATGGCCTTGGAGTTGTGGATGTCGTTGTAGCTGTTCGTCATCGCGCCATAGCCCCAGGTGTTTGCCACACCTGCAACCGTGGTCGAGTGACAGATACGGGCCTGGTGGTCCACGTTGTTCGTGCCCCAATAGGCGGCAAACTTGCGGAACAGGTACGCCTGTTCATTGTTGTGTTTGGCTGAACCGAGCCAATAAACGCTGTCAGGCCCGCTTTCCTGACGGATCTGCATCATGCCGTCGCCGATCTCGTTGATCGCCTCTTCCCAACTGATGCGTTTCCACTCTCCGCCTTCTTTTTTCATCGGATATTTCAGGCGGCGTTCGCCATGGGCGTGCTCGCGAACCGACGCCCCCTTGGCACAGTGTGCGCCTAAGTTGAACGGGCTGTCCCAACCGGGTTCCTGCCCGACCCAGACGCCGTTTTGCACTTCGGCAATGACTGTGCATCCGACCGAACAGTGGGTGCAGACGGACTTGATGTTTTCAACGGCCTGATTGGCCGCTGTCTGGGCGCTGGCTGGCGTCACGGTTCCGCCCGTTACGCTGATCGCGGCCAATCCGCCGATCGTTAACCCGGACCCGCGCAAGAATGCGCGGCGATCGACGGTTTTCTCGCCGACCTGGGACAGGATACTTGTCCGCTGGGGGCGTCGCGCAACCCCGTTGGTCTTTTTCCTAAGCATGTTTTTCCTCCCTTGCACGCCATATATTCATGGCTGGCTTGGTACTCCCAAAACCCGGTGTCAGGGCCTCACGCAACCGTCGACCGGGTGGTGACGTCGTCCGGTTCAGAACCGGGCGCTGTCCAAGTAGGCGCGAGTGTGCGCGGTATCCTGAATGCGGGTTTCATCCACGGGCTCATGCGCCGCTTCGGCTTTGTCGCTCAGGCTGGTTGCGGCGACGGCAGCAGGCGCTGCGGTTCCGGCCAGTTTCAGGAAGTCGCGGCGGGATGTGCCGGTTTCCTTGGTCTTGCTCATGGGATCCTCCTTTCCCATTTGCGATGTAGCGCCCATTCGGGCGCTGGCGAGTGGCAACGCATCACGCTGCCGTCATTCGGAACGCTTCACGCTCGATTTCCATGAATATCCGCCCGGCAGTACCGACGGAGGCATAGAGGACCGAGTTTTCGGCAGCTTCCAGATCCGAATAGAAATGCACCGCCCAAGGGGCGATGTGTTTTCTCCAGAACAACTTTTGATCGCCTAATGACGCGGGCGCACCAAAGCGCCCCACTATTATGCCCCCCATCATCTCCATCAGCGAGGCAATGTTGTCTTCGGGCTCGAACACGTTCGGTGCACGTGTGATTCCACGCGCGACCATGTCGTTTCGCAGTTGCGCCAGAGGCTTTTCGTTCAAAAAGCCGGTGAGGTAGAAACTGGCATAGGGCAACAACTCCCCACGTCCCAATCCGATAAACAGGGCGTTGAACTCGCGTTCCGCTGCGGCTGGTTTGGTCACTTTGGCCACACGCGCCATCGTTTGAATCGCTAGCCCCAAATCCGAGTCGTCGCCGCGTAGTCCTGCGATCTGATTCAACAGAATCTGTTCGGGCGGGCTAGCAAGCAACACGCCAAGAAAGTTGTAGAAATCCGCACGCGTCCGGTCTTCGGCGGCTATTTCCGGAATTTGCGCAGTCTTGGCCGTCATCAGGTTATCCTTCAAATTCGAACCGCATTCGGCGAGGGGGAGGTGCGGCGCTCAATCTGTCTTCTGTGCCAAGATCGCCGACTTCTGCAGGAGGCTCAGCCGCGAGAGCGGGGGGCGAGGGTTCGTCGTCATCAAAAATCGTCGTTTCGACCACTTCATCAACATCCGGCATTTCCGTTTCCTTTGATGCCAGAGCCTCGACATGGGCTATCATGCCTTTTCCGACCTGGTATGCCGTTTGGATATTTTCGACAACCCGCGTCGTGTCAGTGAAATCTTCACCATAGTCGACCAATCCGTCAACGTTCGCCAGAACCGGGTTCAGCCGCCACAATTGCCGCAACGCACGACGGCGAATGCGGTCGGGAACGGCACGTGCCATAAAACCTGCGATGTCATCGCCCGGCTTAAGGTAGTCCGGGTCGGGCAGGTCCAGTTCGGCGAGTATTTCGGGATCGCTTCTATGTTCGAGTTCCGCTTGTTGCTCCATCCTCGCCTGGGTTTGCAGGGCAACACGCTCCGCATCTTTCTCTGCCAGAACAGCGGCTTTGCGGCGGGACCAGAAATCTTGCGGGCGACTCATTGCACGATCCTCCGTGGCGCGCGGTAGACGTCCGCGTCTTGTCGTATTCGAGCGTCGCCCTTGCCGTTCTCTACCATATCTACCCTTTTTCTGTCGCGCCGCCGTTTGACGAATGCCTCATCGCGATGGTGTTTCAGGGTGAAATCTCGAACCCAGGCGATCAACCCCTCGGACATCGGTATCTTTTCGACGATTTCTTCGCCGGTGTCGGCATAGTCCTGTCCTTCGAATGGAGAAGCCGTGGCCAAAACAGCGTTCAAGACGCCGCTTTCGTCGCCCTCGTCGCGCAACACCAAATAGACTGAAGGTTGACTGTCGGCCAGATTGACCTTGTAGGCCTCGGTATCGGACGTCCAAAGCGTCAGAGGCAACGTGGCGGCATGATACTCGATTGCATCGCCCTCACGACGCAACTCGACCCAATTGGCAGGACCAGCGCCGGGTAGAACCGCGACCGCGCGCCAGTTCCACTTGGCCCACCGGGTCACGCCTGGTGATTTCCGAACGACTACGCCCAGCGGCATCTCAATGTGATTGGCGGCCTTGGCCACGTACTCCTCCCTGGAAGGCTCTCCCCATCCCTCCATATTGTGAACTATGGTACACAAAACAGCGCTGTGCCAAGCCCGGAGGAAAGATTATTTTTGTGTTCACCATTATTTTATCAACTAAATAACCAGTTCTGTGCTGCTGGCTTGCGGAAATTTATGAACTATAGTGCAGAAGGAGTGGCGGCCTGTCTGCCTTGATTCTTACTGACTTGCTGTTCGAACGATGGATGGAGAGACAGTTGGGCTTGGTTTGTCCGAGGGGAGGACATGAAGAAAACACTGCTTTTGTGCGATTGTGCCGGAACGCAATCGATAGATGGGGATGCGCTTTCCAAGTCTTGTGGCGCAATGTGCTCGCGCGTTCATTCGGCGCTTTGTACGAGCGAACTGGCCGCCGCCGCCAAGCTAATGCAACAAGACACGGAACTGTTTATTGCTTGCGGCCAAGAGAAGGTGGTTTTTCAGGAACTGGCGGAAGAACTTGGTGCCGATACCGTCGGCTTCGTGGATCTGCGCGATCGGGCAGGGTGGTCGGATGAAGGTGCCAACGCGATGCCGAAAATGGCGGCACTAACTGCCGAAGCCATGCTGCCTATTCCAACAACGCCCAGCCGGGATGTCGTCAGCGAAGGAGTCTGCCTTATCGTCGGGCCGGGCGACGTGGCTTTTGACCTTGCATTGCGGTTGTCGGATTGTTTGACCGTCACTGTATTGGTAACGGACAATGCAACACCTGTGTCGCGGGCATTCGATGCTGTACGTGGAAAGATCAGGCAAGTTCGTGGCGCACTTGGTGATTTCGAGTTGCGCCTTGATGCGATGCAGCAACTTTGTCCTGGCGGGCGTGACACCTTTGAGTGGTCTGCGCCGCGTGATGGTGCCCGGTCGCAATGCGACATTGTGATCGATCTGACGGGCCAACAGGCCCTTGTGCAGTCGCCTCAGAAACGCGAGGGATATCTCCGGGCCGACCCTCGCGATGCTATTGCGGTCGCTGGACTGGCTTTTGAAGCGGCGCAACTGGTCGGGACATTCGAGAAACCCTTGTATGTTCGTCTTGATGAAAGTCTTTGCGCTCATTCCCGTGCAGGGCTGTCCGGCTGTTCGAATTGTCTCGACATTTGCCCGACCGGGGCGATAACCGCAGCGGGCGACCACATTCAAATCGATCCGATGATTTGTGCAGGATGTGGTGAGTGTGCAGCGCTTTGTCCGTCGACTGCAATCACCTATGAAGATCCTCCACTCGCGTCGCTCATTTCGCGTATACAGATTCTGGCACGCACCTATCGTCAGGCTGGTGGCTTGTCGCCGCGCCTATTGGTGCATGATGGGTTTGGGGGCGAGATGATCCGACTGGCGGCCCGGTTCGGGCGCGGGTTGCCAGCCAGTGTGATCCCGCTTGAGCTGGGCGTCGTGTCCGGTTTTGGACATGCAGAGATGCTGGCAGCTCTGGCGCACGGATTTGCACGTGTGGACGTACTAATCTCTCTAAAAACGGAACGTGATGCCTTGCTGCGCGAACTGGTATTGGCGCAAGCAATTGCAGGAGAGAACGCAGTCGGTTTGATAGACGAATCCGACCCGGACGTGCTGGCGGAGATTTTGTACTCTCAGCTTGTGCCGGTCCCTCTATCCGCTCCGGTTTTGCCACTTGGCAACCGTCGCCAGATTACTCGACTTGCCGCAAAGGCGCTGAATCCCGATGCGCCCGATCCATTGCCGCTGCCTGCGACGGCCCCTTATGGCGCGATTGCCGTCGACACCGACGCCTGTACGCTTTGTCTCAGCTGTGTGTCGTTGTGCCCTTCGGGCGCACTGATCGACAACCCGGACAAACCACAACTGAACTTTCAAGAAGATGCCTGCCTCCAATGCGGCATTTGCCGGACGGCGTGCCCGGAGAAAGCGATCACGTTGGTGCCTCAACTAAACCTAATGGATGCTGCTCTGTCACAATGTGTTCTGAACGAAGAGGAGCCTTTTACCTGCATCGAATGCGGAACACCTTTCGGGGTGGCATCCACAATCAAGCGGATCATGGAAAAACTGGCGGGCAGCCATCCCATGTTCGCGTCCTCGGAACAAGCGCGCCTAATCCAGATGTGCGACGATTGCCGTGTTCAGGCCCAATTTAACAGCAAAAACAACCCGCTCACCGGCAATCCTAAACCGCGGATTGTCACTACCGAAGACTACTTCAGCAAGCGCAAGGATCACTGAGTTTGCAAAGGCGCGCCAAGATCTGCAGCAGCAACCACGCTGACAAAAGCGAGAATCGCTTCCAGTTCGGATTGGGTAATCGTTACTGGATGGATTGGTGGCGGACGTCCGAGATCAAAAGGCGACGTTACCCCTTCGATCTGGGTAAAGGCTGGATGCGGATTAAGCGCATAAAACTGCTGAAATCGCGTGGACCAGTCAGGCAATGACCGCAACACTGCGAATGAGGGTGTCGAACCAAGCCCGTTCATTCGGTTTTCCGGCCCGATCACATGGCAACGACCACAATGAGTCAGAGAGAGTTTCGCGCCAAGTTGCGCATTGCCTTCGAAATCGGTTGTTTCATCAATGGACGCAATATCAATACTCGCGGCAAAAGGGATGCCGTCATGAGGCCGATAACTCTCGACTGTTCGTTTGCCGATGTCGGACAGAAGCCACTTCCGAAATCGTTGCTGACCCGCTTTTGCTTCAGTTCTTAAAAAATACAGCGTGCCGCCACGCTGGAACACGGGGTCCCCTGGCGCTTCAGTGACGATCAACATCGGTCCGTTTGAGTCTGCAACAACCTTAACGCCGGTCTTGAGGGAAAAGCGTGGAAGAATATATTTCAACAAACCCGATTGAACAACTTCATCAGGTGCAGACAATCCCAATACCTCCTGCGACCAAGAGGGGCTGGCGTAGAGCATCAGGCTCAGGCACAACGGGGCAAAGCGCATGGAACAAGCCTAGAAGGATTTGGACGAATGCGTCAAATGAACAGTATGAGATGGAGACACATGCGATGAGTTGTGACTACAACATGTCGATGCGAAAATTCCTCAAGCAGGTCGGCGTGACCAGCCAACAGGCCATCGAAGAAGGGCTGCGCAAGGCAGGCAATCCGTTGGGCAAGAGCTTTGAGGCCAAGGTTGTGCTGACCATCGAAGGGCTGGAAGTCGAGCACGTTGTGACGGGCCAGATTAAGGATGACAACGCATGAGCATTCGTGATGCCGTTTTGGCCAACCTCAAGAAAATCACTGATCCAGTTTCCGGGCAGGACATCGTGAGCGCTGGGCTTGTTCGCGCGCTGAATGTCGAAGGCGATACCGTACGATTCGTTCTGGAAATCGATCCCAAACAGGCCGAGCGGATGGAACCTATCCGTGCCACGGCCGAGCAGGCGGCAAAAATGGTCTCGGGCGTCGAAAAGGTTTCGGCCATGATGACCGCACATTCTGAAAAGACGCCGCCGGACCTGAAACCAAAACCGAAGCCGTCCCAATCCGGGCCGCAGGCAGTGCCGGGCGTGGATCGCATCATTGCAGTTGCTTCAGGCAAGGGGGGGGTGGGCAAATCCACGGTTTCGGCCAATCTCGCCTGTGCACTGGCCGCGGAAGGTCGGCGAGTTGGGTTGTTGGATGCCGACGTTTACGGTCCTTCGCAGCCGCGGATGCTGGGCGTGTCAGGCCGTCCGGCAAGCCCTGATGGTAAGACGATTTTGCCTCTGCGAAATCACGGTGTCACCATGATGTCTATGGGATTGATGGTGAATGAAGGCCAGGCCGTGGTCTGGCGCGGTCCGATGCTGATGGGCGCCTTGCAACAGATGATGGGTCAGGTGCAGTGGGGCGCGCTTGATGTGTTGATCGTCGATTTGCCGCCAGGGACTGGCGATGTGCAACTGACACTCAGTCAGAAGTTCAAGGTGGATGGGGCAATCATCGTTTCCACCCCACAGGACGTGGCCTTGATCGACGCCCGGAAAGGGATAGATATGTTCCGTCAACTCAAGACGCCGATCCACGGGATGATCGAAAACATGTCGACTCATATCTGTTCCAATTGTGGATATGAAGAGCACGTGTTTGGTCATGGTGGCGTTGCGACCGAGGCCAAGGCGATGGATGTGCCGCTATTGGGGGAAATCCCCTTGCACCTCGATATCCGGATCGCGGCGGATGGTGGGGCCCCCATTGTGGTCAGCAAGCCCGAAAGCCCACAAGCTGACGCATTCAGACGTATCGCCCGCGATCTGATCGCAAAAGGGCACGCATGAATCAGCCGGTCTTTCCTCCCTTGCTGGCCGGTCATCCCGTGCGGGGTGG
Source organism: Ruegeria sp. YKSE079 (assembly GCF_059612845.1). NCBI lineage: Bacteria > Pseudomonadati > Pseudomonadota > Alphaproteobacteria > Rhodobacterales > Roseobacteraceae > Ruegeria > Ruegeria sp. YKSE079. The sequence continues at coordinate 53,819 of NZ_JBXWRJ010000011.1, read as the reverse complement.
GGAAGATCCTTTTGTTCGTGCTCAGGCCCTTGCCGAACTAGGCTGTGATTCGGGCACCGTGACCTATAACATCCAGGCCGACTTACTGCGGGTGGCGATTGTTTTCGCGCCCGAAGTTCCGCTGAGCGACGCAATGGCGATGCTACCTCTATGCGCTGTGGGGTTCCAGAATGCCCTGGGCGTGCAAGCGCCACCAGAGGTGGCGGTTCACCTGAGTTGGGACGGGCTGATATGCGTCAATGGAGCTACTTGCGGGTATTTTCGCGCCGCGGCCTCCACGGCCGACTCTGAACAGGCACCCGATTGGCTCGTGATCGGATGGACCTTGGCCTTGATGCAAACTGACGCGCCGGGTGACATGCTTGATAATACTGCGCTTTATGATGAAGGTTGCGCCGAAGTATCTCCTGTCGGGCTGATCGAAAGCTGGTCGCGACACATGCTGACCTGGCTCAATCGATGGCAAGAGGACGGCAACGGCCCCTTGCACGGCGAATGGATGGGACTTTTGCGCGGCGTCGGTGAACCGGTCACTCAATCAGGGATTCACGGGATATTTGTTGGAACGGACGATCGGTTCGGTATGTTGATCCGGGAAGGAGCCGACACTCATTTGTTACCGATGGAAACGGTGTTGGAGGGGAGGGAATGAAACTCGCGCGCGCAATCCATTTCGATGAAAGCGACCTGAATGTCTTTCATTCCCCGGCGCGCACCGGTGAATGGTGTATTTCCGGTGGATTCGAGTTTTCGAACTGGTCGCAAGCCGATTTGGAGGGTAAGGCGAAGCAGGCGTTTTCCAATGGTTGGCTTGGGTTAGAAACGTTTGGGCGCGTGACGTTCGTTGCAGTGACCCAAGTGGAACAGACCGAGTTTGAGCGATTGATCAAGGGACTGGCCGACTACTTCGTAAGTTTTTATGGCGCACCGTCCGTCGAAGCGGCACTGGATGTCGCGCGCGATGAAATCGTGTTCATGGCCGATCTTTGTGACGACCACTCTCCAAACACCTTGCTTACGGTCGCCCGCACATTGGGAGATGCTGGAGTTCATGAAACTTACCGCGTAATTACTCCTCAAGAGGCAGAGTTGGCGGCATTTGCAGTTCATGGGATAATGGACGACTGAGTTTTTCCAGGGGACGCGGCCTCTCTTGTCCTGTAGGTAATTCACTCCCTCGTTTTGTGTTTGGGAGCAATAACGATATGGCGGTTGGTGAGTTCAGAGAAGGTCTTTGAAAGCTCCATACTGGCCCCGTTTAAACATCAGGCCTTTGCCGGTGCGGTACATGACCTGCTCTACCTCTCCGACTATGATCAAGTGATCTCCTGCTTCGTGCCGGGCGTTCAACCGACAATCGAACCGGGCAAGACAACCCGATAGCAAAGGGGTGCCGTTCGTATCCGGTGTCCAAGTGGTATGAGTGAAATCGAACCCATTGCGGGCAAAACGAAGCGCCAGACCCTGCTGGTCTTCGGCCATGACGTGAATGGCATACCGGGTTGATGTACTAAACGCTTCGAACCGGTTGGAGTCCTTGCCCAGACACCAAAGCACCAGTGGTGGTGTCAGGGAAACCGAAGAAAATGAGTTGACCGTTATTGCGACCTGACCGGTCGGTGCTGCCGTCGTGACGACTGTGACGCCGGTTCCAAAACAGCCCAATGCCTCGCGAAAGGCAAGGGTCGCCTCCGTGCCGGGAACAAAGGTTTTTTCAGTCATCGCGCGCGCTCGTGTTCCTGAGTCGGTCCCACCTGCCATGCCTTGGGCAGTTTGTCCATGCAAGCAGGGCACGCAAGGCGCCTTTACGTCAGTTTAGGTCTTCGAGCAGGCGACCGTGTTTGCGGGTCTCAGCAATCACATCGCCAAAGGTCTGCATGCCGCGGGCCTGAAGCATGGGAAGCATCCTGACCAGCACCTCTGCCGTAGCTTGCGCGTCGCCCAGCGCAGTGTGTCGCAAAGATTCTGGAATCGCGACGTCTAGCCGGTCGCACAGAGCGTCGAGTGTATGAACCTCGCTGGCGCCAAACAGAACGGCGGAGAGTAGTACTGTGTCCAGGATCGGATGATCCCAGACGACCTCCATAGGTTTCGCATGCCGACGAAGAAAGGCCATATCGAAAGGTGCATTATGCGCCACAATTACTGCATCGCGAGCAAAGTGATGGAAGGCTCGGCCAGCTTCGACGATATCCGGCGCGCCCCGAACCATTGCGTCACTTACTTTGTGCACCTTGGTGGAAGCAGGAGGGATTGGTATTCCCGGATCCACAAGTGTATCCAAACTCTCTCCCGAGATAATCCGTCCCTTCAGGATCCGGACAGCCCCAATTTGCACGATTTCGTCTTTGTGCGGTAAAAGGCCGGTGGTTTCGGTGTCGAACACAACAAAGCATAAATCAGCGAGACGTCGGTTTTCAAACGCCTCATCAAGATGCGATTCCAGCAGATCGAAATCATAGACCAGCGGGCGTTCGGATTCGGGCGATATTTGCGCTGTGGCTTCATCAAAAATCAGCATGTATCCAGGCGCACTCCCAAGCGGTTTCATTCGCACCGCGTAAGATTGCGTTCCGTCTGTACCGGTCAGAGTGCAGGATACATCCCTACCTGTCTTGATGAGTTTCGCGTATGCCGCCTCCAGTGCATCGCGGCGCAGGTAGTCAAACAGGGATGCGTTTAGGCGAGGAGGAGCGATTTGCGCCAACACCTCGGCAGCCTGCCCGTCATAGAGCACGATATGGTGTTTTGGGCTGGCCAGAACCATGGCCACCGGAATTTCGGTGAGGAGCGCGGTCAAGCGTTCCTTTTCGGCGGTCAATCGCGCAGTTTCAGCAGCTACGGCTTCGGCGGTGTTCATGGCCGTCTCGGACAGAACGCCGGCAAGCCCGGCGGCGGCCGGGGCAAGATCACCCAGATAGCGGGCGTTATGCATATCCAGATCGGTGGCCACTCCGGCATACGCCCGCGCCCGCATCTGCGCGGACAAGCGTTCAATCGGCTTGGCGACATTCTCGTCGAATAACAACCAAACCCCGACAATCAATCCCAGCAATCCAAAGGCGACAAGCAACCCACTGAAGACGAACGCATCCAGCATGTCCGGTGCGTTTGCTCGGCTATAGCCCAACCACAAAGCGGCGCCGGTCACGCTCAACCCGCCCAAAGCGAGCAGGCAAAAAAATAAAAACACGCGAAGTCGCAGGCTTAAGTGGGCCATCACTGCTGTATCTCGCACGTCGCTGAAATTACCAAATCAGTTTTGTCCGCCTCTATCCAGTTGGCATTCAGCACCTCTCCATCAGAGGCGAACTCAACACCATCGGAAAGGTCTGCCCGACGCAACTGGTTGCAATCTACGGCTATAGGCAGCTTGGACACCGGCGCCCAGCGGCCGAAGAAATAGAGATCGGCAAGGCGTTGACCAGGGACTTTTAAATTTGTTTGAACCGAAGCTTCATCGACTGCGGCAAAGCGTACGACAAATGGTGCCAAATATGTCCAGGGGCGGTAGACCGCACGGCTTTCGACTTCCTGCACGACTATCATCTCTTCGGGAAGGGCGGCGCGGGTTCGGTCGTACCAAGAGTATTCGCTGATGATCGTTACGCCGATCATCCCTAATCCTGCGGCCACCGGGGCCAGCCAGCGCGGCAAACGGCCTCCGGTCGCACGGTTGAAGATCATCACCAATCCAGCGATGGCAATGCCCGCAAAGACCGTTGCAATCAGCTCCAGAAACATGGCTTGTTCTCCCAATCCGTCTTGTGTCAGCTCAGCATGCTCTTGCCGTGTCCGACCGCTGATTGCATGGTTTTTACCACGACAAAGGCGTCGCGCAGATGACTTCGTTCAAAATCGGACAGGTCCGCGGGAACCAGATAGTTATTGGGCTCGACGCCTTTTCGCACCAGTGCCGCCTGGTGCTCAAGCCGGGTTTCCGCAATCAGGTCATAGGCATCAAGAAGATCGCGTGCGCCGGACGAGCTGAGCACGCTGGCCGCTTCGGCTGCCTTGAGTCGCGCACGAGTATTCACCTCAGTCAACTTTCCCTGCAACGCATAGACCCGCCCAAGGTCCACCACGGGCACAACCCCATTGTGTTTGAGGTCGAGCGTGTTGCGGTGCTCACCCGACCTGATAGTAGCAAAACCGCGCAACAGACCCAGCGGCGGTGTATGTTTCAGTGAATTCGCGATCATATGGGCCACGAAGATCGAATTTCGGCTGGCCGCTTTCAGGGTGTCAGTCTGCAGGTCGGAAAACAGATCGAATGTACCGCCGATAGGGCGCAGATCGAACATGACAGACGCCAGCATTTGCGCCTCGGGGTTGGGTTTGGCGATCCAGCCGGCGAAGTAGTCTTTCCACACGCGCACAGGCTGACACCAGCGCGGGTTCGTTGCCATCATGTCGCCGGGGCAGAAAAAATAACCACAGATATTAAGGCCACCAGACACGAATTCCGCCAGCGCCTTGAAATAGGGCATGTCTGCGTCTGTGGCGGCATCATCCAGCATAATGCAGTTGTCCTGATCTGACACCCCGGTTTGTTCTTGCCGACCTTGTGAACCGCACGCTAGCCACAGATATGGCACCGGCGGCGGGCCGAACTTTTCCTCGGCCAGGCTTAGCAGACGGCGCGTGGCGGTATCGGCGATATCCGTGATCAGGCGCGTGACAACTTCGTGCCGGTTGCCGCCTGCCACAAGTTGTACCAGCAGGCGCGGAATTTCGGCGGTGACTTTCGCCATTTCCTCTGCGTTGGTCGCCCGTGAGATGGCACTGACCAGCTCCGCAGAACTGACCGCCTGGAAACGGGTTAGGTCGGTTTGGGTGACCATACCCACCAATCGACCACTCTCAGTGATCGGAATATGTCCGATATGCCTTTCCATCATTGCGTGCAGCACATCCGAGCCGATGTCGCTTGGTGACAGAGTCAAAGGGTGTGCAGTCATGACCTGAGAAATGGGTGTAGAGGCGGGCAGCGCTTCTGCCACGACCTTCCCGGACAGGTCCCGTACCGTTACTATGCCTTTCAGGGTTTCTTTCTCGGTAATGCAAATCGAGGAAATTCCCCTGTCGCGCATTATAAGCGCTGCGTCTTGAACGGGTGTCTCGGGTGGGCAGGTGGCGGGATTTCGCGCCATCAAAGTATCAACCGAACTTGTTGCCAGACTGTCTTGTTGCGGTTTCGGGCTTCGCGCGCGGTTGAAGAACTTGGCAAATACTTCGTGTTGGGCAATCAGATCATGAAACAGGTTCGGCGGTAGCAACAGCAGAACGGAATGTGTGTCCGCGCGGGCGCTGGTAACTGCCTTGCCATCGCGCAAAAGCCCGCGTTCCCCGAAAGAATTACGCATGCCGAGGTGAGAGACGACGACACCATTCTCATCACTGATTTCGATTTGACCTTCGTAGACAATGAACAACCCCGGCAACGTCTCGCCAAGGTCGTAAACGGCGAAATCGGTTTCGACCTCCCATGCGTCTGCCCGTGTTGCGATTGTCACCAGCACGTCGGTCGGTAGCGCGTCATAGGGGTGTACCGATTTCAGAAACCTGATGATCTGTTCTGGTGACAATGGCATTAGGGCAACCTTGAAATGAAACGGAAAGGTCCCGCCCGGAATAATCGGGCGGGACCATCGGGTCAAAGAGGGCAGGCCTCATACGGGAGGGAACCAGTCCAGAGGCCCGACACCTCAGTGATCCTGCGCAGCACCCGCACCACGCGGAATGCGCACGCTTTCGACCAGGTCTTTGATCTCCTGCGGGGTATCTTTGGTCATGCCGGCGACCACATAGGCCACGGCAAAGTTGACAGCCGCACCGATGGCGCCGAACGAGGTCGACTTGACCGTACCCAGCAGCGGGTCGGCATCGGTGAAAGAGTTGGTGTCCGGAATGAACAGCCAGCCCTTGTGCAGGAAGATATAAACCAGGGTCACGATCAGGCCTGCCAGCATGCCTGCGACAGCGCCGGTGTTGTTGATGCGGGTCGAGAAGATCCCCATCATCAGCGCCGGGAAGATCGAGGCGGCAGCCAGTCCGAAGGCCAGAGCAACCGTTTGCGCGGCAAAGCCCGGCGGGTTCAGACCCAGATAGGTGGCAACGACGATGGCGACGGCCATGGCAATCCGCGCAGCCAGCAGTTCGCCTTTTTCCGAGATCGACGGGTTGATCGAACCTTTGATCAAATCGTGGCTGACAGCCGAAGAGATAGCCAACAGCAGACCTGCGGCTGTCGACAATGCGGCGGCCAGACCACCAGCGGCAACCAGACCGATCACCCAACCTGGCAGGTTGGCAATCTCTGGGTTCGCCAGAACCAGGATGTCGCGGTTGAAGTTGGTCAACTCGTTGCCGACCCAGCCTTTTTCGGCTGCCTTTGCTTGCATGGCTTCGGAAGCATCGTTGTAATACTGGATCCTGCCGTCACCATTCTTGTCTTCCCAGCCAAGTAGGCCGGTTTTCTGCCAGGTTGCCATCCAGTCATAGCGAGCGTCGTTCTCGATCTGCTCGACCGAGACGGCTTCGCCGTTGGTACCGTTGGGCCACATCATATCAGTGATATTCAGACGGGCCATGGCGCCAACAGCCGGGGCGGTCAGATAAAGCAACGCGATAAAGACCAGCGCCCAACCTGCCGACCAGCGTGCGTCGGCCACTTTTGGCACGGTAAAGAACCGCATGATGACGTGTGGCAAACCTGCAGTACCGATCATCAGAGACAGGGTGAAGAGCACCATGTTGAAGGTGTCGGCATGATGAGCGGTATATTCGGCAAAACCGAGTTCGCTCACGATTGCGTCAAGTTTGGTAAGAAGCGGCTCTCCGCCCGCAGTGTCGCCGAACAGGCCAAGGGCCGGGATAGGATTGCCGGTCAGTTGCAGCGAGATAAAGATCGCCGGAATGGTGTAGGCGGTGATCAGAACGCAGTATTGGGCGACCTGGGTATAGGTCACACCCTTCATGCCCCCGAACACGGCATAAGCAAAGACCACACAGGCGCCGATCAACAGACCGGTGGTATTGCTGACCTCAAGGAAACGACCAAAGGCCACGCCGACACCAGTCATCTGACCGATCACGTAAGTCACCGATGCGACGATCAAGCAGATTACCGCCACGATGCGCGCAGTGGGGCTGTAGAAACGGTCGCCGATGAATTCCGACACAGTAAACTTGCCGAACTTGCGAAGATAGGGAGCAAGAAGCAAGGCCAGCAGCACGTAACCACCGGTCCAGCCCATCAGGAACGAGCTGTTATCGTATCCGGTAAAGGCAATGAGGCCTGCCATTGAAATGAACGAGGCCGCCGACATCCAGTCGGCTGCTGTCGCCATACCGTTAGTGACCGGGTGTACACCGCGACCGGCGGCATAGAATTCTGATGTGGAACCAGCGCGGGCCCAGATTGCGATGCCGATGTAAAGCGCAAAGGACGCGCCCACAAACAGCAAGTTTATGGTAAACTGATCCATGGCGGCTTACTCCTCTTCGACGCCGTATTCGCGGTCGAGCCGGTTCATCCGCCAGGCGTAGAAAAAGATCAGGGCCAAAAAGACCAGGATCGAACCTTGCTGGGCGAACCAGAAGCCCAGATCGGTTCCACCTACGGTGATTCCCGATAGCATCGGGCGCAGCAGAATGCCAAACCCAAAGGATACCAGCGCCCATATGATGAGGCTGACGATGATGATCCGCACATTGGCTTGCCAATAACTCTTGTCGGCTTCGGCCGTCTGTACGGAGTTTGTAGTACGATCCGCCATGGCGGTTCCTCCTTGCTTCCTCCAAGGCTGCCCGCTGAGCGGACAAACCCTCTCCACGTGCCTGCCGCCGTATCAAGACGATCAGACATACCATTACCGGTCCGCCTAGGCGGTTGATCCGGTTAAATATTCAAGGGGGAGGGGTGGCGTTAACCGTCCCCGGTATTGCTCGCTTAGTCCATCGCCCCCTTGACGATGGTTGCGAGGCCCTGGGCGATCTCGTCTATCCCGCCCATGGCGTCAATTTTCTTCAGAAGGCCCTTGTGTTCATAATAGTCAATCAAGGGCGCGGTCTGCTCATGATATGCGCATAGTCGGGATGCGACGGTTTCTGCGTTGTCATCCGCGCGGCGGCTAAACTCCGAGCCGCCGCACTTATCGCACTTGCCGTTTTCGACTGGTTGCTTGAAACTGTCATGATAGCCTTCGCCACAGCCGGCGCAGGTGTGGCGACCGGAAATGCGCTTGACCATTTCGGCGTCCTCCACCTCAAGGCTGATGGCTGCGCCAATCTCCTGTCCGGTCTCAGCAAGCAAAGCATCAAGTGCCTCGGCCTGCACAGTAGTGCGTGGGAACCCGTCAAGTATAACGCCTTGGGCGCAGTCAGGTTTCGCCATACGGTCACGCAGGATTGCGATGACGATCTCGTCGCTCACCAGATCACCTGCTTCCATGACAGCCTTTGCTGCCAATCCTGCCCGTGTCCCGGAAGCAACCGCCTCGCGCAGCAAATCGCCCGTCGAAAGCTGCACTAGACCAAATCTTTCTTCCAGTATTCGCGCCTGAGTTCCCTTTCCGGCGCCCGGAGGGCCGAGAAGGATCAAAACGGCGGGAGTGGTTGTCACAGCCGTGTCCATCACACCCTCACTTACTGGCCCTATTTTGAATCAGGTCTTCGACCACTGAAGGATCGGCAAGTGTCGAAGTGTCGCCCAGAGATCCGAAGTCGTTTTCTGCGATTTTTCGAAGAATACGGCGCATGATCTTGCCCGAACGGGTCTTGGGCAGGCCCGGGGCCCATTGAATGACGTCCGGACTGGCAATCGGTCCAATCTCGGTTCGGACCCACTGGCGCAATTCCTTTCGCAGTTCCTCGGAGGGTTCGCGGTCATTCATCAGGGTGACATAGCAATAGATGCCTTGCCCTTTGATCTCGTGCGGATAACCCACCACAGCTGCCTCGGCCACGGCGGCATGGGCCACTAGTGCGCTTTCCACCTCGGCGGTGCCCATACGGTGGCCCGAGACGTTGATCACGTCATCGACCCGACCGGTGATCCAGTAATCGCCATCGGCGTCACGCTTACAGCCGTCGCCAGTGAAGTAATAACCTTTGTAGTCGGCAAAATAGGTCTTTTGGAAGCGTTCGTGATCACCCCAGACGGTGCGCATCTGACCAGGCCAGCTGTCTTTGATGCACAGCACGCCCTCGACATCGTTGCCCTGTATTTCCACACCCGATTGAGGATCGAGAACGACAGGCTGGATGCCGAAGAATGGCTTCATTGCCGACCCTGGTTTCATCGCATGTGCGCCTGGCAGTGGCGTCATTAGGTGACCGCCGGTCTCGGTCTGCCACCATGTATCGACGATCGGGCATTTGCCCTTTCCTACAACCTCGTTGTACCAGTTCCAGGCTTCGGGATTGATCGGCTCGCCAACTGTGCCCAAGACTTTAAGATCACTCAAATCGCATTTCTCGACAAACTCGTTACCCTGGCCCATCAGGGCACGGATCGCGGTGGGCGCGGTATAGAATTGATTCACTTTGTGCTTTTCACAAACCTGCCAAAAGCGCGATGCATCAGGGTAGGTTGGCACACCCTCGAAAATCAGCGTGGTCGCGCCGTTGGCCAACGGGCCGTATACGATATAGCTGTGACCAGTCACCCAGCCTACGTCGGCAGTGCACCAGTACACATCGCCATCATGATAATCGAAGGTGATTTCATGAGTCATTGACGCATAAACGAGGTACCCGCCGGTAGTGTGTACCACTCCCTTGGGCTGACCGGTTGAACCAGACGTATACAGGATGAACAGCGGATCCTCTGCACTCATCTCTGCCGGCGCACAATAGTCGTCTACTTCAAGCGCCATTTCATTATAGTCAAAATCACGACCCTCTATCCAAGTCGTCTGGCCGCCGGTGCGCTTGACCACGAGGCATTTCACGGTGTCCTTGCAATGTAACAGGGCGGCGTCGGCGTTGGATTTCAAGGGGGTCTTGCGGCCACCGCGCGGGGCCTCGTCGGCTGTGATAATCACTTTGGCGTCACAGCCGTTGACACGGGCCGCCAACGCATCCGGGGAAAAGCCGGCGAAAACGATGGAGTGGATGGCGCCGATCCGCGCACAAGCAAGCATTGCATAGGCGGCTTCTGGGATCATCGGCAGATAAATCACCACGCGGTCACCCTTACGCACGCCCATAGACTCCAGAATATTGGCCATCCGGCAGGTGCGGCGGTGCAATTCGGCGTAGGTGATGTGCTGGGCGTCGTCGGTCGGCTCGTCCGGCTCCCAGATGATCGCAGTCTGATCGCCGCGGGATTTCAGATGACGGTCAAGACAGTTGGCAGACACATTCAGTGTGCCATCGGCGTACCAGTTGATCGAGACCTTGCCAAAGCTGTAGTCAACGTCCTTTACTTGGGTGTATGGCTTTATCCAGTCAACACGCTTGCCCTGTTCATCCCAGAAAGCGGCTGGATCGGCGATCGAGGCGGCATACAATTCGGCATATTTTTCCGCGTTTACGTGCGCACGTGCTACGGTTTCGGCAGATGGCGGATAAACTTTGGCTTCTGAATGAGCAGCGGCGTTCATTCTTGGGCTCCTCCCTGTCACTGAATGTTCCGGGACCGTTTTCGCCCGCATGGAGAGCATTGTCGATCCGGTTCCTACCCTGCGACGGATAATAGTCATATCTGAAAATAAGGAAATAACTTGCTGTAATCCAATGGTTTGTGTGTAAATAAGTTTTTCCATATCGGTAAAATAGTAAATTTTTGGCAAGAAAGTTATCATAAAATCCTTTGTTTTCAATTGATAGAGAGTCAATGACACGGGCTTGGTTTCAATCCTCTCTCGCGTCATGGCGGCCTTCCGCGCGAAAATTACCTTGACGGGTCGCGCGACATTTTGTTCCCGTTTGCGCTCGCGGTTCTGGTGAACCGTGAATTCTGGGTGACAGGCCGTCAGGAGCCCAGGGGTTGGCAGTCGTGAATGTTGGCGCTAGCTTCTCTTGCAAGCGGCCTGCCATGAGGTTCGCGGTCAAGGGAGAGATCATTATGAACAAGATGTTGAGCGGAGCGGCCGTTGCCGCCCTGAGCCTTGCTTTTGTCACCGAAGCTGCAGCGACCGAATGGAACGTTTCGGTTTGGGGCAAACGGCGGGCTTTTACCGAACATGTTGAAAAACTGGCGGAACTGGTCAGCGAAAAAACCAGCGGCGAGTTCACGATGAATGTAAGTTACGGAGGCTTGTCTAAACCGAAGGAAAACCTCGACGGCATTTCAATCGGGGCTTTCGAAATGGCCCAGTTTTGTGCCGGCTATCACCGCGACAAGAACCGGGCGATTACCGTGTTGGAGTTGCCGTTCCTCGGAGTGAACACCCTAGAGGAGGAAGTAGCGGTCAGCCATGCGGTCTATGGGCATCAAGCCGTCAAGGACGAGATGGCGCAGTGGAACGCGCAAATTCTCATGACCTCGCCGATGCCACAATACAACCTGGTTGGAACCGGCGATCCGCGTGATGAGCTCGCGGAGTTCGACGGCATGCGTGTTCGCGCAACTGGTGGACTGGGTCAGGCATTCGAAGCGGTTGGTGGCGTGCCCACCTCGGTTCCAGCGACCGAAGCTTATAACGCAATGGAATCTGGAGTTGTCGATACAGTAGCCTTTGCCCAACACGCGCATCTTTCGTTCGGCACCATCAACAAGGCCGACTGGTGGACAGCCAATCTGAATCCAGGCACCGTCAACTGCCCAGTGGTGGTGAATATCGAAGCCTTCGAGGCGCTGAGTCCAGAGCACCGCGAAGCACTTGAGAGTTCGATTGATGAAGCGATTGCTCACTACCTGGCCAACTATGGCGAGCTGCTCAAGAAATGGGATGGCGTGCTGGAAGAAAAGGGCGTCGAGAAGGTGATGATCTCGGACGAGACGATTGCAGAATTCCGTGCCAAGGCCGCCGACCCGATCCGGGATCAGTGGATTGCCGATATGTCGGCGCAGGGTCTGCCGGCGCAGGAACTCTATGATCTGGTGCAGTCAACGCTAAGCGATCAGCGCGGCGGAAGCTGATTCTATCGACCGGGCCCTTGTGCCCGGTCACTTCAATCGCCCATCAGGAGAAAACGAGATGGCAGGACATGCCACGGTACTGGAGGATGACAGCCTCCTGAGCCGTTTGGATCTGGCCCTATTGCGGCTTGAAAAGTTAATGGCATTGCTCAGCGGCATTGGCGTGTTCTGCCTGATGGTTCTTGCGGTCGTCTCTGTTGGTGGACGCAATACGATGAATGCGCCGCTGCCCGGATACGTGGACTGGATCGAACAGGCAATGCCGCTAATTGCGTTCCTTGGAATCTCGTTCGTACAGCGAAATGGCGGTCATATCCGGATGGATATCCTTATCGCGCGACTGCATGGCCGCGCACTGTGGTTGTTTGAATTGGTTTCGGTTGTTCTGATCCTGATCCTGATGATGGCGCTGGTTTGGGGCAGTTGGGCGCATTTCGACCGGTCCTTTGACTGGGGTGCACCGCTGTGGAGCCGTGATAGCTCGATCGATATCGGCATTCCAATCTGGCCAGCCAAGCTGCTCGCCCCGTTAGCGTTCTCAGTGTTGTGTTTTCGACTGCTTTTGCAGACTTGGGGCTATGGCCGCGCATTTGTGCGGGGTGTGGATAGACCCGTTGCAGTTCCGCTCATACAGGACGCGGCAGCGCAGGCAGCAGCCGAGGCCGAACAGTTCGAAGGGCAGGAATAAGCATGGACACCATCGAAATTGGTCTTTGGGTCACCGGCTTTCTTCTTGTCATGGTCCTCACGGGGATGCGCGTGGCCTTTGCCGCAGGGCTGGCCGGGCTTGTCGGACTAATCTGGATATTCTGGGCCAAGTTCGGGTACGATCCGGACCGGTTCGGTAAAGCGGTTACGGTCGCAGTCAAAACCGCGGGGCAGGTGCCTCATTCCAAGGTGGCATCACACACACTCAGCCTGATCCCTACCTTTATCCTGATCGGGTATCTGGCCTATTATGCCGGGCTGACCCGTGCGATGTTCGAAGCGGCCAAACGTTGGATTGCCTGGGTTCCGGGGGGATTGGCGGTTTCAACCGTGTTCGCCACAGCCGGATTTGCCGCCGTGTCAGGCGCATCCGTGGCCACGTCGGCGGTGTTTGCGCGTATTGCGATCCCCGAGATGCTGAAGATTGGCTATAACAAGAGGTTCGCCGCGGGTGTCGTTGCGGCGGGTGGTACTTTGGCGTCTCTTATTCCGCCTTCCGCCATTCTTGTGATCTACGCCATCATTGTAGAGCAGGACGTCGGGAAACTGTTACTTGCCGGATTCATCCCCGGCGCCTTCTCGGCGGTCATCTATGGCACATTGATTGTCGGCATAGCCTTGGCATTCAAGTCGGTAGGTCCACCAGTTTCCGGTTTTACCTGGCGCGAGCGCTTTGCTTCGCTTCCTGCTGCGATGCCGATTGTCCTTGTGATCGTCATCATCATCTGTTTTGTCTACAACCCGTTTGGCGATCAGGCTTGGGGTACGCCCACCGAAGGCGGTGCAATCGGCGCTTTCATAGTGTTTTGTTTTGCGCTCTGGCATGGGATGCGCTGGGCGGAACTGAAATCAGCGCTGCTAGAGACCGCCAAACTAACCGCGATGATCTTTTCGATCATCTGGGGTGTTCTGATCTATGTTCGGTTTCTTGGCTTTGCCGACTTGCCGGGAGCATTTTCAGACTGGATCACCGGCTTGACGATGTCGCCGATGCTGATCCTGATTTGCATCCTGCTGGCTTATGCGGTTCTGGGCATGTTCATGGATGCCATAGGGATGCTTTTGCTGACCCTGCCGGTCGTCTATCCTGCAGTCATGGCGCTGAACGGAGGTGAAGCAGTCAGCGCTGCGGACAGTACGTTTGGCATGTCTGGTCCGATGTGTGCGATCTGGTTTGGCATTCTGGTGGTGAAGATGGCCGAGTTTTGCCTCATCACTCCACCCATTGGCCTTAACTGCTTCGTAGTCGCGGGCGTGCGCCCCGACCTGAGCGTTCAAGATGTGTTCCGCGGCGTGGCCCCGTTCTTTGTGGCGGATGCCGTGACCATCGCTTTGCTGGTCGCCTTCCCGGGAATTGTTCTTTATCTGCCGTCTCTGGCCAGTTAGGGCAAGGGGACCAGCCCTGCTGTCTACAGGCAGATATTCTCATAATCCCACACGGTGATTGCAACGCTTTCTCCGGCTTCGCTCTCGCCCACCTTGCCCAGCGGATCGAAATCGCGGAGCAGGCCGAAATCGTGCCCCGTAGCGTGCTCCAGGTCCTTGATCCGGACCTGGAAGGTTTTGAACTCGCCGAATTCAAACCCTTCAACTGCTTCGACGCGTCCACGTTCGGACAACATCCGGTGGATCAACTGGCCCTGAGACAGGATATAGGCCGTCGCGTGTAGGCGCAGGATGTCGCCCTCTTCGGGCGCTTCGGCCAACATTGTTACCACCTTGAAGAATTCCAGCGGCACGGGTGCGCCTGTGTTGCCCAGAAGAGGCTCGGTTCCAGATATGATCGGGCCACTGAACACGTTCGCGCGAAAACCGTGAGTGCGAACGTTATCGAGGATGTAGTCTTCCAGTCCCAACCACATTTCGGAGTTGCGGTTAAGAAGGCGATGCTGCGGGCTGCATACCGTGTAATGAAACGTGTCCGCGTCAGCCTGTTCCGCGGTTTCGCGGGTATCACCCCAATTGGTTGCTGCACGACGTATCAGGTGGCCCCGGTCAATATCGGCATGGCCATAGGCTTCGGCATCGAGTTGCTGGTTGGCTGGAATGCGCAGATCCTTGCGCCATGTCGTCGACCTTCGCTTGATCCTGATGGTCTGTTCTCCATCGATGTTCAGGGCGGTCAGCAGCGGCCCCTTGAGTGCAGCACTATAAAGCACGCCAAAATGCTGGTAGCGCAGTTCGTGCTGGCGTTCAGGTGTCGCATCGCTTGGTGTGCTAAGCGGAATTTGAGGGTTGAGCTTGGGTAGGGGCACTGGAACCACCTGCAGGAAATCAGGGTCATATCCACCGCGCCCCGCAAAATGGTTCAGATCGTGACCAGCGGGTGCCTCGTCAGGGATTGCCGCGACACTGTGAACCTGTCCGGCTACACCCTGATCCAAAAGGGCGGTCAGGGTGCTGACCCGAACGGCACTGTTGCCGATGCCGAACCGACCGGCAAAGTGCAACCCCACCAGTTTGCCGCTGTCGAGGCTGATGACTGGACTGCCCGAATTGCCACCCAACGTTGTGGCGTCGTGACCAAGCCGGGAACTGCTGTCGGCCATGCTGGCAAAACCGGGGGCAAAGCGTTTGATGTCGTAGAGCCCTTTGAAATACCGCTCCATCTGGGCGGCGTTATTGCGCGAGTCCGAGGCCGGATAGCCAATAACGGCGATCATCTCGCCATCTTCGGCATCCTTGATCGCGCGCGGCAGAGGCGCGAGAGAAATACCACTTGCGGCGTCGGGTTTGTCGACCCGCGCCAAGGCTACATCCGCCGAAATGTCGTCTGCAATATAGGTAAACTTGCGGATTGGAATGGTCTTCGAATTGTCCCCCCCGGCGCCGACTTCCTCCAGAAAATCGATAGCCGCACCATAAAGGATGTTGCCAGGGCCGAACTTGAACACGCCATCGCCCAGAAAAGTCCGGCGGGCTACGATCTTGGCCACATGCCGGTTGGTAACGATCAGCAGGCTGCCATTGTCTTCTTCGTCGATGATCCAGCCTGTGCCACCCCATGCCATGTCGTGATTGCGGAACTCGATACGACCTATCGAAGGGATCATAGGCTCGATGTTGGTGATCTTGATATCCGTACCGGGGGCGAAATCGCCGCCTAGCTGGGTTTTCCCCTCAACTGCGCCGTTTTTGATCAACAGCGGGGGGCGGCCAACCGCTCGTACAATGGCTTCGAGCATCAAGTTCGAATGACCGGCGGCCTCAAGTTGCGGCGGCGTGCTGTCAATCATCTCTATTGCTGTGCTTTCTGCAACCAGCCCCAACTCTTTCAAGACCGGAGACCCATCGTTGATGGCCTGCTTGATCTTGTCGAAATTCCAACGGGTCCTCAGCCCCTCCAGACGGTTCAGGCTTTCCTCTTCAGCGCGGTTGGGCATTTCAAGTCTCCTTGGATGAAAGAAGTCAACGGAAAATGGTTTCTGGAGGTACCCCGTGCAGGACGAGCACCGCTAGTGTTGCAGCCTGAACGAGGGGCAGTTCATCTTTTTGCAGAAGTTTTAGAACCTCTGTCCGTCCGTGGCTCCGTTTGGCAAACGCGTTAAGGTAGGGCCGTCGCAATCTGCGCCGAGCTTGCGCACCGTACCGGTCGCGTGGGGCAAGCAGCCACAACAGCGCTTCGGCACGATCCGGTGTCCCCAAATGCTCTGTCAAAGCCACGGCTTGGTGATCGGCAGGGATGTCCGAAACCCAATCTTCGGGTGGGAGCGAGGCATAGGACCAAAGGCCATTCACGGTTCGCCGCCACCGTTCCGCCGCGTCGGCGAGCGCAGGCAGATCACGGTCAGGACGGAAGAAGGCGTAACCACCGAGTGTTTCCGCTGCCAGCCCCGCATTTGCCAGTGCCTCTGCCGTGTCCGAGGCGTAGGAGGATAGCCCGGAAGCGATGTTGTTCAGCCCTTGCAGTTCCGGCGCGACTAAGTCCCCGATCTCTCCGAACAACTCTCTCAGGTGCGCAAGCTCGTTCTGAAGGCGCGCACCACCACGGTCAAACATTTGGTCGAGCCGGACAAATTCGACCAGTGGCGTGGCATAGGGATTGAGCGGCGCAACTCTGCGCCCTTGGGTTTCAGGTTCTATACCATTACTGGAGGCCAGATTTTGCTGCACGCCCAGATTGGCGCGCAGTCGGTCGGCACGATCAAGTGTGCGCCAGGCCAGTTCTTCGTTGCCGCCGGCAACGAACGGAAATATCAAGGCGCGTGTTTCGTCGATAATCCATGGGAAGGCGGCGGTTTCCCGTACAGACAACAGCATGAAATCCAGCGCGCACCCTGTCAGCATCGAAGCCTGCCGCATGTTCGCGCACTTGCCCAGCACCTCGTACCGGTCCTCCGACTGTAACCAATCCAAGCATTTCTCAAATCTGAACTCAGCCCATACTTCCAATAGAAGGCGTGTCATGGGCGGGCTGACTCTTTTTAGCGCGTCGTGAAAAAACGGCATCGGCAAAGCGCCAAGGATCTGGCTCGCCAGCGTCCACTGTCCGCTGCGCCATGCATAGGCCATCGTGATCAACCCAGCGTCGCTGGCCAGTTCATAACGTTCGGGAAAAGCGCTTTGCATGATACCGGGTATTTCACGCAATTCGCCTTTCTCCAGCATGATTTCGACATCCTTGATCGCGCGATCGTCCACTGGATAAGTCAGGTCGGCATCAATGGGTTTCACATATGTCGACCGCATTTGTTGAGGATCGAACGCAAGTTGCGGCTGCACGTGTCTGGCATCCAGAGGCGAGGAAGCGACGCCGCTCCAGAAATCTCTTCCGAGCTCTTGTTCGAGATTCAGGGCGAAATCTTCCGGTTCCAGATGGTCGTCCGCTTCGGGCAGAACCTGGTCCTGTCGTCCGAAATCCGATCGTTCCTGTTTTGCCTGACGGATTGCGTCACTTGCACGCGCGGGCAACTCGGCAAGCATATGGTCGTCGAACTCTTCAGCCAAAGCGCGGCCAATCTGCGGTATGTCCACTTTCGGTTCTCGGCACATCTGAAGCCGGTGATAGAGCGCAGCAACCGGATTTATCCCCTTGAACCATTCCGCGGCTTTTTGATCGATCTCGCGGGAGGTGTCCGGGAATTCTTCATAAATCAGTTTCAGAGTGGCCGCCCGGAGATCGCTACGATGCAGAATCCATGACCCCTCTCTCCGTACCAGCCAATGGTGGCGGCCCAGCTCTTTTAGAATGTCTTCGGCTTCTTTCTTGCTTAGCTCAAATCCAAGTGCAGGGGCGACTACTTCGCGCAAGGCGCCCACATTTATCCGCTGCAAGACCAAACCCTTGAGTGCCACTTCACGCAAAGTACGCGGCACCCGACTGAGAATGGCGCGATAAAGATAGCCTTCGATCTGCGCGCCGCTGGCATTCGCCGGCACGTGCAGGTCAGGTCGTGCTCCCATTTTCAGAGACTTGCTGGCGAGGACCAGGCGCAGGGGAATTCCTTGCGCAAGTTCCAGGATCGGAGCCCGTTGGGCCGCGTCGACGCCACGTTGTTCCAGCATGCTGTCAGCCACCGGATCTTCGAGCCCCGTCAAATCGATGCTGTCTCTGTCGACCCGGGATTGCGCGGGGACGATGGATTCCTTGCGCCCGGCTGAGATCACACAAATCGGGCACGCAGCGAATTCGGCCAGTCGATCGAGATGTTCAAACAGGCGGACGACACGGGAATCAGCTCGCTGGCGCAAGACCTCCAATGTATCGAGCAGGATAAGGATCGTACCGTCAAAGCTGGACAGGGCGCTTCGGATGGCCTGCATGATCTCCCGAGACCGTCCGCGTCGAGAAAGGTTCTCGGTGTCTGCCAGCGTTTCGGCCCGTTCGAACCGCGCCTCGCGCAGTTGCTTAGCAGTATATGGCAGGCCGTTTCCGATTTGACGGGATATCTCGTCGAAAAGGGCGTGATCGTCCTGCACATTCAGCGAAGACCGGTCGAAATCCAGTCGCAGAATGACCATGTCACGTTGGCGAGCCATCTGTATGACACGCTCCAAAAGATAGGATTTCCCAATTCCGGGCAGGCCTGAAATATGCAACGTGCGTAGTTTCACTGCGGTCTTTCGACTTGGGTGGTCTTCTCTTGTTGCCCAGCGGTCGGGCGAGGCCATCCAGCGATCAATCTTGCCCAATTCATCTTCGCGGCCGAAAAAACCACCTGATAGGGCCTGCTCATTGGCTTGTACCTGAAGCAACTTGTTGACTGTCCCTCGCAAGGCAGCCACCTGTGAATAACCCGGCGCTTGCGGTCCGCTCCGATCCAACACTTTAATCAGGTCCAGCAACGGTTGCGGGTTGTCGGCTTTGACGATCAGATCAGAGATCGCCTCGGGCGAGTATTGGGCCGCGCCTGTCAGGGCTAGCTCCACATCGGTTGGGGATTTGGCATATTCGCTACTGGGCGCAAAAGGTGAGGGTTTGGACAGTACTTCGCGGCGAACGCTGTTGCGCATGGTCCAGAGATCCTGAGACTCGTCCCGCTCCACCGTGCAATCCGGGCGTAAGAGGCTAACGATATCCAGCATTCGGTTCGTATCGGCCACCAGTTCGTTGCCGCCGATCTTCAACAAGGTTGAAACCGGGTTGAATGCACCTGACACCGCCGCGACCCATCGCAGCTTTTCCAGTACGTCACGACTTCGCGGATCAGCCTGCATCATGAACTCCAATGTCTTTTCTCGCCTCTGTGCGCAACCGTTCGGCGACGAGCGGAAGATTGGCGATAGCAAAGCGGTTCATTTCCGCCGGAATTCCCTGCAAGGCAAGGTCAACGATGTGCCCGCACACATCAGGTGTCCATTTCAACGCCAATGCCCTGACCATCAGACCAACGCAGTCTTTGACGTCTTTTCGCAGGAACGGGCGGATATAGTCGACAAATAGCTTCGGTCGCGGATCGACTTCCACATTGTCCAGATTAGTTATGGTGCGGGCACGCAAATCATAGGTTTCGAAACCGGCCAGGATCAGCCGCAAGTTCGGAGTATCCAGAACTTCTTCAATCAAGTGTTCCAGTTGATATCGGGTGCGGTCGATCAACCCGCTGTCGGGATTGTCAAAGTAAAGCCAAACGGTCTCGTTCCTTTCCGTGGCGATCCTGCTCAGCTCGGAGACGACAGTGCGGATTCTGTCGTCTTCATGCGCGGTGCCGGTTGTTTCGTCTGCTGCGACGCCGGGCTGGGCTGCTATTGATGCGCTTCCGCCCAATGCTCGGCGGTTGAGGCTGGCGGTCAGATCACCTTGTTCATATCCAGGCTGCATCCTGACGATGCGATGTCGGGCACCATGGATCTCCAGAAAACGATCAAGCAGAGTATGGCTGAAATTCAACCCCTGCCTCTCGGCGATCTTTGTGCGTTTGATCCAAACGCCACGAAGGTTCTTGTCTTGCCTGTCCAGAATCGCGGTCAGTGCGTCAAAGAAATTGTTTCGCCCGATCACAAAGTGACCATCCAGATCATCGCTGAGTGACCAAAGTCTGCGTGGCGGGCAATCCAGCTTGATCTGCGCGCAGAAATCGTCATTGGCGGCAAAATGCTGAAAGGGCACCAGTCGGCGGACATTGTTCCATCGCCCCTGATGCAGGCCGACAAAATTGAACTGGCGGTCAAATCCGGCTCCACCGGAAGACCCGCCATGCGTTTTGATACTGTGAAGGTGGCGCGGTTCGTCCAGCCTATCTCGCCGGAGTTTTCCCACTGCAATCCCTTTTTCGGCGCCCTCCGGGAAATGAATCAGAACAAAACTTTCCGTACCCACCCAATTTGGCAACGCGTTCGGCAATGACATGTGTCCGAGAGTACGACCAAGCGGCGAACGTATGCGCAGCAGAACCGCATCGCACATCGTAGTGGCATCTCCATCACCCGGAAGCACACCGTTCTTCTCACTGTCGAGGCAGGGCGCAACCCAGACCGGTCGGGCTTTGTGTTCACTGCCATCGGACAGCAGTACGCTGACGTCCGAGATCGTGTCCAAATCGAACTCGCTTGCTGCATCCGGCACGAAGGCACCCACAACATGGGCCGAAGTGAGGATCAGTCTCGGCGAAATGAGTGCGCCACTTCCGAGAACCTGATCGTGTTTCAGAACCCGGCACCGAAACGCCTTGGCGCCGCTGGCGAATTCGCCGATGCGGTCGATGTCCAGATCATCAGCGTCAGCAGGGGCCAGGCTGGCCCCGTTGATCGGGACGTGCTCCACTTGATCCGCCGGATCGTCGGCCAGTGGAAGTGGCTCCAGCCCTCGACTGCGTAGGGCGGCAATGAACCGGCTCATCAGCTTCTTGTCTACCAGACGTCCGACGATCAAACCGGCCACTGCCGTTCCAGGCATCGATTGGGCCACCATCCGAAACGTGTCGATATCCCCAATGTGACCTGCCGACTGGAACACTTCCTCCACGGTTTGGTTCACCATGTTCGGGTGTTCCTGCATCAAGGGTTGCAGTTGGACGGCCGTCAGTGTTTCCGTTCCAGCCATGGATATAACTCAGCCCGCACCGATGGCAGCCGTAAGTGCAGGCTTGCCGGATAGTGCATCCTTCAATTCTTTGCCGATGTCGTCGCCTCCAGCAGTGCTCTCCTCGCCCAGCATCACTTCCGCGCGTTTGCGGGCTCCGGCGCGATAGCGCAGCCACAGCATTTCCGAGGCATAGTCTGCGAGCTCAGTTGTAAACTCGGCCGCAGCCGTTGGGTCCGAGTTGACGAGCTGTGTCAAAAGCACATTCGCGCTGGATTCCACACCAGCTTTGCCCAGTTCAGCTTCCGCAACAGCCTCGTGGCCAGTAGCCGACTGCGGCAAAGAAGCATCCAAAGCCGTTTTTGCATCAATAACACCCGCGCCAAGATCCGTGGCTCCGTTCCAGACAGATGGCTTGCTGAGGTCATTCGTGACGCAAGCCACCCACATCGACTGAACAGTGGTTCCAGCCGCTGCCGCTTTTGCTCGCAGCGTGGCTCGGCCACCGTGCCGCGCGACCCAAAGCGCTGCGACACCTCCGGCCAAAGAGGTGGCGAGTGTCGTGCCTTGCGCCGCTTTGATGCCCCAGTCGTGATCGATCGCCTTGTTCTTGGCTGCTCCCCACACATGCTCGCCCGGGGCGGACAGCGTTACTTGCGGTCCGCGACCGGTCCGCGCCCAAGGCCTCAGATCCGGACCCACAGCGGCCATCGCCGTGGCCAGCCCGAAATCCGAATAGGCTGCCGGAAAGATCACGTCGGGCCAGCAATTCCCTGCAGCGCAGATCACCACCAGCCCGCGCTCCACCGCCAACCGCAGAGCCCGTTCGGTAGAAGCGACACGCATCGGCCCCCCTTGCGCCATGACGATGACATCTGCACCATTGTTGATGGCGTGTGCAATCGCTCTGGGCAGGGTTCGCTGTTCGAAATTGATGACAGACCTGATTGCTCGGATAGGCATCACCATCGCGTCCGGGGCTGAGCCTGTGATTGCGCCCGGGCCGCTGGTTTTGCCGTTCATGTCTGCGCCCCCGCGCGATGCGACAACCGACATGACCAAAGTGCCATGTCCGGGATGTTGCAGCAGACTGTCGCTGAAACGATCAGACGCATCGGTGCCGCCTTCAACAAAATTAATCTGGTGGGTCAGATCCAACACGCCTTCAAGCTCTCCGTGCGTGGAATACCCGGTATCGATCACTGCAACCGTCGAACCCGCCCCACGGCTGTGTTGCCAGGCCAGCGGCGTACGGACCAGTTTATGCACCCAACCGAACGTTTGCGCGCTGCTGCGCGGTGTTGAGCACGAGAACAACCCGGCCTCCGTGGTAACCGCACCTACCGAGACAGCGCCATATAGGCTTTCGGGCAGAACCGGATTTGCTTCGACCGCATCCAAGGCACTTCGCAAGTGGCGAGTAAATGCAAAGGCAGTTGTTTCCCGTCCTGTTACATCGGTGTTTGGAAACTCGGCAAAAAAGAACTGATCCCTGTCACTACCAAACGCGGTTTCCACGATTGAGTTGGATCCTGGCACCGATTGCTCAATTAGTTTTTCCACGTCTTTCGAATTGGATTCTTCCATAAAGACCAATTCAACAACAAGAGGTGCGCCGACGTCCGATGCCTGCGCGCGAAGCGTTTCCAGAAGTTCCTGCATGGTAATATCCGGTATCGAAATGAAACAATCAGTACGGGTTACGATAACACAGATTTCCCTTCAATTCACCCTGCGCGGATGAATGCTTGGAAGACGTTAAAACAGAAGGCCGGGCAAGGAATCTTGCCCGGCGCAAAAAACGAGATTGTTCGACCTTTAGCTTTTTGCCCGCATCAGCATCCCGAACAGATCACGTGGATCGTCAGGGTCGGCCAGCATGTCCAGTGGTTCATAGAAATTCGTGCCACCAATAGCACCTTTGATATAACGAAGGGCCGAGAAATCCTCGATAGCAAATCCCACGCTGTCGAACAGGGTGATCTGCCGGTCATCATGACGCCCTTGTGCCTGGCCTGTCATCACCTGCCACATCTCGGTAACTGGGTGGTCGGGTTCAAGGGCCTGTATTTCCCCTTCGATCCTGGTTTGTTCGGGGTACTCCACGAAAATCTTCGAGCGCAGAAGGATATCGCGGTGCAGTTCCGTCTTGCCGGGGCAGTCGCCACCGATGGCATTGATGTGCACACCGGGGCCGACCATGTTGTCGGTCAGGATCGTGGCGTATTTCTTGTCGGCGGTGCAGGTCGTGATAACTTGCGCGCCCTCTATGGCCTCTTCTGCTGTCTTGCAACTCACCACAGTCAGCCCTTTGCCAGCCAGATTGGCTGCACATTTGGCGGTTGCGTTCGCGTCGGTGTCATAAAGACGAACCGTGTCGATACCGCACAAGGCCTTGAAGGCAAGGCACTGGAACTCGGACTGCGCTCCGTTGCCGATCATGGCCATTGTTGTAGCGCCTTCGGGTGCCAAATACTTGCCCACAAGGGCCGAGGTGGCCGCCGTTCTTAGCGCGGTCAGCATGGTCATTTCGGTCAGAAGGATTGGATAGCCAGTATAAACGTCAGCCAGCAGGCCAAAGGCGGTTACCGTCTGCAACCCCTCGGACGTGTTTTTGGGGTGGCCGTTGACATATTTGAACCCATAAGCCTCGCCATCCGAGGTGGGCATCAGCTCGATCACCCCATGTGGTGAATGGGCCGGGATTCGCGGAGTTTTGTCGAAACTTTCCCACCGTTTGAAATCAGATTCGATCTGATCGGCAATTTCAGAGATCATCTGTTCGACGCCGATGTGATGGATCAGCCGCATCATGTTGTCTACGGATACAAAGGGTACGAGGGCTTTGTCAGAAGGTTGCATCACGCACTCCTATCGGCGGGCAAGGTGGATGCCGGCGATCATGCAGCGGACCGATCCGCCGGCGGTTTCGATGGTGGGAACCGAGAGGGGCAGCGGCGTGGCGCTGGCCTCGATGATGGCGATCTGATCCGGCGTCAGCGCGGCAAGCGCGCGCGATGAAATCGCCAGAACCAGCCCGTCGCGCCCGATCAGCTCGATTGCGTTTCCGGCAAACTCCGTGATCTGATCATGTGTCAGGTCGATGACTTTGCGCCCGGTCTCTTCCAGCCGGGTGCAGATCGTCGCGCGCCGCTTGGGATCGGTGATCATGTCCAGACAGATCATCGCATAGTTGGTGCCGATCCCCATCAGGACATTGGTGTGATAGACGTCGCGGCCCTGCGCGTCGCGCGCCTCGAACGCGATGGGTTCATAGTTGAAATGGGTGCAGAACCGCTCCAGCAGCACCGGATCGGCGCGGTGGGATTTGACCGTATAGGCAATGCGGCCCACGTGATCCAGTACCATGGCCCCGGTGCCCTCCAGCGCCAGATCGTCCTGTTCCAGCCCGGAATAGTCGATCACGTCCTGAACCCGGTAGTCCTGTTTCAGCATCTCGACCACGTCCGCGCGCCGCTCGCGCCGCCGCGACGGCACGAACATCGGATAGATTGCCACATGCCCACCCGGATGGGTCGAGAACCAGTTGTTGGGAAATACGCTGTCGGGCGTGTCGCGATCGCCGTGATCGTCAAAGACATGCACGGTCACACCGGCCTCGCGCAGTTGTTCCACGGCGCGGTCATGCTCATCCCGCGCGGCGGCCGAGGTGGCGGCGGCAGAGCGGTTGGCTAGCGTCTGGAACGCGTTGTCGTCGCGCGTCTCGGGGTTCGAGGCAAAGGCATGCGGCCGGATCATCACCACGGCGGAAGGGGCTTGCAAGGACAGCATCAGAAGCTCCGTGTCGGGCGGTCGAAGATGCGGCGCCCCATCAGCGAGGCGGCCAGATCGACCATCAGTTTCGCAGTGCGTCCACGCTCATCGAGGAACGGGTTCAACTCCACCAGATCAAGCGAACAGACCAGCCCGCTTTCGTGCAGCAGTTCCATAACCAAATGGGCCTCTCGCTCGGTGGCACCGCCGGGAACTGTGGTGCCCACGGCGGGCGCGATGGCGGGTTCCAGGAAATCCACATCCAGCGACACGTGCAGGATGCCGTTGGCGTCGCGCACGCGGTCCAGGAACGCCATCAACGGCACCTTGATGCCATTCTCGTCGATGCTGCGCATGTCAACAAGAAATGCATCGTCTCTCTCCAGCGCCGCACGTTCGTGCGGATCGACCGAACGCAACCCAATCATCCCGACCCGGTCCGTTGGAACGGGCGCCGCGAGGGCAGGGAAGGCTTCGAACCCCGGTTGACCGGTGAAATACGCGACGGGAGTGCCGTGCAGGTTGCCGCTTCCAGTGCTGTCCGGAGTGTGAAAGTCGCTGTGGGCGTCAAGCCATAATACAAAAAGCGGGCGTTCCGTAGCCTTTGCATGCGCGGCCATTCCCGCGACGGTTCCCATTGACAAAGCATGGTCCCCGCCCATGAAGACCGGAATACCTCGGCCTGCGGCATCTTGTGCAGTGCGTGACAGGGATCGAGCCCAGCCCACGCATTCCGGCAGAGCGAACAGGTGCTCATGCTCGGGCATATCCACGGGATCAGGTCGGATATCGCCCTGGTCGATAACTCGGTGACCCAAATCTGAAAGTGCCTGCATCATACCGGCAACGCGATAGGCATCGGGTCCCATCCGGCAACCCTGACGTCGTTTACCCGCGTCCATGGGGACGCCAATGAGAAGTAGATCGTTGTTTTTCATGCCCTGATATTGTTCCCGAAGCGGTCTTGCCGGAAGAGAGCAAAATGCTCAAAATGGAACCAATCCACTCATAACGGAATATCAAAATGGACGATCTGGATAGCCGGCTTCTGAACGCGCTGCATCGGGATGCCCGCGCTTCGCTATCGGAACTGGCTGAACAGCTGGGTGTGACACGCACAACGATTCGAAGCCGGATGCAAAAGCTTAAGCAAACCGGAGAAATCGTGGGGTTCACTGTTCTCACCCGTCGGGACGTAGCACAAAGCCCGGTACGCGGGTTGATGATGCTGGGGATCGAGGGGCGCGGAACCGAACGTATCATGTCTCGAATATCTGCAATGCGGCAAGTGCGGACCGTGCATTCGACAAATGGCACCTGGGATCTGATCGCCGAGATTGGCACTCAAACACTTGAGGAACTGGATGAGGTCATCTTCTTTATCCGGCGTATGGATGGTGTGACGCGGTCAGAGACGAACTTGTTGCTCTCAACCCGGAAAGGACGAGTCTGAACGGGTTAAAAAGCGAAACTGATTGCAATATTATGCAGTAAAATATGCCCGTTCAGCTTTGCTTATCCGAAGCAGGTCTTGAGGTGAAATCGGAAAGACATGACGCGGTGTTCCGGCAGCAGCCCAGACCACGTCGAAACCTGTCAAGCGAGGATCGAAAAACGCCCGGATCGGGGACAGGTGTCCGACGGGGGCCACGCCGCCAATTGCAAACCCGGTTTGAGCGCGAACCAAAGCGGCGTCGGCCTTTTCAAGTGCCTCACCGGCAGCATTCGCAGCATTTTCCGGGCTGACCGAGTTTCCTCCGGCCGTCAGAAACAGAAGGGTGTCTCCGGAGCGTTCGCCTTGGAACACGATCGATTTGACAATTTGATCCAACGCACAGCCCACTGCGTTTGCAGCGTCTTGCGCAGTGCGGGCGTTGTCGGTCTCGCGGATTTCGACTGGCAAGCCAGCCTGTTCCAAGGCTACTCGGACACGTTTTAGGCTTTTGCTCATGGTTTGCCCCGGTTGACCGTGGAACGTTCACTGCGCATTCTGCGTCAATGGAAAGTCGCGAAATACGCTCGGGCCCGATTGTGGACCATATCCTGTCGCTGGAAAAGAAGGTTTGGCAAGCATTGGTCGAGGGCGATGCCACATCAGATCGGGCGCTGCTCAGTGACGACTTCACCGGGGTCTACCCGACTGGGTTCGCAACAAGGGACGAACACGTCGGGCAGTTCGCTGAAGCACCAACAATGGCTGAATTTCACCTGAGCGCTGTTCGCTTGCGAATACTGACCGGTGATGCAGTTTTGTTGTCTTATCGTGCTGACTATCGGAGACCCGGAAATGCTACGGCGGAGGTCATGCTGATCTCTTCCTTGTGGGAACGGCGAGCCGGGAAATGGATCAACACTTTTAGCCAAGACACGCCTGTCGTTTGATTGACCTAAATCTGGATCGTTTGTCCCATTGACCTGATCGCGACCGGGTGCACAACCTGCGCCTATGACCGA
Organism: Ruegeria sp. YKSE079; assembly: GCF_059612845.1. Taxonomy (NCBI): domain Bacteria; kingdom Pseudomonadati; phylum Pseudomonadota; class Alphaproteobacteria; order Rhodobacterales; family Roseobacteraceae; genus Ruegeria; species Ruegeria sp. YKSE079. Next base: position 26,331 of record NZ_JBXWRJ010000011.1, on the reverse strand, counting down.
TACACTTGCCATTACCCGCTTGCCACGTCCGTTCGACCCTTCACTCGGGGCCGAAGCCTGCGCTTCCATACCCGAGCTTACACCCGAACAGGGAGAATTGATCGCAGGCGCTGCCGGGACAAGCCCATATCTCAAGGGCCTTATCGATCGCGAGGTCGAATGGATTGCGCCGGCGTTGGCAACCCCCGACGCGGCTTTAGCAAAGATTTTTCAGGGTGTTCGTACCTTGCCTCCTGATCAGTTGAAGGGCGGATTGCGGCAGGCCAAGCGCAGGCTGGCTCTTCTGACAGCTCTGGCCGATCTGTCGGGTGCATGGTCGCTCGAAAAAGTCACCGCGGCATTGACCAATTTTGGTGCACTAGCTGCCGATGTGGCCGCCAAGGCCGAGATTGCGGCATTGATTCGGCGCAAGAAACTGCCCGGCATGACCGAAGATGATATTGAATCTGCGGCGGGTATGACCATTCTGGCGATGGGAAAGATGGGCGCGTATGAATTGAATTACAGCTCTGACATCGACCTGATCGTGCTTTTTGACGAAACCCGGTTTGAACCTGATGATTTTTTCGATGCCCGGCAGAGTATGGTGAGGGCGACACGGAATTTTTGCGCGGTTTTGAGCGAGAAAACCGCTGATGGCTATGTCTTCAGAACCGACTTGAGGTTGCGGCCAGATCCCGCGGTCACACCGGTGTGCATCGCGATGGAGGCGGCAGAACGGTATTATGAAAGCCTTGGCCGAACCTGGGAGCGCGCCGCATATATCAAGGCGCGCCCATGCGCAGGCGACGTTGCCGCCGGAGAACGGTTTCTGGAAGCTTTGCGTCCCTTTGTCTGGAGGCGGCATCTGGATTTTGCGGCCATTCAGGATGCCCACGACATGCGTTTGAGAATTCGCGAAAACAAGGGAACAGGCGGTGCGTTCTCTATTCCCGGCCACGACATGAAACTCGGGCGGGGTGGCATACGCGAAATAGAGTTCTTCACTCAGACACGGCAATTGATTGCCGGCGGACGCGACCGCGACCTCAGGGTGCGCGGAACGGTTGACGGGTTGGCAGCGTTGGCGGTCAAAGAATGGATACCACAGGACGTGGCCTACAAACTGACGGGTCATTACCGGGCTCATCGCGAAGTGGAGCATCGAATTCAGATGGTTCACGACGCGCAGACACATAAGGTCCCCCAATCCGAAGACGGGATAGAACGGATCGCCTGTCTGATGGGGATAAATCGCAGCGATCTGGTCAAGCATTTGACGCAAGGGCTGACCGAAGTGCACGAGTTGACCGAAGGGTTTTTCGCCCCTGGGTCCGGTGCTGTGCCTGCGCCTGTGGATACTTTTCAGTTCGATTCAAATGTTCTGGCGCGCTGGCCAACCTATCCGGCACTCCGGTCGCAGCGGGGCGCTCGAATCTTCGAAAAACTGAAACCTGAGATTCTGAACCGCCTGTCAAAGACGGCTCGGCCTGACGAGGCGCTTGTGGCGTTAGACGGATTTCTGTCGGGTCTACCGGCTGGGGTGCAGCTCTTTTCCCTGTTTGACGCCAATCCGCAACTCATCGACCTTTTGGTCGATATCGTTGGCACATCGCATGCCTTGGCGGGGCATTTGTCTCGCAACTCTTCCGTTTTTGATGCGGTGATCGGTGGAGATTTTTTTGCAGACTGGCCGGGCAAGACTGCCTTGCAATCTGAGCTGGTCGCGGCGCTGACGGCGGAAGATGACTATGAAACCCAGCTCGACATGGCGCGCCGCTGGTGCAAGGAATGGCATTTCAGAATCGGTGTCCACCATCTTCGCGGTCTGATCGATGGCGCGACGGCAGGGCGCCAGTATGCCGATCTGGCGGATGCGGTGATCTCTGCAATACTGCCATTCGTCATGACTCAATTCGAGGCCAAACACGGTCCCGCACCAGGGCGCGGCCTTGCGGTGTTGGGCATGGGGTCGCTTGGGGCAAGGCGTATCCATTCGCAATCCGATCTCGACATGATCGTCATATATGATCCGCAGGATCAGGATTTTTCAGATGGACGACGTCCACTGGCAACTCGAACATACTATGCTCGGCTTACACAGGCGCTCATCACCGCCCTGTCGGCGCCGATGTCGCAGGGCCGGTTGTACGAGGTCGACATGCGCTTGCGCCCATCGGGAAATCAAGGGCCGGTGGCGACAAGTCTAACAAGTTTCAAGAACTACCAGCAGAAAGATGCGTGGGTATGGGAGCATCTGGCGCTGACCCGCGCGCGAGTCGTTACAGGGGAATACAGTCTGTGTCGGGATATCGAAGATTTCCGGTCCAGTCTGATATGTCAGCCGAAGGACCGGCAAAAAGCCCTGCACGAGGTTGCCGAGATGAGAACGCGTCTTGCCGAAGCGAAATCGCCTACCGGGATCTGGGACGCCAAGACAGGGGCAGGTCGTTTGCTTGACATCGAGTTGGTAGCTGAAACCGGAGCACTACTGGCAGGGAGAACGGAGAGGGATGTTCAGGCCGGCCTTGACGGTGCGGTCGCTGCCGGTCTGCTTGGTGTCGCAGATGCCCAGTCTCTGAAAAGCAACTATGACTTATGTTGGTCTGTGCAGACCGCGACACGCCTGCTTTCTGGAAATGCGATCGATACCGACAAGATCGGCGAGGGCGGAGCGGCCTTCCTGTGCCGGTCCACCGGGTTCGAGCGGATCGAAGACCTTGAGGCTGCGCTGGAGCAAAGTTATGGGTCGGCGGCGTTGCTGATCGAGACCGCAATCGGAGAGAATATGGATGCCCAGCAGCAACGATCCGAATGACCCGAAGGGGCTAATTCGCGAGGCCTATCGCATTGAAGGAATCACGTTACCCGAATGTCGTAGCATATTTCTGGATTGGGCACTCAGTCTGCCAGCTGAATTTGATCAGCTTCAGGTTTTGCGCGAACTTCATGCGGTGTATTCTCCCCAGGCGCCGGAACACCCGATGACCGAGGTCCTCAGCGACGGTTTGAGCGCAGCAAAAGCTCCAAAGCGCCGCGGCGGTTGGAAGTCGCGTCCGCGCGGACATGGCTGACAAAGGGGGCTTCCCCAGCGCGTGCAAGCGAATTATGAGGGCGCACATGACAGCGCCGCAGACAAACATCATTCGACCACGAATCCGTCTCAAGCCCAAGGCCAACGCCAACGCCCGAGGAGTTCGGCACGGGTTTCCTTGGGTCTATGTCAACGACATCGTGACAGACCGGCGAACTCGAAAGATTGCGGCGGGATCGCTCGCGGTACTGGAAGATGACAAGCGGGATCCGATCGCGCTGGTTGCGGTCAACCCAAACTCCAAGATCATGTGCCGGGTGCTGGACCGCAACATCGACGCGGTGCTGGATCCGGCGTGGTTCGAGGCGCGGCTGAGTTACGCGCTGGCCTTGCGCGAACGCTTGTTCGATGCGCCATATTATCGTCTGGTCCATGCCGAAGCAGACGGTTTTCCCGGCGTGATCATCGATCGTTTTGGCGAAGTTTGCGTGATCCAGCCCAACGCCGCTTGGGCGGAATGTCATCTGGATCTTTTTGTCGACGCTCTGGTGAAGGTGACCGGGGTCACGACTGTGCTCAAGAACGCATCGGGGCGGACGCGGGCGCTTGAAGGATTAGATGACGTCAGTGTGACCCTGCGTGGAGATACGCCGGACAAAACGTTGCCCGTTCCCATGAACGGGGCCATCTATATGGCCGACCTGACAGGTGGTCAGAAAACCGGCCTGTTCTACGATCAGCGTCTGAACCACGCCTTTGCCGCGCGGCTTGTACACGCTGAGGCACAGGTTCTGGATGTGTTCAGCCACGTCGGCGGTTTTGCCCATGCAATGCTGGCTGGTGGTGCCGCGCAGGCATTGTCCGTTGACGGTTCCGCTGCGGCATTGGAACTGGCCAGTGCCGGTGCCGGAGCCTCAGGGTTCGGAGACAGGTTCGCAACGCGGCAGGGCGATGCATTCGAAGTTCTGACCGCATTGGGTGAAGAAGGCGCGCAATTCGACGTCGTGATTTGCGACCCACCTGCCTTTGCGCCGTCGAAACAAGTGCTTGATGCCGGTTTGCGCGCTTACGAACGTGTTGCGCGGCTGGCTGCGCCGCTGGTCAAGCCGGGTGGATATCTGGGTCTCTGCTCTTGTTCGCATGCAGCCGATCTGGGGCGCTTCCGAGATGCGTCGGCGCGTGGGATCGGACGGGCAGGGCGGCAGGCACAGCTCATCCATACGGGCTTTGCGGGGCCAGATCATCCGCAGATGCCACAACTTGCCGAAAGCGGCTATCTCAAAGCGGTTTTTTTCCGGCTGTGAGGGCCGTTCTTGACACCTGCGTGATCTATCCCACGGTTATGCGCGAGATGCTTCTGGGAGCCGCCAGACTCGGTCATTTCACGCCGCTATGGTCCGCACGAATTCTCGAGGAATGGGCTCGCGCGTCGCGCAAACTCGGCGCAGAAGGCGAGGTACAGGCGCGCGCGGAAATCGCTTTGACCCGTGCAAACTGGCCCAATTCCGAACTGCCGCCTGCGCCTGGTGTGGAAAAGCGGCTTTGGCTGCCGGATGCAGCCGATATTCATGTTCTGGCCGTCGCTGTCTCAGGAGCTGCGGATGTCATCATCACCCTGAACGCGCGAGATTTTCCAAAGCACATTCTTGCCGAAGAAGGTTTGGACAGGATTGACCCGGACGCGCTGTTGCATGGCTTCTGGCGCGATGATCCCAGCGGGTTGTCACAGGTTGCTGATCGTGTTCTGACCGAAGCCAACCGTCTTTCCGGCAACCAATGGACCTTGCGTAACTTGATGAAGAAGGCCCGGCTGCCAAAACTGGGTAAGGCGCTTGTGGCGCCTTATTAACTTCGGGTTCGACGCTCAGCTTATTGTCTTCCAGCGCTGTTCAAGTTTTTCCAGCGCGGCAATACGTTCGCCGGTTTTTGGGTGGCTCATCAACCAGGCGGGCGTCACACCCGCGCGCTTTTGTGTCAGGTCTTCCAGCTTTCGAAACAAGGATTTCTGTGCCTCGATTCCGATCCCGGCCTTGGTCAGCAACGCGGCGGCATACTCGTCTGCCTCGTACTCATCCGCCCGCGACAAGCGAGAGGCCAGCAAAGAGGTCAAGGCATTTGCGATCCAGACGCCAATCAGCGGTACGAATCTATTCAGGAAAATGATCAGTACGGTTCGCAGGGCATTCTGACCCGAAAAATCAATCATTCGACGCCTAGCATGACCCAAGGCGACGTGACCCAACTCATGCGCGATGACAGAGGCCATTTCCTCTGCCGACACGTCTCCGTTGCGAAACTTGCGGTAGAATCCACGGGTTATGAATATCCGCCCGTCCGGGGCCGCGAGACCATTTACCGGGTCGATCTCATATATATAGACAGGTATCCGGGCCAGATCGAGGGCGGCGGCCAACCGATCGGTCATCCGTTTCAGAACCGGATCGGCAAGCTCGGTCGATTTGGCATCAAGCTCCCGATGCGTTCGCCAAACAGAAATTCGGTACATCACGATGGCATATAGCAAGGCCAGCAGGATCGGGGTTACTCTAAGCATGACCTAGATATGGGGCAGGCGGACAATCCCGGCAAGGCGTACTTTTGACGTCCGGAATTTGAAAAGCTCCAAATTCTTGACAATCAAAGACGTGGCCGCACAATCGATGAAAGCAATTTGTTTCGGGGAAATGGTTATGAATGTTTGGCACAGGGGCGGATGTGCTCTTTCTGTATTAGCATTGTCTGCGACAATCGCGCAGGCACAGGATCGCATTGAAATTTCGGAAGGTGCGCTGACGTTATCAGCACCATCATCGATAGACTGTTCGGAACCACCCGAATTCATACTGGAAGGCCCAGCAACGGAACTCTTCGCCGAAGACCGTTCTCCAGTGAATCGGATGGTATCACAGATGGCAAAAGGCTTGGCGCAAAGCTGTCCGGATGTTGAAGAACTGGCGGTGTCAGGCGAGGACCGTGGTGTTCAATACTCATTCACTGTGCAGCGCGACAATGGCTGGCTACTCGATCCAACTGTTGAAGACAAACCGGAGGAATCAACTGAGGAGACGGTTGCGCAAACTGCGTCTGAAGTCGAACAGCCAAAAACGGCAGGATTCGCGGAGCCCGAAATCAAGCCGGGATTGGCGATAGAGCAATTTGCAGGAGTTTTTGGACCGGTGAAGTCGGTTCGAGGATACCTGCCGCTCAATAACGACGATATCTGGTCCCGCGTATTGGCTGCTCGTGCTTATGCCGAGCACCCTGAATTCCTTCAAAACGACGAACTGGCCGTTGAGATCGCGGAACGTATGCTGACGCCGGTGGAATACCAGCAATTCCAGGGGCCGCTTGCCGGTAAACAGGCACATCAATGGTCCGTATTCGAGCGCCGGGATCTGGCCAACCGGGTGCGCACCCAATTGGCGCAGGGGCTGGATACACGTCGTCAAACCGGCCCGATCAACGTTTACCATGTGGCTGCGATTCAACTTGGGGAGTATGATTTTAACACTGGGTCGTTCCCATTGAATGGCGAACAACTACGCGGCTACAACGCGCCACGCTGGAGAAACATGCAAGTGTCGAATGCCTTTGATGGCATCGTCTTGCCGAACGAACTTGTTGCAAGCGTGGAGCAGGCGCGACAACTGGACAACTATCTGCGGCAGCGCAATGACAATCGTCTCTATCTGGCAGTTTTTGCCCGGATAACGCCAAACGTTCCGCCGTCGCTGGAACATTATGCTTCCAACCGCCATCACGTGCGCGATACGGAACTCGAACAAATCGCGCTGTTTGCCGATCCGGGACTGTCTCAAATACTGTTCGACTACACCCCGGCTTTGGCTGACCGTCAGACAATGGCGGATCAGGTCGCAGAATTTCTCTTGCGTCCGGTATCCTTCGGCGAGGATTTCGTGCGCGCGATCGGAACATTGTCGGACAGTGATGCTGTCGCGGAATATCTGGCGCAGACTTATGTGAATAGTGGCGTACAACCGAAAAAAACCGCTGCACAGGTCTTGACCGAATTCGGTGAAACCCGAGGGCCGACAATGATGACTTTCAGCGGGGCCCTTCAGGTCGGCGCCTACGACCCTGTCAGGAAGGTTCTGCCAGTACAAAGTTTTAGCGTTCAAAATCAGAATTATCAGTCGCTGCCGATCGGTTTCGGTATGAGAAACACGTTTTTCCCGCAGGTTTCCGAAATTCCCATGACTGAAGAACAGGCGCGCAGATTGAGTGAGACCGTGCAGAACAATTATCAGGTCGAGTTCCGGCTCGATGCTGAAATGGTAAGTGGCAATTTCCAGAACAGCCAGCCGACAACACTCTATCTGGAAACGACGCATCGCCCGCATCGGCTTGTGCTGTTTTCCGGGCGTCAAGGCGAGATACCGGCCAAACGAGAAGTGCTTCTGGATGTTGAACTGCCCGAAAGTGGATCAGGTGTTCCGTCGTTGCTGGAAAGTCTGAGGATCGATCAATAAGGTTCTGGTCGCAATCAGCGGGTTAGACCACGCATGCCCTGTTCCAACCCGGCCAGCGTCATCGGGACCATGCGGTCATCAAAGATTTCTCGGATCATGCCAATGGAATGGGTATAGTCCCAGTATTTCTCGGGGACTGGATTGATCCACAGGTTCGACGCCCACTGCTCGCGGGCGCGTTGCAACCAGATTTGTCCGGCCTCGGGGTTCCAGTGTTCGTTGGCGCCACCGGGGTAAGCTATTTCATAGGGTGACATTGATGCATCTCCCACGAAGATGCATTTGTAGTCAGGCCCATAAGTGCGCAGAACCTCGTGCGTAGGTGTCTGTGCGTCCCAACGGCGACGATTGTCGCGCCAGACGCCTTCATAAAGGCAGTTGTGGAAATAGTAGTATTCCAGATGCTTGAACTCGGCGCGCGCCGCCGAGAACAGTTCTTCGACGACCTTGATATGCGAGTCCATTGATCCTCCCACATCCAGGAAAAGGATCACCTTGACCGCGTTGTGACGCTCGGGCCGTTCCTTGACGTCGAGATAGCCGTGCTCTGCAGTGGCGCGGATGGTTCCGTCAAGGTCAAGTTCCATCGCGGCGCCCTCTCGAACCCAACGACGCAGACGTTTGAGCGCCACCTTGATGTTGCGGGTGCCCAACTCGACTGTGTCGTCCAGATTACGGAACTCGCGCTTGTCCCAGACCTTGACTGCGCGTTGATGACGGCTTTCCTTTTGGCCGATCCGTACCCCTTCGGGATTGTAACCATAGGCGCCAAAAGGCGAGGTACCGGCAGTGCCGATCCATTTGTTACCACCCTGATGTCGGCCTTGTTGTTCCTTGAGCCGTTCGCGCAGTGTCTCCATCAGCTTTTCAAAGCCGCCAAGAGCGTCGATTTCGGCTTTTTCCTCATCGGTCAGATGTTTCTCGGCCATCTTTTCCAACCAGTCTGCAGGGATGTTGACGGCTTCCAACACCCGTTCGAATCCGATCTCCTCTAACCCCTTGAAGCTCGCGGCAAAGGCGCGGTCGAACTTGTCGATGTTGCGTTCATCCTTCACCATCGAAACACGGGCAAGGTAATAGAATGCCTCGATGTCGTAGGTAGCCAATCCCCGCTTCATTCCTTCGAGAAAGGTCAGATATTCGCGCAGCGATACGGGAACGCCTGCTTTCCTGAGATTTTCGAAGAAAGGCAGGAACATTGTGTCAAACCATGAACCTGTGGACCATCAAAGTGGCGACCATTCCCACCAATGCAAACGCAATGGCGTATCCGGCGGAATATTGGGCAATATCCGCCCGGCTACCGTTGCGTCTACGGGCAGTCAGACCACCCACGATTGCCCCCAATGCGGCCAAAGCCAAAACGATCATCTGTTCTTATCCGCCCAATCTTTTGCGAGGGTTCAAGAGTGCGATGTCTTCCATCACCGAGCGAACCTCCCAATCCGAGCCGAACCCGTAGCGCGCCCATCCAATGCTGTCCAGCCTCAGGTTGCGGGCCTGATCCGGTTTGCCGGTCAGATCCAGCGCCTCGGCCTTGAGCATCATCAGAGTGGCCATCATTGCTGCATTCTCGGCGCGGGCGGTCACGTCGATGCTGGGGTTGATCTGGCGCAGGGCCGTGGTGCCATCGCCCTGCGAGATCGCGTATGCCGCAGTCTGGGCCGCGACATAGGCACGGTGCAACTCCGTGTCCGGTGTTTGAGATAGAAAATGTAGTGCAGTACCATAATGAAGCTGCGCTTGCTCGGGGTCATCCAATTGGATCATCCGCCCGATAAGGTAATGCGGGAAGGCGCGGCGCTGATCGTTCCATCCAGATTGCTCGGCGATCACGGCAGCACGATTTGCGGCCCGGCGGCGCTGCGATGGATCGGCGTTTGGTCCCAAAGAAATCTGTACGGCCTCGATCCAACTGCGAGGGGTTTCGAAATATGTTGCGGAACGAACGAAATCGCCGTTCGGATTGAGACGGCTCAGCAGCCCCGGCAGAACCGACGCCACTTGTCCGCGCCCCATGCCACTGCGCAATTCAGGTGAATAGGTCGCGCGCAGAACAAGCATGTCGAACCCGGTCAGAACGGTATGTACATTATCGTCATTAAAGACTGAATCCGGCAATCTATAGAGATCGTTGAGTGGCCCTAATGCCTGCGCCAGTTCTTCGTGCAGGCAGTCTCGGACCTCTTGCGGACTGACGTCATAGGGAATGAAGATGCCCAGCCGCTCCCGTTTTGTCAGGGTTGACCAGTTGGTCTTGGGGCTGCGCCGGTCGCGGCGGTATTCTGCCAGGCTTGAGACATTGGGAACAACGAAACAGGCGGCCTGAGGAAGCGCGCGGTGGATCTGGTCGCGGCTGACCGCTTCGATTGTAATGTTCGCGTTGCTTTCGAATGTGCGGTGAATGTCGATTCTGGCTTCGCTGCGCAACCGTGTCAGCAAACGGTCCAGATCGGCAGTCATGGTCGGAGGCGGCGACCCGGTGACGCGTACCGTGATTGGCGTTTCAAAGCGCGTGAAAACGGGGAGTTCGCGTCCGCTTTCCAACTCGAAATGCAACGAAAGGAAATCTGCCGCAATATTGGCGTTCGACCGCGTTGGTGCTTTCGGGTGCGCGGTCGTAAAGCTTTTCATCGGCGGCAGAACACTGCTAGCTATCTGCGAGCGTGTGGCGGTTTCTTGCGGGGGAAAGGTGCTGCATCCGGCAAGGATCGTAGACAATATCAGGGCGGCGAAACGTATCATTGGCGGTTGTACCGGACGAACGGGGTTAGTTTGCCGACGCGATCATATAACTTGCGTGCAGTTTCGTTGAACTCCTGCGTCAGCCAATAGACCGACGGCGCGCCCTGCCGATCAGCCTCGGCATAGACCGCCTCGATCAGAGCACGACCAACTCCGCGTCCACGAGTTTCAGGGCGGGAATACAGGTCTTGCAGATAACAAGTGTTTTCAATCTTCCACGCGTGTCGGTGAAACAGGTAATGAGTGAGTCCCACGAGTCGCCCATCAAGCTCGGCCACGAAGCATGAGAAATCCTGAGGATTGTCCCCCAGCAGCCGCGCAAACGTGCTTTCATAGATGTCATCCGTCGCCGAAGTTTCGTAGAACACCAGATAGTCCTGCCACATCTCGGCCCATTCGGAGCGGTCCGTTGGGCGCAATTCCCTGATCAGGAGTTCACTGGTCACGCTCATATCCCCGGTTTTGGCCAGCCTGCACTGGTCTCATCGCATAGCATGGTCGCATCCTGCTCCGGCCAAGGCAAGCGGGCAGGGGTACATATATTGCGAACTCCGTCTAGCGTTGTCTTCTGGCCATAAAGGCCAAGCGCTCGAAAAGATGAACATCTTGTTCATTCTTCAACAGCGCCCCATGCAGTTTCGGCAGAGCATTGGCCCCATCGCGTTTCAGGTCTTCAGCGCTCAGATCCTCGGCCAGAAGCAGTTTTAACCAATCAAGCACTTCTGACGTCGACGGTTTCTTTTTCAAGCCTGACGTTTCCCTGATTTCATAAAATTGGGTTAGCGCTGTTGTGAGCAAGGCTTCCTTAATACCAGGATGATGAACTTCGACAATCCGGCGCATCGTCGGTTCGTCGGGAAACCGGATGTAATGAAAGAAGCAACGCCGCAGAAAGGCGTCCGGCAATTCTTTTTCGTTGTTGGACGTGATGATCACGACGGGCCGATGCTTGGCCCGAACCGTCGCGCCGGTCTCGTAGACGTGGAACTCCATCTTGTCGAGTTCCTGCAACAGATCATTGGGGAACTCGATATCGGCCTTGTCGATTTCGTCGATCAGCAAAACCACCTTCTCGTCGGCATCGAACGCCTGCCACAGCTTGCCGCGTTTGATATAATTGCTGACGTCGTGAACTTTCTCTTCGCCCAGTTGGCTGTCTCTGAGACGACTCACCGCGTCGTACTCGTACAGGCCTTGCTGTGCCCGCGTCGTGGATTTGATATTCCACTCGATCATCTTTAGCCCAAGCGCGCCAGCCACTTGTTTGGCCAATTCGGTTTTGCCGGTTCCAGGTTCACCCTTGACCAACAGGGGGCGTTCCAGTGTTACGGCGGCATTCACGGCGATGTTCAGGTCATCGGTCGCCACATATTCAGCGGTACCTTGAAAACGTGTGGTCATGAATCTCTCGTCAATCGGCTGATCAGAGCAATAGGTGATGCCATCGGGTTACTCGCGGGTGCGGCGATTTACAAGTCCGACGCCGGGTCGCATGGATCGCTCATTGGCCAGTAACCGAAGGGATCTTGATTCGGCGCACAGCGCTTTGCCTTTAGCTATGGTGCCGCAGAAATGCCAGACAAAGATCACAGAAAAACAAGGTTCTTCTGCAAGATGTCTCATATTTAGACAAGTTGATATTCGGGTCGGATTTCGCGGCGTTTGTGTAGTGACATTCCTCGTTCCGTCGGATAAACGCACCGCAGTAGGAGAGAGCCGATTGTCAGGTGAAGCAACAATGACCGACGCGTCCGGCCATGCCGAGGGAGCAGATATGAAACAGGAAGTTTTTCTGCCGGAGGACTATCGTCCGGCCGAAGATGAGCCTTTCATGAATGATCGCCAGCTTGAGTATTTTCGTCGTAAGCTGTTGAATTGGAAAAGTGAACTATTGGCGGGAAGCCGCGACACGATTGAAGGACTTCAGGGAAATACGCGCAATATTCCCGACGTTGCCGACCGCGCCAGCGAGGAGACGGATCGCGCGTTGGAATTACGCACCCGCGACCGCCAGCGAAAACTTGTCGCCAAAATCGAAGCCGCGCTGCGTCGGATCGACGAGGGCGAATATGGCTATTGCGAAGTAACCGGTGACCCGATCTCGCTCAAGCGGTTGGATGCACGTCCGATCGCGACCATGACTTTGGAAGCACAGGAACGGCACGAACGGCGCGAAAAAGTTCACCGCGACGATTGATCGCTGAGTCATCTTTGATGAATTGAACGCCGGGGCCTTTCGCTTCGGCGTTTTTTCGTTATGCCAACGGAATGGATATCACTGGATTAAGAATTTGCGTGGTGGGGGGCGGTATCGGAGGCCTTGCCGCCGCTATCGCGCTGCGAAAACGTGGCGCTTTGGTTCGGATCCTCGAACAGGCGCCGGAGATCGCCGAGGTCGGGGCCGGGCTGCAGATCAGTGCGAACGGCATTGTGGTCCTGCGTGCCCTTGGCATCATAGACGATGCGCCGCGAGCCGGACTGTGCTCCAGCGGTACCGTCGTGCGAGATTATCGAACCGGACGTCGCATCGCCAAATTGCCTGTGCCGCGCATCGGGCCTACCTATTACTTTCATCGCGCCGACCTGATCGGCTTGCTGTACGAAACGGCTATTCGGTACGGGGTCCAGATCAATCTTGGGAAAACGGTCGTGGCGACGCGGCCTGATGGGGACGGCGCAACAATCGAATTGGATGACGGCGAACAACTCGCGACTGATTGCGTCATAGCTGCCGATGGTGGCCGCAGCCGATTACGGGCCGAGTTGAACGAACAGGAAGCGCCGGAATTCACGCATCAGGTTGCCTGGCGCGCGACAATCCCCTGGAGTGAGAAACCCAAGCAGACGAACGCCAGCCTCACAATAGGACCGGGTCGCCACGTCGTTTTGTATCCCTTGCGAAATCATGCATTGATGAACATTGTGGCTGTCGAAGAGCGTTCCGACTGGCGCGAGGAGGGGTGGCGTCGGAAAGGTGACCCGGATGATCTGCGTGCCCGGTTCCATGACTTCGGCGGTGAAGTTGCCGAGATCCTGAGCGAGGTGCAGGATACGTTCCTTTGGGCTCTTTTCCTGCGCCCCGTCGCGTCCCGTTGGCATAACGAATATATGGCTATTTTGGGCGATGCCGCGCATCCAACGCTTCCATTCATGGCGCAAGGCGCGTGTCTGGCCCTGGAAGACGCATGGGTTTTGGCTCGATCGTTCGAAAGCGCAAGCAGTATCCCGCAAGCTCTCGCGACGTACGAGGACGCAAGAGTGAAACGTGCACAAAAGGTGGTCGCGGCGGCGGCAAACAATGCGCGAAATTTCCATCTTCGCGGGCCACTACGTTTGGCTGCGCAATTGGCATTGGCAACAATTGGGCCGAGGCTCAGCCGTCGTTACGAGTGGATCTACGACTATGACGTGACCGCCTGATCGGGTCAGATATCTATTTCCAGCCAGACCGGCACGTGATCCGAAGGCTTGTTGTGCCCGCGCACTTCGGCGTCAATGCGACAGTCCAGCATCAGGTCAGCGGCCTGTGGTGTCATCAGGAAATGATCGATCCGGATGCCATCATTCTTGTTCCAAGCCCCAGCTTGGTAGTCCCAGAAAGAGTAGTGACCTGGGCCTTGCGTGCATGCCCGGAACGCGTCGGTAAAGCCGAGATTTAGGACTTTGCGGAACGCTTCACGGCTCTCCAGACGAAACAGAGCATCCTCACGCCAGGCGTCCGGGCGCTTGGCATCCTCGACCTGAGGAATGATGTTGTAGTCACCTGCCATCAGCGCCGGCTCCTCGGACGCCAGCAACGCCTTTGCACGGTCATAAAGGCGCTCCATCCATGCCAGTTTGTATCCATATTTCGGACCCGGGACCGGGTTCCCGTTCGGAAGGTACAAGCCGCAGATACGCAAAGCGGTCCTGCCCACAACTGTCGCCTCGATCCATCGGGCCTGCTCGTCGTGGTCATCGCCGGGTAATCCGCGCGTGACACCCTCCAGCGGCAGCTTTGAAAGGATCGCCACGCCGTTGAAGCTTTTCTGCCCGTGAGTTTCGACGTTGTACCCACGCTCCTCGAACAATTCGCGCGGAAAATTCTCGTCGACAGACTTGATTTCCTGCAGCAGCACCACGTCTGGTTGCGCATCATCCAGCCAACGGGGCAAGGCTTCGGCTCGTGCCTTAATGCCATTGATATTGAATGTGGCGATTTTCATGCGCGATCCTCCGTAATTCTGAGGCAACCTATCGCGTAGAACCGACCCGACGGCAAGGTGCTGAGGTCGTTTGCGCGGCTCTGCCTCGCGCTCCGGGGTGAGCATCAGTTGATTTAGTAACCGGATCCTTAGCCAATTTCTTCGAGACAATTGAGTGGTTCAGGCGGAGATGCCGATGCTCGCTTAATTTTGAGTTCTCTGGCTTTGAATCCGGATATTGAGCCCTGCTTTACATTGCCGGATATATCTTGGGGGTTTGGGGGCAAAGCCCCTACTGACGCTTACATGGAAAATGAGGTGCCACACCCGCAAGACGCGGTAGCATTTGGGTTATCGATCACGAACCTCGCACCGATCAGTTCTTCGCTGAAATCGATCGTTGCATTCTCCAGAAATGGCAGCGAGATTGCATCCACAACGACTTTTTGGCCGTTCCCTTCTAATACCAGATCGTCGTCTTTTGGTGTGTCCAGAGCGATTTCGTATTGAAATCCAGAACATCCGCCGCCTTCGACTGCCACGCGCAAGGCCTGACCCTGCTCTGCCGCGCCGATTTCAGCCAGGCGGTCAAAGGCGCGATCCGTGACTCTGGGGGGCAGGTTCATAACGATCTCCGAAGGTTTTCTTCTCAAGCGACCTACAATATAGAAAGCGCAACAACAGGTCACAAGGACTAGAGCTTTGGATAGAGCGGTTTTTGCCTCGACACCCGAGCGTGCAAGAGGGCGGCGCGTACCCGAAGAGGAAAGCAGTTTCCGGTCGTGCTTTCAACGAGACCGCGACAGGATCATCCATGCCAGCGCCTTTCGACGGCTCAAGCACAAGACGCAGGTATTCGTCGAGCACGAAGGTGATAGCTATCGCACTCGTCTAACCCATTCCATCGAAGTGGCGCAGGTAGCACGGACTATTGCAGGTGCCCTGGGTTTGAACGCCGAGTTGACTGAGGCTGTCGCCTTGGCTCACGATCTGGGCCACACGCCATTCGGACACACGGGCGAGGACGCGCTGCACGCGCTGATGAAGCCATATGGAGGGTTCGACCACAATGCCCAAGCAATCCGGATCGTCACCAAGCTCGAGCGGCATTATGCCGAGTTTGATGGCCTGAACCTGACCTGGGAAACGCTTGAAGCTATTGCCAAACATAACGGTCCGGTTGTTGGCGAGTTGCCCTGGGCCCTGGCGGAATGCAATGCCGCCTTTGACCTGGAACTGCACACCCATGCCAGTGCCGAGGCGCAGGTGGCCGCCTTGTCGGACGATATCGCCTATAATAACCACGACCTACATGACGGGTTGCGGGCAGGTTTGTTCACCGACGAGGAAATCGCGGCTTTGCCCATTGTGGGCGATTGTTATGCCGAGGTGGATCGGGCCTATCCGCAACTTGACGCCTATCGTCGTCGGCACGAGGCGCTGCGGCGCGTTTTTGGCGTCATGGTCTCGGACGTGATCAAAACCTCACTTGCACTGTTCTTGCAATCGGGCGCCAAATCCGTAGAAGAAATACGCGCCTTGGGTTACCCCGTCATCCAGTTCTCTCCCAAACTCTGGGGGCAGTTGAAAGAAATACGCGCCTTCCTTTTTTCCCGCATGTATCGCGCCCCGTCCGTCATGGAAGTGCGCGCGCAGGTTGCCAGAGTCGTAGACGAGCTGTTTCCGATCTATCTGCACGATCCCAGACAGTTGCCGCGCCATTGGCATACCGACATTGAGACAGCTCAGGATGAGACCGCGCTGGCCCGATTGGTGTCTGACTATATCGCGGGCATGACCGACCGGTTTGCGCTGCAAGACCATGCACGCCTGACCGGGGGCGAACTGAAACGGATCTGAACGCGATGCAGTAAGGCAAAGCGTTCCATTGACCTTGTCGTCTTGCGTGATAAACCGCCGGGCAAGCAAAAGGACATCACGATGAACCTGTTTTCCGACATCCGCGGCCTCGTTCTGGGCGCGCTGGTACAGATGCAATCCGAGGGCGTGCTGCCCGAAGGACTAAGCTTTGACAATGTCGCCGTGGAACCGCCGCGTGATGCGGCACACGGTGATATGGCGACCAACGCGGCGATGGTGCTGGCCAAACCAGCAAAGATGAAACCGCGCGATATCGCCGAAGCTTTGGCTGCAAAACTTGTTTCCGACGTGCGTATCACCGATGCCGAAGTTGCTGGCCCTGGTTTTTTGAACCTGCGCCTTGCGTCATCGGTCTGGCAAGGCGTTTTGTCGGCGATTCTGTCTGAAGGGACTGGTTATGGGCGCTCCGACATGGGGCAAGGCAAAAAAGTTAACGTTGAATATGTCTCGGCGAACCCGACCGGGCCTTTACACGTTGGGCATACACGCGGCGCGGTATTTGGCGACGCGCTGGCTAGCCTGCTTGACTATGCCGGCTATGAGGTGACCCGCGAGTATTATATCAATGACGGCGGTGCTCAGGTCGATGTTCTGGCGCGGTCGGCCTATGAACGTTACCGCGAGGCCAACGGGCTGAGTCCCGAGATTGCCGAAGGTCTTTATCCAGGCGATTACCTGATCCCTATCGGTGAGGCACTCAAAGACAAATATGGCGACAGCCTGATTGATCGTCCGGAATCTGAGTGGCTGGAGGATATCCGAAACTTCGCGACCGATGCGATGATGGATCTGATCCGCGCCGATTTGAAAGAACTCGGCGTCGAGATGGACGTATTCTTCTCGGAGAAATCTCTTTACGGCACCGGTCGGATCGAGGCGGCGTTGGAGTCGCTGGACAGCAAAGGGCTGATCTACGAAGGTGTACTGGAACCGCCAAAGGGAAAAAAACCCGAGGACTGGGAACCACGCGAACAGACTCTGTTCAAATCTACTGAGCATGGCGATGATGTGGACCGCCCTGTCAAGAAATCGGATGGCAGCTGGACATATTTCGCCCCGGATATCGCCTATCACTATGACAAGGTTACGCGCGGCTATGACGCTCTGATCGATGTCTTTGGCGCCGACCACGGAGGTTATGTGAAGCGGATGAAGGCTGCAGTGTCGGCCCTGTCCGATGGCAAGGTGTCGCTTGATATCAAGTTGACCCAACTGGTGAAGCTTTGGAAGAATGGCGAGCCATTCAAAATGTCAAAGCGGGCCGGGAATTTTGTCACGTTGCGCGACGTTGTAGATCAAGTTGGCCCGGATGTGACCCGTTTCGTGATGCTGACACGTAAGAATGACGCTCCCTTGGATTTCGATTTCGACAAGGTGCTGGAACAAAGCCGCGAGAACCCAGTGTTTTATGTTCAGTACGCTCATGCTCGTATCATGAGCGTACTGCGCCGCGCCGAAGAGGCCGGTATCCAGGCTGACATTCCGACACTTGTCGCTGCTGATTTGACCCGGGTCGATCACGAGGCTGAGCTCGCAGTGGCCAGAAAGATGGCCGAATGGCCACGTCTGGTGGAAGTTGCCGCGCGAACGAATGAACCGCATCGGATTGCGTTCTATCTCTATGAACTCGCAGGAGATTTTCATGCACTCTGGAATCGGGGCAACGAAGAAACTTCGCTGCGTTTCCTTCAGGATGGCGATGTGGCCACAAGCCAGTCGAAAATAGCCTTGGCGCGTGCCGTTGCGGTTGTGATTTCGGCTGGCTTGGGTATTCTTGGGGTCAAGCCGGCGCAGGAGATGCGATAATCAATATCACCCGAACCGCCGGCCCGAGGAGCAAGGCAAGAAATGACCCGCGCGTCCGAGCTGGATGCATGCGGGCAGTGAGGCGGATATGGCGAGTTACTATCAGTCGGGGCTGTCAGGCCCCGCGAACGAGTATCATACGGATCAGATGCATTCTCCGGGTGATGAGGAATATCCGGATTATCAGGACATTTCCGATTTCTCGGACGCTCTCCCGCCGTCGGGCGGTTTTGGCCGGATGGTCAGTGTTCTTGGTGCCGTTGCCTCGCTGGCGCTGGTCGCAGGTATCAGCATCTGGGGTTACAAACTGGTGATGCGTGATGTCAGCGGCGTTCCGGTCGTGCGTGCGATTGAGGGGCCAATGCGAATCCAGCCCGAAAGTCCGGGCGGCACTCCGGCGGATCATCAGGGATTGGCGGTCAACACAGTTGCGGCGCAGGGGTCCGCGGCGCCTCCTGCCGATCGTCTCATCCTGGCTCCAAAACCAGTTTCGCTCGTCGATGAAGACGCGCCGATGGGCTTGCTGAAGCCCACGCCCGCCGTACTGGTGGTCGAAGAAGAAATCTCTGATCAGGAAGCCGCTGACCTGCGGCAGGACACTGTCGATTCTTTGGTTGCAGAGTTGTCGGGCACCAACGAAGACCCGGTGGAAGCACTGGAACAGGACGAGTTGCAACTCGCCGCTCTCGAACTGCCCGATGAGGAACCGGCCATCGATCCTGCCGATCTGATCGCGAGCCAGCCCGACAACGCTCTGCTTAGTGAGCCAGGCGTGCGCAAATCTCTTCGACCGATCCGTCGGCCTGCGCGGGCCACGCCAAGCGGGACCGAGCTGAGCAGCGATACCCAGGCCGCCATCAACGCGGCGGTCAAAGCCGCCGCAGGTCTGGATGTTGATCCCGATACCTTGGCAGTTGGAACACGACTTGCACAGCTTGGCGCTTATGAAAGCGCCGAAGTTGCTCAGGTTGAATGGGACCGGCTTTTTGGTCGTTTCGGCGACTATATGGATGGAAAGCAAAGGGTTATTCAAAAAACCTCGAGCGGCGGGCGGACATTCTATCGTCTTCGCGCAATGGGGTTTGAGGATCTGAGTGATTCACGTCAGTTCTGTGCGGCATTGGTGGCACAGGGGGCTGATTGTATCCCGGTTTCCGTGCGGTGAGATTCGGGGCCACGATTACCGATGCCGAAGGTCTTCGCCTGACGGTTGAGGAAAAAGAGCGGTTTCGCAAACTGAACCCGTTCGGGTTCATTTTGTTTGCCCGCAATATTGATACTGCAGACCAAGTCCGTGCCTTGTGCAGTGATTTCCGCGACGCAGTGGGGCGTGATTGCCCGATCACCATCGATCAGGAAGGTGGTCGGGTGCAGCGATTGCATGCGCCTCTTGCGCGGGAGTGGTTGCCGCCACTGGATCATGCCGATCGGGCAGGAGATAACGCGGAACGCGCGATGTACCTGCGGTACCGTCTGATCGCCCACGAGTTGATGGGCTTGGGTATCGACAGCAACTGCGCGCCAATGGTCGATGTGGCACAGCCTGAAACACACTCTTTTCTGCTCAATCGTTGCTATGGCCGCGATGCCGATACCGTATCGAGATTGGGTCGCGCAGTGGCGCAGGGCCATCTTGATGGTGGCGTGTTGCCTGTGGTCAAACACATCCCTGGACATGGCCGGGCGACCTTGGACAGCCATTTCGACCTACCCCATGTAGGCCGGACATTGGAAGAGCTTGAACAAACCGATTTCGCGTCCTTCCGCGCGCTAAACGATCTACCGATGGGGATGACTGCACATCTGGTCTATGACCGTATCGACAACGAGCCGGCGACCATTTCGCCACGTATGATGGAGGTTATTCGCCAAAAGATCGGTTTCGGCGGGTTGATCATGACCGACGATATCTCGATGAAGGCTCTCAATGGCTCGTTGGGCAATTTGTCCCGGCGTGCGATCCTTGCCGGATGTGATGTGGTTTTGCACTGCAATGGAACCCTCGCGGAACGTACAGCGGTGATGGAAGCCGCCGGAGAGATGACGGAGGCCGCACAAAAACGTGCCGAACAGGCGCTAGCGATGCGCAAGTCACCGCAGGAACTTGACATCGACGCCGCCGAGGCGGAACTATCTCGCCTCATGGGCGGGCAGGTGTATGTCGGATAACCTTTTTACCGAAGATACGATCTCGGTCACGGATCGCTTGGCGGCCGAGGCGTTGATCGTTGATGTCGACGGCTTCGAAGGCCCACTCGACGTGCTGCTGACTTTGTCGCGAACGCAAAAGGTAGATCTGCGCAAGATTTCGGTTCTGGCGTTGGCGCATCAATATCTGGCCTTCGTGGAGCGTGCCCGCGCACTGCGAATTGAATTGGCCGCAGATTATCTCGTGATGGCGGCATGGCTAGCCTTTCTGAAGTCACGGCTACTACTGCCCCCGGATCCTGATGAAGAAGGCCCGTCGGGCGAGGAACTGGCCGCCCATCTCGCGTTCCAGCTTGAACGTTTGCAAGCGATGCGCGATGTGGCTGCGCGGCTGATGGCCCGGGACCAGTTGGGACGAGACTTTTTCAGGCGCGGCCAGGGTGAAGATGTCACACGTATCCGCACGGTCAGTTATTCGGCGACGCTGCTTGATCTGATGCAGGGCTATGCTCGCATTCGCACCCGTGATGAGTTCCGCCCATTCGTCATGGATCGCGACGCGGTGTTCACGATGGAACAAGCGTTGGAGCGTATGCGTCCGCTGATCGGTTTTGCCGGCACATGGACGGACATGGCCAGCTATTTACCAAACGGTTGGAACGCCGACCCGATGCGTCGCCGATCGGCAACGGCGGCAACCTTTGCCGCCTCTCTGGAACTGGTTAAGGAAGGGCATATGGAAATCCGCCAAAGTGATACCTTCGCCCCAATCCAATTGCGCAAGAGGACAGAGCGACGTGACTGACGCGACCCAGAATGACACTTCGGGGAACCTGTTCGATGCCCCTCCTTTGGCTGAACAGGAACGTATGGTCGAAGCGGTGCTTTTTGCCAGCGCCGAACCAGTCAGTATTGCCGATCTCGAAGCCCGGATGCCGCATGGAAGTAATGCCAGCCAGGCCCTGGAGTTACTGAAAAAGCGTTACGAAGGACGGGGTGTACGCGTGGTTCAGGTGGGTGAGGCCTGGGCTATTCGAACTGCCCCCGATCTGGGCTTTCTGATGCAGAAGGAAACGGTTGAGACACGCAAGCTTAGCCGCGCGGCGATCGAGATGCTGGCGATCATCGCCTATCACCAACCCTGTACCCGCGCCGAAATCGAGGAAATTCGCGGTGTCTCTGTCTCGCGCGGAACAATCGACCAGTTGCTGGAAATGGAATGGATCAGGTTGGGCCGGCGGCGTATGACGCCGGGTCGTCCCGTGACATTTGTGGTGACCCCCCAGTTTCTGGACCATTTCGGCCTTGAAAGCGCCCGCGATCTTCCGGGCCTGAAAGAACTGCGCGCCGCTGGATTGTTGGAAAATCGTCCACCACCCGGAGCGATGCCCATAGGCGAAGGGCGGGACGAAGTAGAAGGTGAGGACGGGCAGTCCGAACTCTTCGAAGAGGAATGACATGAACCTGAACAGGTTGATTGACCGGATTGTACGAGAGGCTATACGCCACTTGCTAAAGCGTGGCGTCGACACTGGGGTCGATTTCGCCGCGACCCGCAGATTGGATGACCAAGCCACCTCGGCTGAAAAGACGCAGCCGAGACAAAAGCTCTCGCGAGATCAAAAACAGAAATTTCGACAGGCACAACGCATTTCGCGCCAGATGCGGAAGTTTATACGTTTTTAAGTCAACGTAGTAGGTTACAACGGCGCCTTAAAGTGCTTTGACAGCTTTAGGCCTTGACCCTGATAGTTCGACGCGATGCCCGCGCCATACAACTGGGTCGGCAACTCGGCCATTTGTTCATAAACTAGGCGACCTACAACCTGACCGTGCTCCAACACAAAGGGCGCTTCGTGGCATCTCACTTCCAGCACCCCGCGTGATCCCGCACCGCCAGCGGCCGCATGTCCAAAACCGGGGTCGAAGAAACCCGCATAGTGCACCCGGAACTCGCCGACCATGGCGAGATAGGGAGCCATTTCAGCGGCATACATCGGGGGAATGTGAACCGCCTCGCGGCTGACGAGAATATAGAACGCGCCGGGATCAAGAATGATGCGCCCATCCTTGCTGCGCACTTCTTCCCAGTATTCCAACGGCTCATAGGCACCGATTCGATCTAAATCGATAACCCCGGTATGCGGTTTGGCGCGATAGCCCACCAAATCAGTGTTGGGTAGACGCAGGTCAACGGAAAACCCAAGTCCGTCCTGAATAACCGCAGGGCCATCCACCAGCGGAGTTTTGGCGTGCACCGTCCTTAGATCGGTATCAGACAAGATCGCCTGACCCTGACGGAACCGGATCTGGTTGAGCCGCATCCCGGGACGTACCAGAACCGAGAAAGATCGGGGGCAGATTTCAGCATAGAGCGGTCCGACATAACCCGATGCAATCCGGTCAAACTCGGTGCCGCTGTCGGTGATGGTTCGTGTCAGCAGATCAAGTCGCCCGGTAGAACTCTTGGCATTTGCAACCGCATTCATGTCCGGGGGCAGGGCGAGCGATTCCATCAGCGGCACCAGATAGACGCAGCCCTTTTCCAAAACCGCGCCATCGCTGATGTCGATGCGGTGCATCTCGAATTCTTCAAGCCGGTCTTGGACCGTGTTGCCTTCGCCCGCCAGAAACGAGGCGCGGACACGGTAAGCAACTATTCCTAAACGTAGATCAAGACTTGCTGGCTGCACTTGCGCCGCCAGGATCGGGTGTGTTGCGGCAATCTGGCCGCGTTCGATCATCTGCTCGATTTGCTGGTTCGGGCATACGCCTGTCATGCCGATCCCCCTGTGGGCCAGATGTTCTGGCCTGCGGATATGGTACGTCGGTGTGATTTGGTCGGGCTAGCAGGACTCGAACCTGCGACCTTCCGTCCCCCAGACGGACGCGCTACCAGGCTGCGCCATAGCCCGACGTTGGGGTGTTCATAATGGTTTTCCCGGCAGGAGCAAGAGAAAAACATTGCCTTTTTCTTATCCCGCTGCCTGATTGTCGACCTTATCCAGCCATGCCCTCAGATCACGCGCGAGTGGAGCAATCAGGACCAGTTTTTTCTTGTCAAACCGATCGATCGACCAAAGTTTTGCCAGAACTCCCGATTCCGTGCCATCAGATTCGATCTCGCTATGAACCGCAACTTTTGGGGTATCGTCCTCAGTCTTGAATTCACCTGCAAGCCCGGTCGACGCATTGCTCCCGAGGGGAGGCCGTGGTGCGGGAGGGTCCCCAAGGTCCATGTCCATTTGCGTGGCCGTCGGACGGGTGTCCGCATGTTCCATGAAGGGTATTACGTTGCCCTTGGCCGAGGCCTGTTGAACCGCCGGTTCATCCAGGCTTTGCGACAATCGTGCGACATGGGCGACTCCTTCTTCACGCAAAATGCGCTGAACCCCTTTGATTGTCAGGCCGTCATCGTGCAGCAGCCGTTTTATCCCACCGAGCAACTGCATATCATTGGGGCGGTAATAGCGTCGTCCCCCAGCCCGCTTGACTGGCTTGACCTGAGAAAAGCGACTTTCCCAAAAGCGCAGGACGTGGGCTTGTACCCCCAACCAATCCGCAACTTCGCTTATGGTGCGAAATGCGTCGGGAGATTTGCTCATGTCCTCTCGATCCCGAAGTTATTTGCGGTTTCCGGCGGCGACGCGGTCTTTCATCAGATGCGAGGGACGGAATGTCAGCACGCGTCGTGGCTGGATCGGAACTTCTTCTCCGGTTTTGGGGTTACGGCCAATGCGAGCGGTCTTGTCGCGAACGCTGAAAGTACCGAAAGACGAAATCTTGACCTGTTCGCCCCGCACCAATGCGTCAGACATATGGTCCAGTACGCTTTCGACCAACTGTGCACTTTCGTTGCGCGACAGTCCGACTTCGCGAAAGACAGCCTCGCTCAGATCCATCCGAGTCAGTGTTTTGTCACTCATGCCATTTCCCCTGTTGTTGGCAAAGCATAGGGGGAGGGTAAATTCGCTGTCAATATCAATGAATTGCGGGCGGCTGTGTAAGCGCTATCGCGCCTGTTACCATCTTAGGACGACGGCGCCCCAGGCAAGGCCTCCCCCGATTGCTTCGGTTACGATCAAATCACCCGGTTTGATTTGTCCGCGCTGCTTACCAACGGATAGGGCCAGAGGGATGGATGCTGCCGACGTATTTCCGTGATCCTGCACCGTGACGACAACCCGTTCCATTGGAAGGCCCATTTTCTTTGCGGTGCCCTGAATGATGCGAATATTGGCCTGATGCGGCACGATCCAGTCTACATCCGCGCTGCTCAAGCCAGCTTTGCCCAATGCGGTTTCTGCGGTTTTGGCCAGCTTATCCACCGCGTGGCGAAACACCTGGTTGCCTTGCATGCGTAGATAGCCGGTGTTTTGTGTTGCAACTCCGCCGTCGACATAAAGCAGATCCTTGTACCGTCCGTCCGAGTTGAGATCCGTCGACAAGATGCCCCGGTCTTTTGCTGTGCCTTCACCTTCTTGTGATTCAAGGATCACTGCCCCGGCGCCGTCACCAAACAGAACGCAAGTCGAACGATCGGTCCAATCCATGATTCGCGAAAACGTTTCGGCTCCGATGACCATCACGCGTTTGGCTTGCCCCGACAGGATCAGCGCGTTCGCATTGCTGAGCGCATAGACAAAACCTGCGCAGACGGCTTGGACATCAAAGGCAAATCCCCTGGTCATACCCAGACGGGCCTGCACCATGGTCGCTGCGGATGGAAAGGTCAGGTCGGCGGTCGACGTGGCGAGTACTATGGCATCGATATCTTCAGCGGTCAGTCCCGCATCCTTCAATGCGGCCTCGGCTGCGCAAGTCGCCAGATCCGACGTGGTTTCGCCTTCGGCGGCAAAATGACGGCGCTCGATCCCCGAGCGGGTGCGAATCCACTCGTCCGACGTGTCCAGTGTCACTTCGAATTCCGAATTTGGGACCACGCGTTCCGGCAAATAATGCCCGACACCTACTACTACTGCTCGGCTTGCCATGCCCGGTTACCGCCTTTTGTTATTGTCCAGCCTGCGATGCTGCCTGACCGTCATCTTGAGCAAGCTCCGAGGTTGTTGCAACCCGAGCCGCCAGTTTTTCCGAGAATCCGGACTTTGCCAGCGTGAACGCAAGTTTCACCGCTGCGGAAACACCCGTCGCATCCGCACCGCCATGAGATTTTACGACTGTTCCGTTCAGACCCAGGAACACGCCGCCGTTGACGCGGCGCGGGTCGATTCTTTTCTTCAACCGCTGCAGTGACGTGATCGCCAGAACTGACGCCAGACGGGACAGCGGAGAGTATTTGAACGCTTCTTTCAAGAGATCGCCGATCAGACTGGCCGTTCCTTCGCCGGTCTTGATCGCCACGTTGCCGGTAAAGCCGTCAGTGACGATCACATCGGCCCGTTTGCCGGTGATATCGCTGCCTTCGACAAAACCGGCGAATTCAAAATTTGCCTGCTCGGCAAACTCTGCGATCAGGCCATGCGCTTCTTTTAACTCGGCGCGGCCCTTGTGCTCTTCGGTGCCGACGTTCAGCAGTCCGATCCGGGGGCGTGACAGGCGCATGCCGTTGCGGGCGTAAGAGGCGCCCATGAGCGCGAATTGCAACAGATCCTTGGCGTCCGCCCTAACATCCGCGCCCACGTCGAGCATGACGTTGAACCCCTGCGGGTTTCGCGACGGAAACAGAATCGCGATGGCAGGCCTGTTCACACCGGGCAGTTTGCGCAGCCGCATCATGGACAGGGCCATGAGCGCACCGGTATTGCCGCAGGACACGGCGCCATGTGCTTCGCCCTCGCGAACCGAGTCGAGCGCTGACCACATCGAGGTTTGCTTGCCGTTGCGCACAACCTGGCTTGGCTTGTCCTCCATCGTGACGACATCGGTACAATCACGAAAAACGACGCGTCCCTCGAGGACACGCCGTTTGGCAACCAGTTTGCGCAGCTGCTCTTCCGGGCCGTGCAGGATGAATCCGATTTCCGGATTCTTCTTGGCCGAAATCGAGATGCCCGCCACAACGACCGAAGGACCCGCGTCCCCGCCCATGGCGTCAACCGAG